>JBBQPO010000190.1:0-11960 GCA_038217285.1 Chthonomonadales bacterium
CGTGGAAGCAGCGCCCTCTGCGGCTGTTTCCACGCCTTCTAAGGCGGCTTAGAACCGAGGGGCGACAAAAACCGACTGACAATGAACCCGCTCAGCAATGCCGGGGCGTTCGGCAACGTCGGCTTGTAGTCTAAACGTCAATCATTAGAGCTAGGGTTTCCGATCTCAAATCTTCTGGGAGCGCCGTCTCGGACGGGAGAAAATAGTCTAAACGTCAATATATACTCAAAGGGGACGTACAAACCTCTCGGTACAAAGATTATCGGGCTCCAACACAAGACAGGATGAAATCACCGATTTACGATATGTGTACAAATACCTGCTGGCTCCCTAACCGACAGGGAAAGTTCTGCAAACCTTCAGAGATAAGCCTACTTGAACTGCCAAGCGGGTGGGAAAATCTCTCAGATAATGCGAAAATTCTTTCTGAGGCCCTTGACATGAAGCGTGTCGATGCCTTCGAAAAAGAACGGGAAACTCAAGAGTTCGAAGAGTTTAAGCGACTACGGCAGGAATTTCTGGCATGGAAAAGGCGTCAATTATCTCTACCGGAGGGTGAGGAGATTTCGGATGAACGCGCCGCAAAACTTGCGGAAAGCCAGAAGCAGTCTCCTGATGTAAAATATCAGATGAGGTTACGTTCTGTACGAACCTCTTCACAGGACCTGCGCGAAACAGATAGACGCTACCTGATGGAATATTGTGAAAATGCGGATGGACAGATGTTTTGCCAGATCTGCTGTGATGAGATGCCATTCAAAATCCGCGGTGAGTATTATTTCGAGGCAACTCGCTTTCTAAAGGTGAATGTCCAGGATATAATACGCAATAAAATTGCTTTGTGCCCGATATGTGCGGCAAAATGGCTATACGCTAACCCTCATACTCCAGATGAGATTTTTCAAAAACTTATGCTCTGCAGTAACGGTACGATTGATGTGACGCTTGCCGGGAAGGCTGAAACCGTTCGCTTCTTTGGCAAGCAACTCGGCGATTTAAGAGCGGCACTTCGCGGATTGCCGAGCGAAGAATAGATCCGGAAATTCTGTGTGTTTCCTGTTAAGGGATGCGCCAAAGAGTGGCGTACCGACCGCATGATGCGCAAACTCAAAGCCATGATGATCGTGACGGATGGCACGACCATCTACATCCTCTCCGGCGACGGCAACGTGGTCGAGCCGGACGACGGCGTCGCGGCCATCGGCTCCGGCGGCATGTTCGCCTCCGCGGCCGCCAAAGCCCTGGTGAAAAACACGACGATGATCGCCCGTGAGATCGTGCAGGAAGCCATGCGTATCGCCGCCGAAATCTGCATCTACACCAACGACCGCATCACTGTCGATTCGCTCCCCTAATCCCGTTGCAGCCCTTGGCTGAGCAGACCGGAAGGTTAGGGCGTCTCCATCCAGCGCACCTTTTCCGAGAGTGGGCGGCGCTCGCCTTCCGGCCAGGGGATGGCGGGCCAGCCGAGGAAGAAGAAGCCGAGCAGGCGCGACGGCGGCTTCAGCCCGACGAACTCGGCGACATGCGGGTGAATGAAGACGTTTTTGGAGAGCCACATTCCCGCCAGTCCCATCGCATTGGCGACGAGATGCAGGTTCTGCACGGCGCAGCCGACCGCGATCACCTCATCCTCTTCCGTCATTTGAAGGGAGCCGTCGGGCCGAAGCCCGGGCGTCATCCCGATAGAGATCCAGACGGGCGCCCCCAGCGCCCGCGCACGGTTCGCCTCGAACGTCGCCTGCTTGAAACCCTGCTCGCCCGCCTCCAGACGATACGCATCCGCAAACGCATCTCCCAGGGCTTGACGGCTCTCACCGGTGTAGACGGTGAGGCGCCAGGGCTCCGTCTCGCCATGACTCGGCGCCCAGTCCGCCGCCCGCAGCGCCTTCTCGATCAAGCTCCTGTCCACTGGCTTGTCCGGATGAACGCGCGCGATGCCCAGGCTGCGCCGGTTGGCGATCGCCTCGCAGAGCAGATCCACTTGTTCACTATCGAAGGGGTACGGCATCGCAAATCTCCTTTTTCCGCCTGTTCCGGTCGGCCCGATAGGAATATGATGACACGGCAGAGCGTGTATCGTCTATGTTCAGGCGAATCATTTCCCAACAAAAGATCAGACCTGCCCTCGCTGCTGCGGCAGGAGGTCAGGTCTGATTTCGAGAGAGCCGGTTTTACGCTGTCAGCGGCGCGAGCGACGGCGACGCAGCAGGCCCACGCCGACGACACCACCGCTAACCAGAAGCCCGACAGCGCCGGGTTCGGGAGTGCTCGGGGCAAACGCGATGAAGTACGGCCCATTCACGCCATCGGCAGCGGAGGCAAAGAGCGTCCCGTTGCCCCCGCCCGGACCGAACTTCTCGACCGTGTTGTTGCTGGCATTCGCTGCGTAGAGATTGCCGCTGCGGTCGAAAGCGATGCCAATGGGACCGTTCAGACCGTTGGCGGCGTTTGCGAAGGTGGTGGGAGAGCCGCCGCCCAGGGCAAACTCCAGAATCGTGTTGCCAACGTTGTTCGCCTCATACAGGTTGCCCGCGCTGTCGAAAGCCAGACCGACCGGACTGCTGATGCCGTTCGTGGCGTTGGCGACTACCGTGGAGGAGCCGCCGCTGGGGGCGAACTTCAGGAGGGTGTTGTCGCCGTTGCCGGCCACGTAGACATTGCCCACCCCATCGACGATAACTCCCGCCGGACCGTTCAGACTACTGGCAAAAACGGTAGGGGTTCCGCCGCCCGGCGCAAACTTTAGGATATTGTTGTTGTTGAAGTTGGCCTCGTAGAGGTTGCCGGCATTGTCGAACGAAATCCCGAGCGGCCGGTTCAAGCCGTTTGTGGCGGTGGCGAAGACGGTCGGTGATCCGCCGCCCGGTGCATACTTTAAGATCGTGTTCGTTGTCTCGTTCGCCACATAGAGGTTGCCCCCACTGTCGAATGCAAGCCCAGTCGGGCCGCTCACACTGTTCGCGAATACGGAGCCGGCGCCGCCGCTGGGCGCGAACTTCCGAATGGTGTTGTCGCCGTGGTCCGACAGATAGAGGCTCTGGGCATGGGCCCTCCGTGCTGTGCCGTGGGCGCTCAAGGCGAACCCGATACCAAGAACAAAGAGACCGCGAATGCATCGATTAGTCATAAGACCTCTTTCTTGAAGACACTGGGAACTCTCCCTTGCATGTTTCCCAATCCGTAAACAGTGCGAGCCGGCAAATCCGGACAAAATTTCTCGCAGGGAGACGCCTATGTCTTCCTGGCGCAAACTTAGCCATCGGACCCCGCCACTGGGGAAGGCCGTCTCTGGAGCAGGTTTCTGCCTGATCCCGCTTTTCCGATGCAAAGAGAGGGGAGTCGAAACCGACTCCCCTCTCCAACCATTTCAGGCAACCCTGCCGACCGAGTTGATGGGATAAAATTCAAGCAGGAATCTGCTGTCCCCAACACGAAAGGCAGAGAATGTCTGAATGCTCGTGGACAGTAGAAAATCGCGTTCGTATCACGGACAAGGTGTCTGAACGATGTCAATCTCCTCGCATAACCCTACCTTTTCGCTTCTGCTCGGACGTTCATAGTGGCAGAGATGTCATCCTTCCCATGGGGATGCGACACCGAATTTCATGCGACGGTCCACACAGCCAACCACCTTAAACCACTGTCCGAATTCCTGGGGTCAGTATAGATGGCCACAGACCCATGTTGCCTTATCCCCCATCAAGCTTTTCAAAGGCTGAGCCTTTGAGCAGAGCAGGAGTTCTGTGCAACTGTGACGAACCTTGTAGCGGGCACCACCATAGATGGTGTCCGTTTCTATCTTCTGTTCGATGTCAACGCTTTCATGCTTTCTCGCTATAAGGCAGGTGTGTTATGACTTCTCGCTTTTGGGTTCGAGGCCGAATCCTCTTGCTGCTGAGTATGCTGCTCTCCGTCTGTGCAGGGGCGGCACCCCGCTCGGAACCGGCCCCTCTCGGCACGGTGGCAGCGCCCACGATGCACCGGCACTGGCTCTTTGTGTGGCGGGATATGAGCGATCCCAAAGAGGTGGATCGCATGATCGCCCGTTTCCCACGAGCGCAGGCGGACGGTTACAACGGGGTGGTCTTCTCTCCTAATATCCCTCCCGCCAAAGCGCCCGAGCTGCGGCAGGCTGCGAAGAAGTACGGCCTGGATCTCGTCGCCATCGTCATGGGCAACTCGCATGACCGGAACTACACGGAGGGTGTGCTCTCCCAGGACGCGCTGTTTGTCCCCCACGACGGCGTCGCCACCTTTCACCCGGACAACCCGACGCGTGTCCTGAATGCGGACTTCGAGGAGGCGGGCGGCAACCACTTCAAACGTTGGGGATTTCAGGACGATGAGGGCGTGACCACCTTCGCCGACCATGACGTCGTGCACGGCGGCAAGACCTCGCTGCGCATGGAGAGCATCGGCAAGAACGAGGCCCGGCACGCGCGCATCATGCAGCCGCTCGCGCTGCAGCCGCACCGTCAGTATCGGCTCTCCTTCTGGGTCAAGACCGAGAACATGGTTCCCGCCGACCCGGAGGTCAAAGTGCTGACCGCCGATTCCGGACGCTCCCTCTGTTTTCAGACTTTCCACGCCGAAAAGACCCAGGACTGGACCCACTACGACCTGGTCTTCAACAGCCTCGACAACAGCAAGGGCCTGCTCTATGTCGGCTCCTGGAACGGTAAGGACGGCAAGCTCTGGTGGGACGACCTGACCTGCGAAGAGGTCGGTCTGGTCAATGTGCTGCGCCGACCGGGCTGCCCGGTGACGGTGCGCGCGGAGAACGGCACGGTCTATGCGGAGGGCCAGGACTACGTCAAAGTCGTCGATCCCCAACTCCATCCCTATCGCGCCTATCACGAGCCGCCTGCGATCAAATTGACCCCGAATTCGCGCATCCACGAGGGCGACCGCCTGCGGGTGAGCTACTATCATCCCCTCATCGTCTACGAGGAGCGCATCACGAGTTGCCTCAGCGAACCCAAGATCTTCACGGAGTGGCAGGAGGACGTAAAGAAGGCGAACGACCTGCTGCACCCGGCCGCCTTCCTGATGTCGCACGACGAGTTGCGCGTGGTCAATCAGTGCTTGCTCTGCCAGAGCAAGCACATGACGCCCGGCCAACTGCTGGCCTGGAACGTCCATAAGGCCGCGCAGATCATTCGCGACATTCGCCCGGATGCGGGCATCTGGGTCTGGAACGATATGTTCGACCCTCTCCACAACGCGGTCGATCACTTCTACGCGGTGAACGGCCCCCTGAAAGGCTCCTGGCTGGGCCTCGACAAAGACGTCGGCATCGTCAACTGGCACGGCGGGCTACTGGGCAAGAACGCGAAGTTCTTTGCTGATCTGGGCCTGAAACAGATCCTCTCCGGCTACTACGATGGCGATGAAGACGGCGCAGCGATCACGAAGTGGATCGACAATACACGGACCATTCCCGGCATCGACGGCGCGATGTACACCACCTGGGAGGATCGCTACGACGCCATGGACCGATGGGCGCAGAAGGCCTGGGGCAGTGGCAAAACGCGCTGAAGGGCCAACGCTCTAACATAATGCAGGAGGAAAACCGGGTCCGATAAGTGAACGGGATAAAGGTTGTTCGTCAGTTGTACTCTGGAGGTTCCTGTTGAACTTACCTGGCGGAACGGTCACCTTTCTTTTTACGGACATCGAGAACAGCTCAAAGCTCTGGGAGACTCAACCGGAGGCGATGGCTGTCGCACTGGCACGCCACGACGTGTTGCTACGAGAGGCCATCGAAGCCAACAAGGGTGTCGTCTTCAAAACGGTTGGAGACGCTTTCTGCTCAGTCTTCGCCTCCCCACTGGACGCCTTGAACGCTGCCACAGAAGCCCAGGGTCGCCTGTCGGCCGAACCGTGGGATGAGGCCACAGCGGGAATCAAGGTGCGCATGGGGATGCATGTCGGCGCACCCGAATGTCGCGAGGGAGACTATGTCGGCCCGTCCGTAAATCGTGTCGCCCGTGTCTGTGAGCTCGGTCATGGCGGACAGATCCTCGTCACGCAGGCGGTTCATGAGATGGTCGGGGAACTCGCGCCGAAACAGGTCACCTTCCGCAGTCTGAACGCCTGGCGCCTCAAAGGGATGTCCCGGCCCGAAACGATCTATCAGATCGAAGCCCCCGGCCTTCCCACGGACTTTCCGCCCCTCCGCTCTGTCACCGAAACTGTCGGCAACCTCCCCGAGATTCTCGCCTCTTTTGTGGGCCGCGAAGCGGAGATGCGTGAGATTACGCGGCGTTTAGAGAGGCAGAAACTGCTGACGCTGCGCGGCGCGGGCGGATGCGGCAAAACGCGACTGGCCATCGAGTCGGCCCGCTCCCTGGCGATCGACTATCCGGGCGGGGTCTGGCTCGTGCGGCTGGAGGCCCTGACGGATTCCGAACGGATCGCGGGTGAAGTTGCACGTACGCTCCGGCTCTATGTACCTGCAGAACAGACGGTCGAGCAGGCTCTCGCCGCCCGTCTGAGCGAACGCCCCACCCTGCTTATGCTGGATAACTGTGAGCACCTGCGGGCCGGGTGTGCACGCTTTGCGCATGCGCTTCTCTCGACCTGCCCGGATCTTCGTATTCTGGCGACGAGCCGCGAATCCCTGGGCGTACCGGGCGAACAAATTTTCGAAGTCTCTCCGCTGCGGCTGCCGAATCGGTCCGTGCGGCCTGCTCTCGCCATGCTGCGCGCCAGCGAAGCCGTGCAGCTCTTTACCGCGCGCGCCGAGGCCGGCTCCGGATTTGCGCTGACCCGAGAGAATGCAGCGGCGGTGGCGGAGATCTGCCGCGCCCTTGATGGCATTCCGCTGGCGCTGGAGCTTGCCGCCCGCTGGGTCGGGATACTGCCACTGGACGATATCGCCCGCGAACTGAGCGATCTCATCAACGAGCCGCCGGACGACCTCGGCATTATCCCTGCGCGTCAGCAGACGATGCGCGCAACCGTGGACTGGAGCTTCAACCGCCTCGAGCCCGATGCACAGGCGCTCTTCCTGAACCTCGCCGTGTTCGTCGGCGGCTTCACCCTCGAAGCGGCGCGCGCCATGAATACCGCCCCGGACCACAGCCCGACCCATGTTTTGCGTCTGCTCAAGGGCCTCGTAGATAGATCGTTCGTCTTCTTCGATGAGAACGCCCTACCCGATCCGCGCTACCGGCTGTTGGAGCCGGTTCGCGAAGTCGCGGTCGAGAAGCTATTAGCCGCAGAGAGGGAGAGCGCCGTACGGGATCAACACCGAGACTGGTTTCTCTCCTACGCCATACACGCTGATTCTGAACTTCAGGGCACCCAGCAGGCCCTCTGGCTGGACCGAGTCGAGGCCGACCAGGACAATTTCCGCGCCGCGCTCAAGTGGTCCATTGATCCGAAAACTCGGCTCCGTCTGGCGCTGGCGCTGCACCGCTATTGGCTTAGACGGGGTCCGGCCGTCGAAGCCCGTGCCTGGCTGGAAGGCGCACTCGCGCAGGCCGCAGGAATTGAGGAGAGAGAGCGTGCCAGGACTCTCAACATTCTCGGTATCCTTGCCTGGACACAAGGCGAGATCGAGTCGGCAAAGCGATTCTATGAGGAGAGCCTTGCGATCTGGAAGCGGATGGACGTTCTGCCTGAGACAGCGATGTTGCTTAACAATATGGCTATGATTGCGCGGTATGAGAAAAACTTTTCGCAGGCGACCCTTCTATATCAGCAGTGCCTTACCATCTATCGCGATCTTAAAGACGATCAGCATATCTGCGCTGTTTTGAACAACCTTGGGGGAGCGCTAAACGATTCAGGTGACCATGCCGCCGCTCTCCCTCTTTTGGAAGAGAGCCTGCGTCTGCACCGGTCCTGTGCAAACGAGGCGGGTGAGGCCAATGCGCTGTACAACCTGGGCGACGTGGCGCTCTTTTGCAAACATTATGAGGATGCTGAAAAGCTGTTTATCGAAAGCCTCGATATTTTCGCAAAGCTCGGGGACGGGAAAGGAATTGTCCTCGCGTGGGTAGCCTTAGCGCCCGTCTATGTTGAGTCAGGACGTTACACAGACGCGGTTATGTTGCTTTCAGCGGCGCATCTGGCCGCAGAAAGCGCTGGCACACGCCTCTCTCCAGCTACTCAAGTACGTGTTGACAGGACTATTTCAGTCTTAAGAGAAGCCTTACAGCAAGACCAATTCGACCTCACATGGCACGAAGGTCAGACCACACCCCTCGCTGACATCGTTGCGGGGGTACACCGAGGCGACCTCTCTCATCCTTGAGGTCGAACTTATACGACGGTACGTTGGCAGCGTACCCGAGGAGAAAACATGGAACCTGAATTCGAAGAAGTCGATACCACTGTACCAAAACGCCGCAGGAAGAAGGGGCCTCTTGAAGCTTATGATATCCCGATCAGTCTCGCCGTAAGCGACTATCCCACGAGTGGGCTCATCGGGGAACGAACGAAGCGGCCCGGCGGCTCACCGCGGCCTGCCACTTTGAAAGCGCAAGTTACGGTTAAGATTTTGGACGCCGTGCCGGCTTCCGTCGACAAAGATGTCGCCTTTCTCTTAACAGGATATATGGTGAAAAACGGCAACCTGATCCCGCATAGTAATCTCCTTGATGGGCTCAAAACAGATCCGACAGGGAAGATCCAAAACAGTAACGAAGGCTTTATTCTCGTGGAAATAAATTGGCAGCACATTAACCCTGGAACATACTACGTGCGGGCCGAAGTTACCGTACTAGCCACCGATACGGGTAAGTCTTTTGCGCGCTACGAAGAGATCTTTATTCGCTTCGAGAAATAGCGAGATCCAGATGCGCCGGAGGCACATTAACCGCCCCGGCGCTCATTCTTTTTCCGATAGTATCCGTTCCATTGTGTATGGAGTCAGGAGAGGGAAATCTACTATGCACAACAAAGTCCCGGAACTCGTCCGGTCCGACCCGACGCTGCAGCCCTACGAAGGCGCAATTCGGCAGCGTCGAGATCGTTACGTGTCTGCGTTGGCGGGTATTAATGCGCAGGGCGGGCTGCTCGGCCCAATCAGTCAGGGGCACGACTACTTCGGTTTCCATCGAGGAGAGCGGGAGGGGCAGCCCGGCGTCTGGTATCGCGAATGGGCGCCCGCCGCGCATCGGCTTTTCCTGGCTGGCGACTTCAACGGATGGGACCGGGGCAGGCATCCCCTTGATCGCGGTGACGAGGGCGTCTGGACCCTGTTCGTGCCGGACATCGACGGCGTGAATCCGCTGGCGCACGGCAGTCTGGTGAAGGTGCATATCCTCTCCGACGTCGGCACGATGGACCGCATTCCCCTCTACGCCCGCCGCGTCGTGCAGGATCCGCAGAGCAAAGACTTCACCGCACAGATCTGGATGCCGCCTACGCCGTATCGATTCGAGCATGCGCCGCCTCGCCTGGAACATGGACTGCGTATCTACGAGGCGCATGTCGGCATGGCGACCGAAGCCTATCGGATCGGGACGTTTGCGGAGTTCACGGCCGACATCGTTCCAAAGGTGAAGGCGCTGGGTTACAACGCGATCCAGTTGATGGCCGTGATGGAGCACCCGTACTACGCCTCGTTCGGCTACCATGTCAGTAACTTCTTCGCGGTCTCCTCGCGTTTCGGCACACCCGAGGAGCTGAAGCTGCTGATCGATACCGCCCACGCCGCCGGTCTGCTGGTGTTGATGGACCTTGTCCATAGCCACGCGGTGAAGAATACTCAGGAGGGCCTCGACCTGTTCGACGGAACCTCCTATCAGTTCTTCCATGCGGGCGCGCAGGGAGATCATCTCCAGTGGGACTCGAAGCTGTTCGACTACGCCAAACCGCAAGTGCAGCATTTCCTCCTGAGCAATATCCGCTACTGGCTGGAGGAGTATCGTTTCGACGGGCTGCGCCTGGACGGCGTCACCAGCATGCTCTATCGGGATCACGGCATCGCCAGGGTCTTTGCGAGTTACGACGACTACTTCGGGGCCAATGTGGACGGGGACGCCCTGCTCTATCTCCAGTTGGCCAACGCCCTCACCCATGCCGTACGCGCCGAGGCTCTGACCATTGCCGAGGATGTCTCCGGGATGCCCGGCCTGGCGCGTCCCGCTTCCGAAGGCGGACTGGGTTTCGACTACCGACTCAACATGGGCGTGCCAGACTACTGGGTCGAGTTGGTGAAGGAGAAGTCGGACGAGCAGTGGCCGCTGGGCGCGATCTACGCCCGACTGCTGGACCGGCGACATGGCGAGAAGCATGTCGGCTATGTCGAAAGCCACGACCAGGCCCTCGTCGGGGACCAGACCCTCCTCTTTCGCATGCTGGGCGCGGAGATGTACGCGAACATGCACCGGGTGAGCGCCAGTATCGTCGTTGACCGGGGCATCGCCCTGGCGAAGATGATCCGCCTGCTGACGTTCAGCCTGGCCGGAGAGGCGTACCTCAACTTTATGGGCAACGAGTTCGGCCATCCGGAGTGGATCGATTTCCCGCGCGCAGGCAACCACGAATCGTTTCAGCACGCGCGCCGACTCTGGTCGCTCGCGCAGAACGACACGCTGCGTTACGGCGACTTGCAGCGCTTCGACACGGCGATGCTGGCCCTGGACACCCATTACAATCTCTTGCTCGATCCGTTTATCGAGCAGTTGGCTCTGCACGAGGAGGCCCGCCTGTTAGCCTACCGCCGGGGGCCACTGGTTTTCGTCTACAACTTCCACCCGACCGCCTCCTACACCGACATGCGCCTTCCCGTCCCGGATGCCGCCGACTATGAGGTCGTCCTGAACACCGACGATAACCAGTTCTCCGGACACGGCCGCAGTGGAAGCGATCCGGTCCGCTACCCGCTGCAGTCTGTCCCGATGTATGGCCGGGAGCAGAGCATCCAGATCTACCTTCCCAGTCGCAGCGCTCAAGTGCTCGCTCCCCGCAGCAGAATTACCTGACATGTCCGCAAGAGGAGTCGTTTCCGGGGTAACCTTTCGAGGGAGCGATTCGTCCAACTCTTGCACAAAGGTGGGAATAAGCGATTAGGATAATCGGGCCGGAGGAGGCGAGATGACGCGAAAAGAAGCGGTAGGCTGGATGCTGGGCGGGGGGCTGCTGTGCCTCGCGTTTTCGGTTTCCGCAACAGCGAAGCAGGCGAAGCCGGATACGAAGAAGCAGGAGGCGCTGAACAAGGCGCTGATTCATGCGGTGCGCACACACGATGTGAAGACCGTTCGCGCGCTGCTCGCTCAGGGTGCAGATGCAAACGCGCCGGACAGAGACGCCAAACCGGATCGAAGTGGAGCCCTGCGTCTGCCCTCCGAAAAACGGGTACCGACGCCGCTGTTGATCGTCTTCGAGGACGCTGTCCTCTCTACCAAATGGGCCCATGACGAACTGAAGACCCGGCGACGGCCCGACCCGGCAGACACCGTGAAAGCGCTGCTGGACAAGGGGGCCGACCCGAACGTGCTGAGTTACGATGGCAGATCCCCGCTGCTGTTTGCGGCCCAGAACAAGTATGCCGCCTCGGCTCGCCTGCTCCTGGAGCATGGCGCCAATGTCAACCAGACCTGGGTTCATGGGATCACGCCCCTGGGCATCGCCGCCGGAAATAAGGACGTCCCCACCGTCAAAATCCTCGTGGCAAACGGAGCCGATAGGACGGCACAATCCGCCTTCGACAACCCCGCGCATCCGCTGGACGAAGAGGTGCGAAAACTCCTCCAACAACCGAAAGAACAAAAATAGGCCGCATCGCGGCTTCTGACACCGCATGACTGACGCCCCGCACCGAAGCTACCGCCAGAATGCTGCACTCTCTGCTTGATTCATGGTTACTGTCTAGCCTGGAGCGACAGGCTCGGGCGATCCCCGAAAGACGCCTTCCAGAGCGGTCAGGATATTCTTGCCCTGTTTGCGTAATGTCGAGAGATAACTGCGCAGACGACAGAAACCCTCGGCACCCGGCAAGG
>JBBQPO010000191.1:0-11879 GCA_038217285.1 Chthonomonadales bacterium
GCCCTCTACCATGACGGCCTTGTGCTGGAAGACAAAGACGCCCATGTCCGCATCGAGATCCTCGGGCGCACCGGCAAAGCCTTCCGCCTCCGTGTCACCCGCTGATCGATCCGCACAGGCTTTCGATCAAGGCTGTTTCCATTCCAGAATCTGGTGGGCCGCTTCCAGGCGGGGACGCAGTTTCCGGTAGTCCACATCCTGCACGGCGATGTTGTCGGTCAGGGCGATGTCGGCGGCCAGCGCCGCCGACTGCCCCAGGATCATAAAGACCGGCTCCATGCGGATCGAACCGTAGGCGATATGGGAGGCGGCGAGGCAGACCGGCACGAGCAGGTTGGCGCACTCGGCCTTCTTCGGCACGATCGCGCGGTAGGCGATGGGATAGGGCGGCATGCCCCCGACCTGCACATCGCCTTCATTCCAGACGCGCCCGTCTCGCACGAACCGCTGGCAGTTGTGGGAGTCCATCGTATAGGCCGCCAGCCCTATCGAATCGGGAACAACGCGTTCGCCTCGGCAGTCGGCTTCGGTCATCACGTAATTGCCCACCATGCGCCGCGCCTCTCGGACATAGAGTTGCGGCGGCCACCCGCCCGTCTCGGGGAACTCATCACGACACAGCCCGAACGTGTTCATTTTTGCGCGGATCGGTTCGGGAACGGTGGGATCGTTGGCGAGAAACCAGGCCCAGCCCTGCTCGTAGACGACATGGGCACGGAAAATCTGCTCGCGCGTTCGGTAGTCGGCTTCCGGCCAGGCGTAGTTTTGCCCAATGAAGTCGGTAGAGACAGCCCCGTGATTGTTCGTATCCGTCTTATAATTCTGGACAGGGTCAAATTTCTGAAATACCTGATTCCAACTGGTGGCGAGGTAGCGCGCCAACAGCAGATACTGCGACGGATCGTAGCCTTCCGGTTTCAAAAATGGCAGTCTGTTGTTCGCTGCCGTCGCCATACAGAGCCGGAAGTTGTAGGCCTGAATGCGTTTGTCGCCTGTGCCGTTCGGGGCAGCAGGCACCGAGTTCACGCCGGGCAGCAGGCCGCTCGCCGGGTCTCCCACGCGCACATAGGGGTCTACTACTGCGTCGAACTGGTGCTTCGTGCGGGTCTGCGCGCCGTTCAGGGTCTCGCCATAGACCGTGTTGCTTTCGCGCCCCACGATGTAGTGGACTTTCGCCTGCGCCATCAAGTCGCCTTCGTAAGTCGCGTCCACGAAATACCGCGCCCGTACATTGAGGCCGCTTTCGGTGAGGAGAGCCACGATCCGGTTACCCTGCTTCTGCACGCTATGCAGATACTCTTTCGAGTAGACCGTCACAGCCGCCTCTTTGAGCATTGCGGCGTAAACTTCCTCGGCAATATGCGGCTCGAATCGCCACTCCTCTTCCTTCCCGTACTTCTGCCCGACCCGATGGTAGAACTCCCGTGACATCCCGCCGATGGCGGCTTTGTTGCCGATGTCGGTGTTACTCAGTCCGCCGGTCGTCATGCCGCCGAGGTGTGCCGAGGGTTCTATCAGCACGACTTTACGTCCCAGTCGGCTCAACTGCACGGCGGTGATGATGCCGCAGGAGGTGCCGCCATAGATGCAGACATCGACACGGAGCGTACGCTTCACCACCTTTTCCGGCGGGAAGTAGTAGTGCAGGTTCGCATGGAGCGGCGTGGTCATGACAGTCTCCTTCGGAGCGGCAGTAACTTCCTGCGCGGTCACCGGTCCGGACAGGGTCATGCCGAGAATTACGCACTGCCAGCCCATGCTCCACTGTCTCGCTCTTTTCACAATCCAGGGCAGGGGCGAAGTAGATCGTTGGCGCAACTTCCGGTAGTCCACATCGAGCGTACCGTCTACTGCCAATGAAGTATCGTCTCGATTGGGATACCGATAGCGCACCGAAAGTGTGGGCAGATCGTTCCTTACCGCTGGTCCGATCTCTATTCTGCTGTCATTGTTTGTCGTCATGCCCCTCTGTTCGACAGGAACAGACGGTTCCCCTGCGGCCTTGGGAAATCATACAGAGGAGTGAAATCGGACGCGACCTGCTGACAGCAACTGTCTCCCGACGTCCGCGAGGCGTTTGCTCCGGTGAGGATCAAGCGAATGTAATTCCCCCTTCACTGTAGAATAGGAACACGTCAGGGCCGAGCCACCTATACATCGAAAGGCAGCCAATGAAACTATCTCATAGTACAATCCTGGGCCTGTTGATAGGAATCCTTCTCTATTACCTGGTGCCTGTACAGGCGGAAACGCTGCCACGATTTCATGAGCGTCTGACCTGGACAGCGCCGACAGGAAACCGGTTGAGGGCGCATTACACTCTGGAATACTGGGCATCGTCGCGCCGGGCACAAGGGCCTAAGAATCTGGCAGAATGTCTACTGCGGACGCGCCTGACGCGGGTTATGGGTGGGCACAAGAGGGTGTGGCGAGACCATGACCTGTATCAAGAGCCCAATGCGGCAGCAATAGACGTTGCCGTCGCTATCCGGGTCCAGGGCCAGGAAGCGCCGCAAATCCTAGTGAAGCGAACGCGGGCGGATTGGGGAGACTATGGGCTCTATCGCGTAGACGAACATGGATTGAAGGAGACATTCGGAATTTCGCATCGTGACGAAGGTTGCATCTGCTGGGTGTCGAAGCACGGCGTGCTTCAGCGCCTCGTGTTCTTCGACCGTTGGACTGCACAGAACAGACCAGGTGAACCGCCTGGTAAACGGCTGCAGGAGCGCGTGGTCTATCGCTATAACCTTACCCGGAAGACATGGCTGCCAGCATCTCGGCGCTGGGAACCCTATGTATTCGACGATGGGAACGGCGGGCTTAAAAACCCTGTCTTCCAGAAACCGAGCGACTGTCCTTTCCACTGCAGGCTCTCTCACAACCGTTCCACCAACAACGTAGCAAAGAGGAGGAGAACAGATCACCATTACTCTTTTCGATGGCTCGCCCGGTTGGGGCGACCGGCATAGCGATAACTTTTCGGAGGGAAGATGAACGAGAACCTGATACCCGAGGAACCGACGGCGTTCTCAGGATATGACAAGCTGCTCCAATCTGTGAAGGACCGGATACGCACGGCACAGGTCCGGGCGGCGCTGGCCGTCAATAGCGAACTGGTTCTGCTCTACTGGCAGATCGGCGGGGACATTTCCCGGCAGATGCGAGAGCAAGGTTGGGGAGCAAAATTTGTGGACCAGTTTGCCGCCGATCTGCGCCGGGAGTTTCCAGACATCAAAGGATTTTCGCCCCGAAACCTTCGCTACATGCGCTCGTTCGCCGAAGCCTAGCCGGAGGAGCCAATTTTGCAGCAGCTTGCTGCAAAAATACCCTGGGGCCACAACGTGCGGTTGCTCGACTACCTGAACACGGCGGAAGAGCGCCTCTGGTATGCTCGCCAGACAACAGAATATGGCTGGGGCCGCAATGTGTTGGTGCATCAGATAGAGAGCAAACTCTATCAGCGCCAGGGCAAGGCAATCACCAATTTCGAGAGGGCGCTGCCTTCTCCGCAATCAGACCTGGCCCACCAGTTGCTGAAGGATCCCTACAATCTCCTCTAGAAATTTGCGGTCCCGTCTTCTTGGTGACGGGTGGTTTCGTCATGGCTTCACGCTCGGAGGTGCGGCGTGGCGGTGCAGGGTGAAGACGGCGAGGGAGTGCGGCGGCAGGGTGGTTTGCCAGTTGGCGTGGGGCGCGTGGGGCCAGGGCGGGACCGGAAAG
This sequence comes from Chthonomonadales bacterium, assembly GCA_038217285.1. Classification (GTDB taxonomy): domain Bacteria; phylum Armatimonadota; class Chthonomonadetes; order Chthonomonadales; family Chthonomonadaceae; genus JANXLO01. Next base: position 3,724 of record JBBQPO010000191.1, read on the forward strand.
GGATGCGGGGCGACGGCATCGGGGTGTTCTAGGGTGTTGCGGGCCTGCGGGTCCGGAGCGGTGAGGAGTGTGGCGGTCAGAGACCTCACCACGAAGCCATCGAGTTGCAGTTTTAACGGGCGGGAGTCGGTTAGGTGTCGATTCACGGCGAAGACGACGAGGGTCTGCGCGTCGGCGGTCAGGGCGGCGAACACATCGACATCCGGCACATCGGCGACCGCTGGCAGGAAGCCGCGAGCCGGAACGTCCTGGCCCGGCCCGACCGCCGCCACCGCGACGGGCGTGAGGATACCGGATGCGGCATAGAGCTGCTGTGTCCAGTACTGCGGGTCTACGATCACGACTCCTTCCGGTTTTTTGATGCCACCCCCGTGCATAAACGCGGTCATGTTCGCCAGCGTCACGAGGTCGCTATGGCGCAGCATGGCGTTCAGCGCCAGGGCGTTGTAGATCGCTCCGGCCTGCGCGTCGTGGTTGGGGCCGTTCTGCCACCCGGCGCCGCCGACGATAAGGCCCCACTCTGTGACGGCGAGTTTCGTTTTGCCCTTCGCGCCGGGAACGGAGGCGATCAGCCGAGCCAGATCCGGAAGAAGCACTCTGTCGAGGAAGGCCGGATGCGCCATCGCGCTGGCATACTGGTCGGCGTACGAGAAGCTTTTCAGGTTGCCCGGAAGCGGTACCAGCGGATGAATGGAGAGATAGTCGGGAGCAGGGCGTTTATCGGTGACAGCGGCTTCGAGCAGGCGGCGGTTCCAGTCGGCGTCGTGGCGCAGGCCATCGGGCATAAACTCGTCGCCCTTGCCGGTCGCGATCAGGCGCAGATGCGGGTCAGCCTGGAGCAGGGCGTCCCGGAACCGCACATAGCGGGCCGCATTGTCCGCTGCGACCGTATGCCCTATCTGCCAGGAGCCGTACAACTCGTTTCCGACCTCCCATAGCCGGACATCATAGGGCGCGGGATGGCCGTTGGCCGCGCGGCGTCGCCCCCAGACGTCGGTGGTGGCCGGGGCGTTGCAGTAGCGGACCCAGTCTGCGGCCTCTTCGGGCGTGCCGTCGCCGGCATTGACGGTAAGCTGCGGCTCGACATGGAGGCGGTGGCAGAACGCCAGGAACTCTTCTGTTCCGAAATGGTTGGGTTCGATGCCGCCCCAGGCGGCGTTGCGGCGGGTGGGGCGCTGCGCACGCGGCCCGATCCCGTCCTGCCAGTGATAGCCGCTCGCGAAGTTGCCGCCAGGCCAGCGGACGAGCGGCATGTGCCACTCCTGCGCCTTCCGCAGCACATCCGGGTCCATCCCCTGCAGGCTGTCGGCAGGAAAGATTTCAATCTGATCGATCTCCACCGCCCCGGCTCCGCTATGTTGGACTACAAAACGCGTCCGCTCGCCCTTTGCCACGCGTCCGGCGGGCAGCCTCAGCATCAGGCGGTGCGTTTGCCAGGCGGCTTCCGTGATCCTCTCCTCGCGTTGAAGATAGATCTCTCCCTGTTTTTTTGCGCCGATTCCCTGAATCGTCAGCGTGAGGGCGCTTTCCTGTGAGGCCAATGTAACCGTTCGGGCCGCGAACGTCAGCACATAGTCCCGCGTACGATGGGCGGGCAGAGAGACGTCCTGCATCAGGGCCGCCTTGCCTGCCATCCGTACACAACGCGCCGAGTTCCAGCCGCCTTCCTGCCACGTCGCTCCCTCCAGATGCCACGCCTGCGGCTCCGTGTCGCCCAGCTCGATGCGCTCCAGGTTCGGGTTGAGCAGCGCCTGCGCCCAGAGGCCAGGATAGACCACATCCCCCAGATGCTCGATGAAGTTGCCGAAAACGTTGCGATCTATTGGCGCAGCGGCATGTCGTGCAGCATCGATGACGACGGATGTCCTGTGCTCCGGTGTGCTATCTGCCCGCGTATAAGCAAACAGGGGAGCCTCAGCCTGTCCAGCCACGTTTTTAGAGGCCGCTGCAAAAACCGGGGGCGCTGGGCTGGCTTGTGCAGGGGATGGCCCGGTCGAATCAAATAACATGGCAGCTTGTCCGTTCTGTTTTCAGAGTGCGTATCGAGACATATAGAACCCTGCGCACATTACTCTCTCATTCGCCGCGACCTGCCCCGCGTCCTGCCGCTTTTGTAGATCCCTTGCGCGGACGGGGTGCTCTTTCAGGTACAATGAAGCGGCACGGTGGATGGCGCTCTGCTAGAAGAGCAGCCGCTGCAACCATGTGCGGGAGAGGGCAGAGGTTAAATAAACAACGAACCTCGTGCTTTTTTGAACGCTCAATAGTTACGCAGTTTCCCAGTAACGGCTTCCACGAAGGTGAGGTTGCCAGGAACCGGATTGCGCCCGTTGGCTTTTAGAGCTAGCAGGCGCAAGTCCCCCATCGTTTATGGGGGAGCCGAATCATCCAGTCCTGGGTCTCGCGTTTCACGTTCGGCACTGCATGTTCCCGGCTACGGCGGTCACGACTGCCGGGTCATTCGGAACAGCAGGCCTCACTCGGAGAAGGAGCCAATAATGTATTCGCCTCGCAAGGGATTTACCCTGATCGAACTTCTTGTCGTCATCGCTATTATCGCCATTTTGGCGGCGATCCTCTTCCCTGTTTTTGCCCAAGCGCGCGGAAAAGCCCGTCAGATCGCCTGTCTGTCGAACACCAAGCAGATGAGTTCGTCGACCATTATGTACGTGCAGGACTACGACGAGACCCTGCCCGGCTATCGCTTCAACGGCTCCGCAGGCTCCAACCTGAATCCGTATGCCAGCGATGCTCGCGTCGGCTCCGGCGCGAAAAACGTCATCTTTATCAACCAACTGCTCAACCCTTACATCAAAAACAACGATGTCTGGAAATGCCCGTCTGGGATCAATCAGTGGGTCAACGTCGATGATAAGACCGGCGCGACCGGCACCTTTCAGAGTTACGGCGGTGAGAACTCCTACGCGATGAGCAACTACCTGTTCCGGTCCAACTCCGGCCTCGCCATCGCAGCGATCAGCGCCCCAGCCGATACGGTCGGTATGGTCGATGCCACTTACTACAACACCCTGCCGCACGGCCCCAGAACGGGCAGCGGCCCCTGTCGCCTCAAAGGCGAAACGTACGGAACGCCCACCTCTGCCGTAGATCCGACCACCAGTACCTACCCGTACTACTGGAAGAACATGGGCAACAGCACGTTTAACTTTACGGCGGGCAGCAACAACCCGGATGATGCCAGCAATGCGCAGGTGCTCACCAGCGGCAAAGCGCGTCACTCCGCCCAGCTCAATGTGATGTTCCTGGACGGGCACAGCAAGGCACAGCAGTACGATCGCCTGGTCTTCGATCCGGATCTGGTCACGGGCGGAACCTCGAGCATCTGGGATCCCTACAAGCAGGGCTGCCAGTAGACCGCCTTGCTCTTTCCTACGGAGATGCGGGCCGTTTAATGCGTGCCCTCTCCGGTGGTTCGGCCTACACAACAGTATAGACCCCTCTGAGCGCCTATCCTTACGGTCTCAGTGGGGTCTGCCTTTGAGACTCTTCGGAACTCTTTTCAGCGGCGCTTACGCCTTTCCTGAGAGGGACTGAGTTGGCGCGGGAGTGTCGTAATGCCTCGATTCCGGTTAAGCCTTCAGGGAGGCCATGTCGATGACGAATCGGTACCGCACCTGGCTGTTGAGCACACGCTCATACGCCGCATTGATGTCTTGCATGCGGATCATTTCCACATCGCAGGTGATGCCGTTTGCGGCGCAGAAGTCCAGCATCTCCTGCGTCTCGGCAATGCCGCCGATGAGCGAACCCGCGATCAACTTGCGACCCAGGATGACCGCCGCACCGCTGACGGGCGGATCCAGCGGCGTCAACTGTCCGACAATCACCAATGTTCCGTCCCGTTTGAGCGTCGCCATGTATGGGTTCAGATCGTGGGGATTGGGCACGGTGTCCAGGATGAAGTCGAAATGACGCGCGACCTCTTTCATCTGCGCCGGGTCGGTGGAGAGAATCACACGATCCGCGCCCAGGCGTAGTGCCTCCGCCTCCTTATCCACGGTGCGCGTGAACAGCGAAACCTCGGCCCCCATCGCTTTGGCGAACTTCAGCCCCATATGACCCAGACCGCCCAGACCGATCACGGCGACCTTGCTGCCATGGCCGATTTTCCAGTGGCGCAGCGGGGAGTAGGTCGTGATGCCTGCGCAGAGCAGTGGGGCGGCGGATTTAGGGTCGAGCCCTTCCGGCAGGCGCACCACGAACTTGTCGGACACAACGATGCGTTCCGAGTAGCCGCCGAAAGTCGGCATTTTGTCGTGTCGATCCCGGTCGTTGTAGGTCAGGGTTGCGTTCTCTTCGCAGTACTGTTCCAGCCCGGCCAGGCACGCCTCGCAGTGCAGGCAGGAGTCCACCATACACCCCACGCCCACCATGTCGCCCTCTTTGAACTGCGTCACGTCGCCGCCGACGCCGGCCACCCGCCCAATGATCTCGTGGCCCGGCACCATCGGGTAGAGGCTGTTGCCCCAGTCGTTGCGGGCCTGGTGGATGTCGGAGTGGCAGACGCCGCAGTAAAGAATCTCGATCACGACATCGCGCGCGCGCGGGGCGCGGCGCGAAAAGCGGTACGGCGCGACCGGCGAAGTCGCCGACTGTACGGCATATCCGGCAGTCTCCGATGTGAAAGTCTCCAAGGTAATAGTCTCCTCATAAGTTTGGGGGTGGCACCTAATGGCGGACAAGAGCCTGTGGACTCCCTCCGATAGTGTACGCACACTGGCGAAAAGCCGATAGCCGATCCTGCAAATAATCGACCCCGCTGGCTGCTCAAATGAGGTGCAGGCTGTGGGGTCGGACGTGGTCGTGGAACATGGGGAGGCTGGCGCACGTCTGATGACTGATCGTGAATCGATCATTGCCATGACTGCCCCAGGCAGTCGATGTCGGAACGCGAAAGAGGCGAACACCAATGAACTATGGAAAATATATGTCCTTCGTGACAGGCAGTGCAGTGGCGACGACGCTGCTGTTCTCTCAGATAGCGCCCGCTGTGGCGCAGGGCAACCGCACCATCACCCTGGAATCGGGGACAGTGATCCCCGTCAAGCTCCGCGATACGCTCAGCTCTAGGGACTCTCGCAAGGGCGACCTGTTCCGGGCAACCTTGCAGTCCACAGAGGCCGCGCGGTCGCTTAATCTTCCTCTGGGAACAGAGATCGAAGGGACTGTCGCTTCGGTGCGGGCGATGCAGGGCAAGGATCCTGGCGTGATCTCCCTCAATTTTGACCGGGTGATTTTACCAAACGAGTCGTCGTACCCGATCCAGGGTTCGCTGATCGGCCTCGATGACAAGAGCGTCACCCGGGCCAGCAACGGGCGGCTTGTCGCGAAGGCGGACCAGAAGAAGAAAACGCTTCTGTACGCCGGTTACGGGGCAGGCGCGGGTTTGCTTCTCGGTGCGATCACGAAAGGCAACACGATCCTGGATACCCTGATCGGAGGAGGCCTTGGCTATCTCCTGGGAAGCCAGGACAAGAGCCGCGGTGAACCGAAGGATGTCACACTGAAGCCGAATACCGAAATGGGCGTACGACTCGACCGCACCGTCAGGGTCACGATGTACGACGACGGTACGGGCACCAGCGGCTCAGACACAGGATCCTATCGTCGGACTCAGACTGATCGGACCGGCAATCCCATCACGTCCGATGCGAACCGAGATCCGTATGACGACCAGACGTCCGGTGATCAGGCTGTGACGGAGTTCGACTCGTATCAGGTGCTGAAGCAGTTCACCGACGTCCGCGATAACGGGCAGCCTGTCCGTGTCGTGGTAGACGGTCGCCAACTGTCGTTCCTGCCGGCCGCTCGCCCGTTCATCGCGAACGGGATAGTCATGGTACCGGCCGTTCCTGTGCTGAAGGCAGCGCACGTTCGCTATTCGTATACGTCGAGCCAGTTCACGGCTGACGGACCCGGCGAGCCACTGACCGTTAAATTCGGCAGCCGGATCGCGACGGGAAGCGGTACGCACCGGTTCGTCCTGCCGGCCACGGCGCAACGCCGCAACGGCGCGGTCTACGTGCCGATGCAGTTCCTGGCGATCGTGACCGGGCAGAAGCTGAACTTCGACCGGGACAGCCAGACCATGGAACTTGGCAGCACCCGCGTGACCTCGTTGCAGCATTAATCCCGATCCGTCAGACGGCTTGCAGCGCAATAGAAAGAGTGAGAAAGTGTCTCAGAAACAGAGGTTTCCGGGACACTTTCCATGATACTGGGTGACACGCGCCCACTCTATTTCGATAATAGAGACAATTACAGTTACTGCACAGGGGCTTCAAGACAAGGATAGATGGGGTTGCCCATGAACACCGACCGTAGAGCGCTCAAAACGTCGCTCCCCTGCTTGTGTAGGGTCGATATGTAACCGCGTATCCGGCAGAAATGATCTGCCCCATCCGTGCTGCGGAAACAACCTGATACTTTTTGTTGTACCTTGATCATCCGAAGATCCCGCTCCGCCTGATTGTTGTCGAAAGGAACCGCGAAATCAAGGGCGAAACCAAGCACCGCGTCCTCACGCCGCTCAAGACGCAACAAGAGGCTGCGACACACGCCATTAGCCGGACGGCCCCGCTGACCGGTACGCGTAGGGGCAGAGTTCTGCGCAAGGCCCCGCGCTACGATCCGACGATAGAGCGTCTGGTAACGCAAAAGCAGCACCGGGTCCAGGGCCGTCTTCCCTTGCGATTGGGCAAACTCCTTGGCGCGCTTGAGACTGCGCAGAAGCGCACTCATGCGTTGGGGCCAGGTCTGAGTGATCGCCTCGAAGAGACCGAGTAATTCACGCAGAAGGTGGGCATTGCAGAGGCTGTGGGTACAGCCGTAGGTCGGATCGTGGTTAAGAAGCCAGGCTGTCATGCACACTCGTCCCGCCAAAATGCGGTAATATTCCGATCGCGGTAAACGCTTCCCGCCCCCGCTTGACATGGTGAGCATAGAAGGTCAACGTGGACGTTGCGGCCACATGGATCCCGTGCAACTGCTTGTTCACTTGCACCCCCGTCTCGTCCGAGTGCAGCACTGGCACATGCAGCAGAGCCGCCTTCAGAGCGGTTTCGACGGGTTCCAGACGCCGCGAACATGCGGCAATCGCCGCCGTAAAGGCGCCCTGGCTCGGCGACTGTCCCAACAGATCCACGAGCAGTTCCTGGATGCGGGCCAAGGGCAGCAACTGGTACTGGCTGAGATAGACGCACAGCCCCAGCATCTGGGGTCCATACTGGGTGGGTTGGGCAACTTCCTCGGGGAATGCTCCCACATTGAGTAGGTTGCAGTTCGGACAGACACAAGAGAGGGCTTGGTGCTCAGTCACCGCAAGTTGGAGAGGTGGCAGTTCAAAGACCTGTCGGCGATCTTTGCAGAGGACGCGAGCGTCTTGGAGCGAGCCGCCACATCCTGCGCAGGTGGTGGGAGCATGCACGAGAGTGTGGTCGGGATTGTCCACCAACTCCAGGGTGTGCCCCGGGTGACCGGGTTGTCCTCCTGTGTGCTTGTCTGTTTTCTTTCGCAGATTGCAGGGTTTGGGCTTTTTGTAGCCATCGCTTGAGGGAGGCTTGCTGCTGTTGTGGCTGTCCTTGGACAAGCGGGCTTCGAGTTCCTCAACACGTGCCAACAAGTGGGCGTTCTGCTCCTCCAGGGCGCTAATGCGCTTCTGTTGGAGGGCAATAGTCGCCCACAAGGTCTGGAAAAGTGCGTAGACGGCATCCGGACCTTGATCGTAGAGAACCTGAAATTCGTCGCGTGTCAACATAATCCTTCAGTACGAGGGCAAGCCTAAATCGTTGCCCGAGACGGAAACCCCTGGGTAGTAACTAACAAAACCTTAATGATTTGCTGCGGCCAGGCGGGCTCCGATCGTTGGGGCGGGATAGAGCGATTTTGCGCCCTTGATTGCGTGCCAGAGCATGCGGTTCAGGACGTTGGGATCGCAGCGGTCGTAGCCGGAAAAGTCCAGGCCCAGCGAGATGGTGGCGACCTGGCCCTTCTTTGGGTTGGTGGCGGCGAGGTCGGTGCGCGGGGGGATGACCGTATAGGGCTTGTGTGATGGCCGGTCGGTGAAGGAGCGGAACAGGGGCGTCGATCCGGCGTCGTACTGCGTCATCGGCGGCAGGCCCAGCGCCAACTCCATC
>JBBQPO010000192.1:0-11872 GCA_038217285.1 Chthonomonadales bacterium
ACCGCAGCAATCGTTGCGATTTGAGCCTGTTTCAGATCGGTTTGATCTGGCTGGAACACTGTCTGACCGAAGGCTTACACATTTGGGCGGGCTTCGGGTTACCCGTCATACGTTTACCGGAATATGTGTAGGGTAGTGAAACAGTTGAAGGAAAAGGAATGGCGCTTTTTCTGGTCGCGCGTGCCACCCTTCCTTTTGTCTGGATTTGTTCAGACGGCGCTGAAGAGACTACGTCTCCTCAGCGCCGAAGGGGCAACAACCCCGATACCGGTGATAAACCATTTCCATCCGGCCTTCCGGGACTAGAGGCGTTCAACGGCGTTCAGGGCCTGGCTGCCTTGACAATGGCAGCGAAGTCCGCCGGTTTCAGGCTGGCGCCGCCGACGAGTGCGCCGTCGATGTTGGGTCGGGCGAGCAGGTCCGCCGCATTGGAGGCATTGACGCTGCCGCCATACTGCACGCGTACCGCTTCGGCCGTCGCCGCATCGTAGAGGCCGCCGACGGTCTGCCGCACCACGCCGCAAACCCGATCCGCCTCATCCGCGGCGCAGACCTCCCCGGTTCCGATGGCCCAGACAGGCTCGTAGGCGAAGATCAGTTGCGCCGCCTCCGCCGCCGTCACGTCCTGCAGTGCCGCTGTCACCTGGCCCGCCACCACGGCATCGGTCGTTCCGGCTTGCCGTTCCGCCAATGTCTCTCCCACGCAGCAGATGGGAATCAGTCCGCCCGCCTGTGCCGCGCGCAGCTTGCGATTGACGACAGCGTCCTTCTCGCCGAAATAGCCGAGAATGTCCGCATCGAAGTCCGGCTCGGGCACACCGAACCGCCCGCGCCGCTCGGAATGCCCCACGATCGCATACCGACAGCCCAGTTCCCGCAGCATTGGCGTGGAGATCTGACCGGTATAAGCGCCCTTCTCCTTCCAGAACACATCCTGCGATCCCAGCACGACGCCGGTGCCTGCCAGCGACTCGCCGACAGCCGACAGCGCCGTAAAGGGCGGGCAGATCACGACCGTCACGCCGCTCGCGATCTCCAGGCGACCCAGCAGTTCGCCTACAAGGCGCTCCGCCTCCGATTGAGTACAGTTCAGCTTCCAGTTCCCCGCAATCACGATCTGACGCATCCCGATCCTCCTCGCAAAATGAACCTATTTGTCTTGCAGCGCTGCGACGCCGGGCAGAGGCTTGCCTTCCAGGAACTCCAGGGAAGCGCCGCCGCCGGTCGAGATGTGGGTCATCTTGTCGCCGTAGCCGAGCTGGACGACTGCCGCCGCCGAGTCGCCGCCGCCGATGATGGTGACCGCGCCGGACTCGGCCAGCGCCTTCGCCACGCCGCGAGTGCCTTCCGCGAACTTGCTGAATTCGAAGATGCCCATCGGGCCGTTCCAGACGACCGTTCCGGCGCCTTTGATGGCCGCGCTGAACTTCGCGATGGTCTTCGGGCCGATGTCCGCGCCCTCCCAGGCGGCCGGAATATCGGTCACGGCGACCACTTTCGTCTCACAGGCGTCCTCGCCCACATCGAACGGGTTTTTATTGGTGACAATCACATCCTCGGGCAGCAGGATCTTGTCACCGGACGTCTTCAGGATCTCTTTGCAGAACTCGATATTCGCCTGATCCAGCAGCGAGTTTCCGATCTCCATGCCCTGCGCCTTCAAGAAGGTGTAGGCCATGCCGCCGCCGATGATGAGCGTATCGACCTTACCGAGCAGTTCTTTGATGACGCCGATCTTATCTTTGACCTTCGCGCCGCCAAGAATCGAGATGAAGGGGCGTTTCGGCTCCGTCAGCGCGCTGCCCAGATATTCGAGCTCTTTCTCCATCAGGAAGCCTGCGACCGCCGGAATGAAGTGCGCGACACCCTCGGTCGAGGCATGGGCGCGGTGGGCGGTGCCGAACGCGTCGTTGACATAGAGCTGCGCCATGCGGGCGAGCCGGTCCGCGAACTCCGGATCGTTCTTCTCCTCTTCCGGGTAGAAGCGCACGTTTTCCAGCATCACGACGTCGCCCTCTTCCAGGGCGAAGATCGTCTCTTCGGTCGCGTCGGCCAGAATATCGTCGAGCAGCGGCACATCTTTGCCCAGCAGAACAGAGAGCCGCTCCGAGATCGGCTCCAGTGTGTACTTCGGGGTCACACCCTTCGGTCGGCCCAGGTGCGAAACCAGGATCGTCTTCGCGTTGTGGGAGATCAGGTACTGAATGGTCGGCAGGGCGGCCACGATACGGGTGTCGTCGGTGATATTGCCGTGCTCGTCCTGCGGCACATTGAAATCGACCCGCACCAGCACGCGCTTGCCGGTGACATCTATATCCTTCAGCGTTTTTTTGTTCATTCTTATTCGGCTCCGTTCCAGGGGCGAGAGCGCCTGACGGGGTTCACCCGCCGGCGAACAGGGTTTAGAGGGGTGGGGTCCGGGGCCGTCCTGGGCGCCTGCGGAGCTGCGACCTCTGACAGAAAGACGGCAGAGAGCGTGCTGCTCTCTGCCGTGCAGGACGTTGGGACTCTTACAGGCCCCGGCCGGCGATGAAGGCGATGAGGTCGCCGACGCGGCAGGAGTAGCCCCACTCGTTGTCGTACCAGGAGACGACCTTGACCAGGTTGCCGCCGACCGCGATGGTGTCTATGGCGGAGTAGATCGAGGAGTGCGTGTTGCCTTTGAGGTCGGTGGAGACGAGCGGCAGTTCGGTATACTGCACGATGCCCTTCATGGGGCCGTCCGCCGCCGTTTTGACCGCGGCGTTGATCTCTTCGATGGTCGCGTTTCGGCCCAGCAGTGCGGTGAAGTCGACGACGGAGACGGTCGGGACCGGCACTCGGAACGCCATGCCGCTGAACTTGCCGACGAGGGAGGGGATGACCAGGCCAACCGCGCGGGCGGCGCCGGTCGAGCTCGGGACGATGTTCTCGGCCCCGGCGCGGGCGTCGCGCAGGTCTTTGGAGGCCGTGTCCTGCAAGCGCTGCGAGTTGGTGTAGGCGTGCACCGTGGTCAGCAGGCCCTTTTCGATGCCGAAGCTATCGTTCAGGACTTTGGCGATGGGCGCGAGGCCGTTGGTGGTACAGGAGGCGTTGGAGACGACATGGTGTTTGGCCGGATCGTAGACGTTCTCATTGACGCCGAGGACGATGGTCAGATCTTCGTTCTTGGCCGGGGCCGAGATGATGACCTTCTTGACGCCGTGCTCCCGGTGCGCGACCGCTTTGGTGGCGTCAGTGAAGAAACCGGTCGATTCGACGACGATGTCAACGCCTTCGCTGTCCCAGCGGATCGCGCCGGGTTCGCGCTCGGCGAAGACGGTGATCTTCTTGCCGTTGACGATGAAGTCTTTCTCTTCGGTGGTGATCTCTCCGCCGAACGGCCCGTAGGTCGAGTCCCATTTGAACATGTGGGCGTTGGTCTTGACGTCGGTGAGGTCGTTGATCGCGACGACTTCGACGTCGTCCGCGTGGCGAGCAAGCAGGGTACGCAGGGTCAGACGACCGATGCGACCAAAACCGTTAATTCCTACTCTGACAGCCATGATATTGAAGGCTCCTTCTTTGGAAACTGGAGTTGCCTGTCACGTCCCCGGTCTAAATCTTACACTGCCGGTACACGCTGACACGGACGGCGCGAGCAACGTCGCGCTTTGCAAACTGTGTCGGATGTGCGAGAGATGGCTTCCTGTCGCACTATCCTACTATTCATGCTGGTATAATAGCATTTATCGCCCCCAAGCGTCAACAAATGCGTACGCGCATCGATTCTTGAAGAGATTTTCGTCGCTGGAAGCGATAAGGAGGGAACCGATGCTACGGAACAGATGGCGTCACCTGCTCGCCTCTCTGCTATTGATGATCATAATCGCCTCGGGATGCCCGGTGGACGGCCAGACGCCCCGTGTCCTGTGGGACACCGGGAGCGATACATGGGTTGCCACCGACGGTCTGGGCCGCCCCCTGCCGACAAGCGATGAGGTCGGGCCGGTGCGCGCCCACCGTACGCTCGGGATGTTCTACTTTCTGACATTCGCGCACGGTGGCGTAGGTCCTTTCGACAATACGCAGATCCTGCAGGCGCATCCGGAGGCGCTCCAGGATGTGCGCCATCCGGCCTGGGGACCGTTGAATTCCGACCACTACTGGGGCGAGCCACTGTTCGGGTACTATGCGAGCGATGACGCATGGGTGCTGCGCAAACATGCGCAGATGCTTGCGAACGCCGGTGTCGATGTGGTGGTGTTCGATAACTCCAATGCAGCCACCTATGATCGCGCTCGCAGGACGCTCTGTCGGGTCTGGGAACAGATCCGAAAGGAAGGCGGCAAAACGCCCCAAATCGCCTTCCTCTGCCCTTTCGGAAATTCCGGCGGCATCGGTTCCCGTACGCTGGGCGAACTGTACGACACCCTCTTTGCTCCGGGTCTCTACTCCGATCTCTGGTTTCGATGGAACGGCAAGCCTCTGGTACTCGCATCTCCCGACTACGCCGCCGAGGAGGCGACGCAGGCCGTGCAGCAGGTGCCTTCGGACCTGGCTCTCGGCGAAACGCTCGGGCAGACGTTCACCCTTACGCGACCCTTTCTCTCCATAGGCGGTTCGTTTCCGACCTGGGCGACCCTCGGCTCGGGGATGACACTCTCCCTGTTTCGCGATCGGCCCGGGGGCAAGCTCCTAGCCCGAAACCGGTTTGAGAATGTGAAGGACAACGCAACTCTGCTTCTCGACATGGGGAGAGCGCTGCCACCCGGAACCTACTATCTGGAGATGTCCGATCCGAAAGGGCGTGTCGGATGGTGGGGGCGATCCGGCCGCTATGGCAATGGCGCTGTACAGACAGGCGAACCCGTTACCGGCGATCGGTCGCTCTTCGTGCAGTATGAGGGCGAGGCGCAGCCGCAGACTTTCGAACTTGCCATGCGGGTGTCGACGCCGGAGGAGGCTGCGGACCGCGCCCGTAAGATTCGAGATTTTTTCACTTTCCGCACTCCGATTGCGCCATACGACCTGGCGCAACCCCCGCCTGGTGGTTGGGCCTGGCTGCAGAACTATCCGCAGGCAGTACAGCGCGGCCCGACCGGCGCGATCGAACAGATCACGGTGGGAGTCGCCCAGAACTACAACGCGACCACGCATCTGGCGCCCATGAGCTTCCCTGGCGCATTCGGGCGCAGCTACCATAATGGCAAGTTAGAGACCGGGCCGGACGCGGTGCGCCACGGATACAACTTCCAGGAGCAGTGGGAGCATGCGCTGCAGGTCGACCCACCGTTCGTGTTCGTCACAGGGTGGAACGAGTGGACTGCGGGATTCTATGCCGAGTGGGCAGGATACAAAGCCCCGCCCCCGATCTTCGTCGATGAGTTCAGCGAAGAGTTCAGCCGAGACATCGAACCGATGCGAGGCGGACACGGAGACGACTACTACTATCAACTCGTCGGCGATGTCCGGCGCTACAAGGGCGTCCGTGCGCTGCCGTCCGTGACGCCTGCACCGATACGGATAGATGGGCGGTTCGACGATTGGAAGGCGGTTCGTCCGGAGTTTCGCGATGCGGTCGGCGATACGGCTCACCGAAACGCGCCGGGGGCCGGTCAGGCCAGACCCTATGTCGATGCGACTGGTCGCAACGACATCGTAGCCGCGAAAGTCAGTTTCGATGCGCGTTTCATCTACTTCTATGTGCGGACCCGTGCCAGAATATCGCCGCACACCGATCCAGACTGGATGCGCCTCTACATCGATGCCGATGCGAATTCCCGCACGGGCTGGCTCGGCTACGACTTTGTCGTCAATCGCAAGGTTGGCGCTCGGACGACCCGTCTGGAGCGGAATGTCAATGGAGCCCTGCAGTGGAAGCAGGTCGCGGAGGTGCGGTATGAGGTGCGCGGGAATGAACTGGAGATCGCGATCCCGCGAGCGGCGCTGGGCATCCGGAACCTGCCTGCGACTCTCGACTTCAAGTGGGCCGACCACTGCTTCCACAACGGCGACTGGACCGACTTTACTCTGTATGGCGATGCGGCTCCCGACGATCGGTTCAACTATCGCGCGATCTTGAAAACCGCAGGCAGCCGACGATGACAAACGAAGCCCAGGCTCTTCAACGCCTGCAGGTGGGCGTTGGTCTTGACGTCGGTGAGATCGTTGATCGCAACGACTTCGACGTCGTCCGCGTGGCGAGCAAGCAGGGTACGCAGGGTCAAACGATCGATGCGACCAAAACCGTTAATTCTTAAGCATACACCGTTAGGCTTACGGCGTGTGCAGAGTCCGATGCCTATGCCGATTTTGAGCGCATTCGCGAGGTTTCGCCCCATTGGGCCGAAAACCAGTCTTCTAGACACTTTCGAGCGCAGGCGCTTGAAAGCCATACAAAACTTACGACAGGAGCGAGGGTTATGCCGGAAACGATACTTATAGGCGGTCTGGAATTGAGATTTCTCGAAGATAAGAAGAGCACCGAGGGCAGCCTCGACATGTTCGAGATGACGGTGCAGCCGAATGCAAAGGTGCCGGTTCCCCACTACCATGAAAACTGGGACGAAACTATCTACGGTCTGGCGGGAACGATGCATTTTCGGATCGACGGTCGCGAGGTCGCCTTGGCCCCCGGCCAGACTGCCTTTATCCCCCGTGGTATAGTCCATAGCTTCAGCAATAACGGTGAGGAACCGGCGCGATGCCTCTGTGTCCTGTGCCCGGGTGTGCTCGGCCCCGTCTATTTCCGCGAGATGGCAGCATTGCTTGCCTCGCCTCCTCCCGATCCCACAAAAATGAAGGAAGTCATGCTGCGCTATGGGCTGATACCTGTCCCGCAGGGGTAGAACGGATGCAGTTATAAGATGCATTCTCAACCAGTCGGTCAACCGTAAGAGAGCATATCAACTGCCTGGTTTCCGGCTCCTATGCCGGTCGGCGTAGTAAAGGTGGTTTAGAGACTGCTCCCTGCCGCCTGCTCCCTTTGACACAACAGACGGTCTCTTGCATAATACATGCAGCGAGCTTGATGCGAAAGGAGTCGTAACCATGACACTGCACCTGGAACTGCCTGCCGATGTCGAAGCGCGTTTGACGGCGGAAGCGCAGCAGCACAACCTGTCCCTGGAAGACTACGCCCTGAACAAACTTCTCGCTCTGCCTGCACCGGAACCGTCCCGCGAGGAGACCGCAGGCGAGGCCATCCTGCGTCTCACACGAGAGACATTCGGAACCCTGCCCCCGGAAGAACTGGCAAAACTGCCGACCGACTTTGCCGTCAATCACGACCACTATATCCATATAGTATCATAATGACCGCTCGACCTGCAGAGCGAGCTGGCGGGCATTAGCGAGAGAAAGATTCTCTGTTATATTGCTTTGTACGCTTGATGCCTCGTTCGGCATTGACCTTGTCGCTTGCGCCCGCTTATAGGAAACGCGTATAATGGTAGGCGGTAGGACGAACCCAATGGTGGAGAGTGGAATGACCCGACGAGAGGTGTTGTTGGCGACGCGGTTTGGAGAGCGGATCGCGGAGGAGGAGGGCAGCGAGCTCAACGCTTACTTCGTCGAAACCGATCCCTGGCGGCGCATCTATGGCGGCGAGGTCGATGTGGTCTACGGCGTGAAGGGGGCGGGGAAGAGCGCGATCTACTCGCTGCTGCTCAGCCGCAGCGAGGCGCTATTGCAGCGCGGCATCGTCGTGGTGGCGGCGGAGAACCCGCGCGGCGTGCCGATCTTCCGCGACCTGACCGCAGAGCCGCCGCCCGGCGAGAACGAGTTTCGGGGCATCTGGAAGCTTTATTTTCTATCGCTGATCGCGCAGCAACTGCGCGCCCTGTTCCGCGTCTATCTCGACCTGCTCCAGCACCGCCATCTCTCGCTCAAAATCTTCCTGCGCAGCGACATCTGGCAGCGCATTCTCGCGCCCGGTTTTCGGGAGGCCAGCCATGTCACGCGCCACCTGACCATCTCCTGGAGCCATCCGGCGCTGCTCAATCTCGTGGTCCGCCGCGCGCTGCACAACGACGCCCTGCGCGCCTTCTATCAGGTACACGAGGCCGAAGTGCTCGCCGACGTTCAGAAACAGACGAAGCTATTCTATCGGATCTTCCCCGATCAGGTCGAATCCGGGCCGAAGCGCCCGAAGACCTTCGACTGGATGCTCTCGCGCACCCGCGACGCCTTCGATTGGAACGTCATTAGGGACATTGCGGTGGAGATCGCCGACAAGCTGTGCGATGTCGGCTTCTTCGAAAAGCAGGGATCGCGCGAGGATCTCTCATTCCGCGTTCCGTTCCTCTACCGCCCCGCCCTCAAAATGGTGCAGGGCTCCGCAGAATAACACCTATGAAACCAGAGATAATCACGACAGCGACATTAAAAGCGAGCGACATCCCGCATCCGTATCCTTTTGAAGGCGTCGCCACCCTGGAAGAGGCGCGGAAGTACTGCGAGCGGCTGGCGAAGTCGCACTACGAGAACTTTCTGGTGGCGGGCGCCTTCTGCCCGAAGCCGCTGCGACAGCATTTCTACAACGTCTACGCCTACTGCCGCATCAGCGACGACCTGAGCGATGAGATCGGCGACCCCGCGAAGTCGCTGATCCTGCTCGACTGGTGGGAGGAGGAGTTGGACGCCCTGTATGCCGGTGCGCCGCGCCATCCGGTCTTTGTCGCGCTGGCGGAGACGGTGCAGCAGTTCGGCATTCCCGCCGAGCCGTTCCGCGACCTGTTGGGCGCCTTCCGACAGGATCAGCGCGTGACCCGCTATCCCACTTATGAAGATCTGGTCGGTTACTGTCGCGGCTCCGCGAATCCCGTCGGTCGGCTCGTGCTCTACCTCTGCGGCTATCAGGACGCCGAGCGCCTCGCCCTCTCCGACAAGACCTGCACGGCGCTGCAGCTCGCCAACTTCTGGCAGGATGTGACGCGCGACCTCGTGAAGGACCGCGTCTACATTCCTCTGGAAGACATGGCGCGCTTCGGGTATACTGAGGAATCACTGCTTGCCCGACGCTTCACCCCCGAATTCGCCGCCTTGATGAAGTTTGAAGTGGAGCGCACCCACACCCTCTTCAACGAGGGGCTGAAACTGACCGAACGGGTGGATCGGCGCGTGCGACTCGACATAGAGATGTTCAACCGAGGTGGGCAGGAGGTGCTGCGGCGTATCGAGCAGCAGGGTTACGACACCCTGACCACGCGCCCCGCCGTGCCGAAGAGCCGCCAGATCGCCCTTTTGATCGGGCGTCTGCTCGCCAATCTGACCGCGAAAAAGTAGAGGACGAACCGTGTCTGAACCTCTCACGCCCGAGCGTCTCGCCGAATCTTATCGCTACTGCGAAATGGTCGCGAAGACGCAGGCCCGTAACTTCTATTTCTCCTTCATGACGCTGCCTCCCGAGCGGAAGGCGGCGATGTGCGCCATCTACGCCTTCTTTCGCTACAGCGACGATGTCTCTGACGAGGTCGCCGAAGATCGCACCAAAGCCGCCGAGATGCAGGAGTGGCGCGCCGCGCTGGACTGCGCCATGGAAGGCGACTATGCCGACAGCATGATCCTGCCCGCCTTCCACGACACCGTCCAGACCTACCACATTCCCGGCCGCTACTTCCAGGAGCTGATCGACGGCACCGAGATGGACCTCACCAAGACGCGCTACGAGACATGGGAGGAGCTGCATCAGTACTGCTACCGGGTCGCGAGCATCGTAGGGTTCGTCTGCATCCATGTCTGGGGCTTCGACGAGGCGGACGGCAAGGCGATGGAGTATGCGGAGGCGTGCGGGCTGGCGTTCCAGTTGACCAATATCCTGCGGGATGTGAAGGAGGACGCCGACCGCGACCGCATCTATCTGCCGCAGGAGGATCTGCGCCGTTTTGGCGTCAGTGAGGACGACCTGAAGCAGGGGCTTCTCACCGACAGCTTCCGCGCCCTGATGCGGTTCGAGGCGGATCGCGCCAAGGAGTTCTACAAGCAGGCGCATGCGCTCTTCCCGCTGGTCCACACACCTGGTCGCCCAACGCTCTCGATCATGCTCAAGATCTATCGCGGCATCCTCGACAGCATCGAGCGCAACGACTACGATGTCCACAGCCGTCGCGCCCGCGTCAGCACCCCGAAGAAACTGGGCATCGTCGCCGGAGCCTGGCTCCGCAGCAAGCTCCCGACAGGGTGACGCCGCATGCCCTCTAAGTCCGTGCTTATCCTCGGGGGCGGCGTGGCCGGGATCTCCGCTGCCGTCGCCCTTTCGGACCGTGGCTTCCGCGTCGAGATCGTCGAGAAGCGCCCTCTGCTCGGAGGGCGCGCCTCCTCCTACATCGATCCGGCGACCGGGGAGCGCCTCGACGAGTGCCAGCACGGCACGATGCGCTGCTGCACCAATCTGTCCGATCTGCTGACGCGCCTGGGCGTGCAGGATCAGATCCGCTACCACGACACCCTGCAGTTCCTGGATGGCGACGGCAAACGCTCCGTCATTCAAGGCAGCGTCTTGCCCGCGCCGCTGCACACCGCGCCCTCGTTTCTGCGCTTCCGGTCGCTGGGCCTACGGGACAAGATCGGCATTGCGCGGGGGATGCTGGCGATGCTGCGCGCCCGCCCCGACCCGAAGCACGACACGATCACGGTGGAAGAGTGGTTTAAGCAGACAGGGCAGACGGAGCGTGCGGTGCGGCGCTTCTGGGGGCCGATCCTGGTCAGCGCCTGCAACGAGACCAACGACCGCATCGCCTACAGCCACGCGCTCAAGATCTTCCGGGACGGCTTCCTGCTCCACCCAACGGCCTTCCACTTCGGGGTTCCCCGCGTACCGCTCGGCTCCCTCTACACCGAGCCGACCCTGGCCTATCTGGCGAAGCGCGGCGGCGGCGTTCGGCTTCGAACCATTGTCGAAAGCCTCGATTTCGCGACCGAAGGCGCGCCCCGCGTCACCGGCGTCTCGCTGCGGGATGGGTCGCGTCTGGAAGCCGACTACTACGTGAGCGCGCTCCAGTTTGATCTGCTGCTGAAGCTGCTGCCGGAGGCGGTGACGGCGAACGTGCCGTACTGGCAGAACCTGCACGGTCTGGAACTCTCGCCGATCTGCGGGGTGCATCTCTGGTTCGACCGCCCGCTGGACTGCCCCGCAGCCCTCGCCGTCCTCGACCGCGAAACGGAGTGGATCTTCCACAAGAACCGCAATTTCGATCAGCCGGAGGGCACGGGCTCCTATTTGAGCATCGTCATCAGCGCCTCGCACCGTCTGGTCGGCCTGCCGAAGGAGGAGATCCTGGCGCGGGTGCTCGCCGACGTCCACGCCTGCCTGCCCGACTCCCGGGAGGCGACGCTGCTGCGGTCGCAGGTCGTGCGTTGGCCCAAGGCCACGCTCTCTCCGAAGCCGGGCGCCGACGCGCTCCGCCCTGACCAGCGCAGCCCGATTGCGAACCTCCTGGTCGCCGGAGAGTGGACCCGCACGGGCTGGCCCTCCACGATGGAAGGCGCGGCCCGCAGCGGCTACCTTGCGGCCGAGGCCATCCTCGCCGCCGAAGGCCGTCCCGAAACCCTCCTCGCGCCCGACCTTCCCCGCCCCACCCTCGCCCGCCTCCTCGCCTCGCGCTGACGAGCGATAGACTCCGCTACCAAAAAAAGTTTCTGTTTGTCGGGATCAGAAGGTCGGGGAACGGGCGTTTCGAAGCTATCGACGATCCCCTTCTCGATCTCACTGGGTTGCCAGGAAGGCGCTTTCTTGGTCCAGCGTTTCTCGGCTTCGAAGCGATTGGCCGGGCAAACATCGCGCAGCGTGGGCACGATTTCGTGGAAAGTATTCTCGGCGACATCGGCGGAGACGCCGAAGAGGGCTCCCACGACGGAGAAGGCGACGTTATGACGCAGATAGAGCAGGACCACCAGGACTTCCTGGTAGGGA
>JBBQPO010000193.1:0-11871 GCA_038217285.1 Chthonomonadales bacterium
GACCAGATCTCCCGCGTCTCCGGAAAATGCACGATGGACTTCTCTGGATTGCACGGCCAGGGCTCGTCCTTCTGTCCGGGGGCGAGCGGAGCGCCGAGCGTGTGCATGCACGGCACGACGCGCTTCTCGCCGGTGTCTATCTCCGCGAAGACCGGCTGGCCGATGCGGGCCATGATGCGCATACTGACGACGACATAGGGCGAATCGGTCAGTTGCACACCGATCTGCGACATGGGCGAACCGATCGGCCCCATGCTGAACGGCAGCACATACATCGTCCGACCGCGCATCGAGCCTTCGAACAGCTTCTTCAGCTTACGTCGCATCTTGAACGGCTCTTCCCAGTGGTTGGTAGGTCCGGCCGCCTCCTTCGAGAGCGAGCAGATAAACGTCCGATCTTCCACCCGCGCGACGTCGTTGGCGTCGGAGCGCGCGTAGTAACAGCCCGGCCACAACGCCTCATTGAGCTTGAGGAAAGTGCCGCCTTCGACCATCTGCGCGCAGAGAGCATCGTACTCTTCCTGAGAGCCGTCCACCCAATGGATCGTGGCAGGCTGCGTGAGCCGCGCCATCTTATCGACCCACTTCAGAAGGTGGACATTTTTACTCAGCGGGGCCGAAAGGGCACGACCACTCCAGGCCGCGTCTGCGTCATGCGCGGGAATCGCCTCGTTGGGTTTGGGTGTTTCCATGTTCTATATCGCAGGGGGCCGGCGCTTCAGGGCGATCCGCGAAGGGAGACTCCTCACGCGAAATTGTTCTTTCACGACAGGGTCTTACAATTCAACCCCACTGTATTCCTTTCGGTCTATTATTCTGACCTCGCTTGTCGGCTTACTCGGTCGTTCGAAGCACAACCCCTGAGAAGCCCGGATGCTTCGCAGGAGGCACAGGACAATAGCAGTATAGACGAATCCCTCGTGCAAGTCTACGGTAATGACATACCTGTTCAGACTTACTCGAGTGATATTACGGCCATCACATGCCTCCCCTGAAGATGACCCAGCAACTGATCCAGCCCTTCCTGGCGGGTGTAGAGGGCGTCATCTCCGCCCTCCAGACCCTGTACGACAAGTGCCTGGAGCGCTCGAGGCGGACGGCAAGACAGACCCTTACCTGGCGTACATTCGGCAGCAGATCAGCAACTGGCACATCCTCTGGGCGGAATGGCATCTGCTGTCAAACTGTTGCGCCGAAGCCTAAGTCCCCATGCTGTTGGTGGTTCCTGCGGACCAGAGACCTCTGAGCAATGACGACGATTACGCCATCCTTTCTACCTTTCGGAACCCCCTACTCGTTCTCGCCTCGGCGCTCATCAAACACCCCTATCACTCCCCGCGACCTGTTTGGACATCTTGTGGGGTCTTACATCGCCGGTACAGGAGACGAAATAGGCCCTGTATGCGCCGAAACGGTGTGTGCGTTCTGCGTCCGCGTTCGGTGCGACCTAGGACGCTCCGGGATACCATTCCGGCTTGACGGCAGCCGTCGGGCGCGCTCGCCACGCTGGAGCGCCTGGCCGCAATCCCCGAAGAAGAGCTGTGGCTGCAAAATCAGCGCAGTGCTCACACGCGCTGAGCCTACGAAGAAGATGTCCGTTACTTCATGCAGATCGCAGCAGGCATTATGAGAATATTAGCTCTTGGGGCTATTTGCACTCAGATTTCAATTTCGATCTCAACTGGGGTCGCGGTTGGTGTAGTAATCAGAGACGCAACTTGTGTGTAAATATCGACATTGATTGGTGGAGTTTCAATGGAGACAATCAGGGCATAGCGGGCAGGCCTATTCCATCTTCCTATTGTGTGTCTTTCACGCCACCATCCTGCCGATGGCCTGATAGCGATGAAATTTGAACTCGCCAAGTCGGCTGCAGTCCCTGTCCATATATCCGAATGGATCGAGCCAACATCCCTTTGTTGGCCTAATAGCCAGTGTGAGGATGGAGAAGAGGTGTCAGGTGAACCCTCATCTTCGGACCTTGCCTGTGCATTGACCCGTTTATGAAAATCTTCCTTACTTTCGCTGGGTTCATTCAAATCGAAACGAAGACCATGTGACGCATAACGGTATCTATCTTTCCAACCTTTTTCGCCTGGGCCAGGCTCTATGAAATAGGAAAGCGTGATTCTAAGTTGAACTTCTAAGCCACCGAGTTGCTGTAATTCTTCATGCGGCCACGGTAGTTCATAAAAGTGGAGTTCATTCGTTCCGTAACCGCTGGTGGTTTCCTTCTTTTTGAATGGCTGAAGCTGTGCCTCGCTGACGAGGGTTAGCCGGTTTCTAAGGCAATGCAGTGCTATGTCAAGCTGTGGAACGCCATACCCACAGCTTCGCAGTAGATTCCTATATCCACCTTTCCCAGAGCTTGGTGGAACCTGTGCCTTCATCGCTTCTGTCCATCTCGCGGAATGTACAAGCAGCCCACGAACTGTTTCCGGCCATAGATTGGGATACTCGGCATAGATATTGGCGGCGAGATGAGATGCTTGCGCAGTCGCTGCACTCGTCTGTCCAAACAAAGTGAAATGTTTATTGGTGTATTTGTGGTGCGTTGATAGAACGAGCAAATCGTCTATTTCTTCTGCAAGACCACCGGGGGTTGTGGCGATATTGCCACCTTCCAAAACAATTTCGGGCTTAATGGGCCATAAGCGTGATGACCAACTGATGGATGTCGTACTGGTTGGAGAGAGGGTACCTGCCTGCGCAATGGGATTGTATCCTACCAACTGTGGATTCGATATTTGAATTTTATTCGTATAAGCCCCGATGGTTAAAGCGTTCCATGACTGGGCAGGATCATATACATCGTTTGTGGAGTTACTTATCGGGTAATTTGCCCACTCAAGCGGATCGATAATATTTCCAGCACTGACAAGAATAAGACGGCGAGTCTCATCATCGTATCCGCTAGCAAGTTTGTCAAGCATTGCAGACCAAGATGTTGGTCTGCCTTGGTCACGTGTGTCATCCGCCGCGACCGCCATGCAGATAACACGCCTACGATAGGGTGCCTGAACCTCAGCCCGGAAAATTCCCTGGGCTGTCATATCACCCCAAAGTTCTATGGGATTACTTTGTCCAGATGGCGGCAGAATCTTCGCTGACTCAAGCCGATGGCGTACATTTATCGTGGTGTTGCTGTCTACAGCTTCCTGAACATCGCCGAATATAGAGATACCTGCCATTGACGTCCCGTGCCCAAAACGATGGTGATCTTCTTTCCCCCATTCCGCCTTGACTGTGTGCAAGTCATCGGTGGATAGGACTGGCGATATCATGGGATGCCCTGAGTTGATTCCATTATCCAAGATGCAGACGGAGACATTTGATGGGTCATCGAATGTAACCCGCTTCATTAGGTCTTCTACCCATTCCGCCTGTTCTTGGTTATCAACCTCATAAAAATAAGAACACGTCTCGCGTGCCGCTCGCAATTCTGCCAACTGGTCCGATACAAGCAACAGACGGAGTAATTGCTCTTGATTAGCATTAAGCAGAAGAACCGATCGCTCAGGGAATATCAATACAGACGACGTCTCACGTTCGTGAATGCCGAGGCCTGAAACAACCGTGCGGAATTTTGTTATATCTTTAGGGGAATCTGACGACAGCCAGACCTCAACCCAGCGCGGTTCCCGTTGCGGTATTTTTGTTTCATCATCCGTCCAGAAAGATTTCAGAACAGCCACACGAATATCTTCTATGCTCGTAACCAGTAACTGATTCCGTGGTTTAACTTTTGCAGGATCAAGGCTTACAGTGTTTTTGTCCCTGTAGGCTTCTATTTTCTTGAGGAAATGTCTGCTCTTTTCTTTCGGTACATATACCGTAGCCAATTGGATCTCCCGTCCCTCCTCGGAACGAGTTCGTACATTTAGTAGGCGAATATCAGCGGGCAGATATTCAAGGCTCTGTACTTTTACGTCATATCCGGCCGCGCATTCAAATTCCAAGTAAACCCCCTTCCTAGTGGCGTAGGAGGTCGCTTGAATATTTTGGCTGGCATTCCAAGCAGCATCAAACCGTGCTATTAGCTGGTCTGCGTGTGCCACGCGGTCGCGGAGCGGAATAGGCGGAATGCTATCAGGATCTCTTCCCATGCGAGGGCGCGTGTAGCTGATCCCCTGAGCTTTATCGACAAGGAAAAGGATTGGGAGATTGTTTGCTGCGATGAGTTATTGTCCCCCATTCGTATGTTTCCGCTCGGCAAGTGCGGCTTCCAATCTTGATAAACTAATGGCTTTAATGTCCTGAAGGATCGCTTCTTTCAAAGCATCTTGGCATGCCTGAACAATTTCGGCACTACTCAATCCCTCGCTAGCCGATACGGCTTCTTTCCATTTGAACCGTACTCCGATAAACGTCCCTATTGTGTTGGCAATCAGTCGATGTCTGTCTTCTTCTTGCGGATATTCATAAATGAGCAAGTCATCGAATCTGCGAAAGAGCGCTTTATCCAGTAGACCTGGGCTATTTGTCGCAGCAACGATCAGACTATCGGATGAGTCCTGCTCGATAAACTGCAGCAGCGATGTGAGTACACGGCGCATTTCACCAACATCATTGCCTCGCTCGCGTCCACCACCAAGCGCGTCAAATTCGTCGAAGAGATAGACTCCTTCCCGCTCCCGGATCATATCAAACATTTGCCGTAAGCGGGCACCGGTTTCTCCCATGAATTTGGTAATCAGGCGATCCGCCTGCACTGTATAGAGCGGTAGGCGTAACTCACTGGCTAGCACCTTCGCAGTCAGTGTTTTTCCTGTTCCTGGGGGGCCGTTCAGAAGAATCTTGCGACGATGTTGAAGGCCATGTTGCTTCAGTTTATCGCGTTGACGAAACTCGTAAAGGATGCGCTCGATACGGGCTATGAGAGGTTGAGGCAGGACGAGTGAGGCAAGAGAAACGCCAGGTAAGTCGATACGCACTAGGCTTTCAAGCTCTGGAGAAAACTTACCGATAGACGCTTTTTTTCGGTCACTGCGGGTCTTGTCCACCAAGTCACGAATTTCGTGTGCGAGTGCCCCATGTCCTTGGTGGGCTTCGTGAGCAGCTACCTGTAGTGCCAGGGTAAAGACACGTTCCTCGTCGTCACTAAAGAGTGACCGGATTAACGCTTTGATTTGCTCTGCAGTCGCCATATATATCTCCGAGGGAGGCCATATAATCCAAAATGACAGCATTCTGGCTTAAGAACACTGCATGCCCTCTATGTTGTAACTATAGTTCGTTACCTATATTCGGAAATCCTCCGCTCGTTATTATCGGACGCATTGTTTGGCAGATCTCCACTTGTCTTTGTTGTTGACGACTGTGCCCAAAATTCGACTTGGGCGGCCCTTGTCCAAGTTGGTTCCTCTGCCCCATTCTGAAAGTTCGCGCTCTACTTCGTGCCGAGATCGTCTTTGTTGCCGACGAGATTGCTGCGATACCACTCCAGGCCGAGTCTGCGTCATGCGCGGGAATCGCCTCGTTGGGTTTGGGTGTTTCCATATTCTATATTATAGACGAATGCCTCGTGCAAGTCTATGGCAAGGACCGTGTATTTCGTGTCAGCAGAGCGTCCGCAAGCAGTTCGGCCATGTGTCTGGCATGGACTGGGGAGAGGTGGTCGATCTGATGGCGACAGCTTGTGCCGGATGCGACGACAATGGTTCCTGGGGGCTGGTCCTGGATTTTTGTCACGAGGGGTTCCGCGACCTTCAGGGAGAGATCGTATTTCGACTCCAGCGCGCCAAAGGCTCCGGCCATGCCGCAGCATCCCGTCTCCAGTAAGGTGACGTCGCGACCGGGCAGACGTCGGACGAGCCGGGTCATAAAAGCAGGATCTATCAGAGATTTGGCATGACAGTGGGCGTGGATAACGATATTGGCCGGTTCTGCGCGAAACCGTAGGGCCTCGGGTTCGCGGGACAGCAACTCTTCGATGAACTGTTCAAATAGAAAACAGCGGCCTGCCGTTTCCTGCGCTCCGTCCAGTTTCAACTCACGATAGTCCTCCGCGAACATGGAGTGACAGGAGGGCTCCAGAAACAGAATCGGAGTGTCCGCGTTGGCAAGAAGGGAGAGATTGTGACGACCGAGCGTTGCGGCAGCGTCGAGGTTGCCCTGGCTGAACGCGGGCCGACCGCAGCAACGTCGATTGAGCGGCAGCACGACTTCAAAGCCCGCAGCTTCGAGCACTGTGACCGCCGCAATGCCGATGTTCGGCTCATGGTAGCGCACGAAGGTGTCGTCCCACAGAATGACGCGTCCACGGGTGGGAGGAGCGGGACGGGAACGCCGGGCGAACCAGCGGTCGAAGCGCGTGGTGGCATAGAGCGGCAGCGGGCGTCTGGCGGAGAGGCCGAGCGTCTGCTCCATCAGCCGCCGCAGCCAGGTCCACTGCAGCGTCTTGTTGGCGAGTCCGGGGGCGAGGCATCCCAGTCGTCCCAGGAGATCGACCGAGCTTAGCAACCGCTCGCGCAGAGGCATGCCGTCGCGCCTGTGACGGGCGTGCAGCAACTCCGCCTTGAGCAGCGCGAGATTGACGTTGGAGGGACATTCGGTGGTGCAGGCCTTACAGGCGAGGCAGTTGCTCAGGGCGGCATCGAGTTCGGAGGATCGCAGCGCGTCGCCATCCGGGTGACCACGGTGTTCCAGGGCAGCCCGAATAGTGTTGGCGCGACCACGCGTGGACATTATCTCGTCGCCGGTGGCGAGGAAGGTCGGGCACATCGTGGGGGTGTCCTTCCGGCAGCCGCCGCAGCCATTGCACTGTTCCAGGTTGCGGACGAAGGAGCCGTCTCGGGCCGCGAAAGCCAGCACCGGTTCGAACGGCAGTTCCAGGCGATAGCCGCCGCCCATGCGAAGATTCGTATCGATCCGGTAGCGGCCGTCGGGGATGACCTTGCCGGGATTGAACAGACTGTTCGGATCGAAGACCGCCTTGATCTCTCGCGACAACGCCATCAGCTCTGGGCCGAGGTGCGCGGGGACATACTCCGTGCGGGCGATACCCACGCCATGTTCCCCTGCCAGGGAGCCTTTGAACTGCAGCACCAGCGCGGACACCTCGTCGCTGATCTGGCGGAATTTCTTCACATCCTCGGCGTCGTGCAGATCGAGGACGGGGCGGACATGCAGCAGCCCGGAGGCGGCATGGCCGTAAAACGAGCCGTGCAGTCCGAGCGGTTTCATCAGCGACTGAAGCCCTGCGACATAAGCGGGCAACTGCTCCGGGCAGACGGCGGTGTCCTCGATACAGGTGACCGGCTTGGCGTCGCCTGCGCAGCCGGTGAGCAGAGAAAGCCCGGCTTTACGCATGGCCCAAACGAACGCTATCTCGGCGCTGTTCTTGAGGATGGTAGTGCGCAGCCCGAGTCTTTTCTGCGCCAGCGCCGCGAGTCGCTCCGGCACATCTTCGTCAAAAAACTCCACGACCAGGAGCGATTCGCACGGCTTCTCATCCAGTTCCAGCAGGTCGCGCGCGGCCTTGAAAGGACGCTGCCCGCGCGTCTGGTCCAATAGAATGCGGTCCACATGCTCGATGGCTGCCGGTTTCAGATCGAGCAGCGCCACAGTCGCCTGCATGGCCTCCGTCACCGAAGCGAAAAAGAGGATGCCCACTCCCCTTGCCTTCGGCAGAGGAACGATCTTGAGCTCCGCCGAAACGATCGCCGCGAGCGTACCCTCACTGCCGGCAAAGAGATGGCTGAGGTTGTCGGGGTGGCGCAGAAATCGGTCCAGGCCGTAGCCGGGATAGCGCTTTAACAGTCCCGCCGGAAGCTGCCGCTCGATTGCGGCGGCGCGGTCATGGACACGTGCGGAAATCGACCGTTGCTGCGCTGCCAGCGAGTCGTGCCGCGCACCGGTATTTGCGATTTGGCCGTCTGCAAGGGCGACCTCCAGCGAAAGCACATGGTCCGCCGTGACGCCGTAGACAGGAACGTGTGAGCCGGACGAGTTGTTGGCGATCATGCCGCCGAGGGTGGCGCGTGAACTGGTGGCGACGTCCGGCCCGAAACAGAGGCCATGCGGCTTGAGAAAAGCGTTGAGCTGATCCAGTACGACGCCTGCGCCGACCTGCACGGTCCGCCGCTCCAGATCCAGGCCGGTGATCCGGCGATTGTGCCGTGAGAAGTCGATCACCAGGCCTGCACCGATGGCCCCGCCGACGAGGCCGGTGCCGGCGCCACGGGGCGTCACAGGGAGTTCCGCCTCCCCAGCGGCGTTAATGATCGCAGATGCCTGGGCTGCACTACGTGGAAAAGCGACTGCTGCCGGTTCGATCTGATAGATGGACGCGTCGGTGGCGTAGAGCTGTCGTGTCAGATTATCGAAGGCGACATCACAGTCCGCCTGCTCCAGAAGTGACTTTTGTTTGGAAGAGAGCATCCGTCCGTTCACCGATCCAGAGGCGAGACGGTCACCGTAATCTCGGTCCCGTGCCCCGTTGGACTGGAGATTGTGAACGTTCCTCCAAGGCTATCGGCGCGTTCCTTCATGCCGGTGAGGCCGAGGCCATCGCGCGGAGCGTCCTGGTCGAAGCCCTGCCCGTCGTCCCGGATGCTCAGCCGAACCTCGGAAGCGCTATAAGCGATTTCGAGGAGAACGCGACTCACGTGACCGTGCCGGAGCGCGTTGGTGAGAGCCTCCTGACCGATACGGTAGAGCTCGCTCTCCGTCCTGCCAGGCAGGGCATAGGGCGATCCTTCGACGATGCAGTGGACTTTGATTCCGTTCGAGGTCTGCTGCGCGAGATGTTCAAGGGCGGAAACCAGACCACGTTCCAGTAGGGGAGATCGCAGCGCCTGAATGGAACGTCTGGCCTCCGTCACGCTTTCCATCGCGATCTCACGGGAGGCGGCAATACGCTCGCTCGCCTGGTCCGGATGCTCAGGCAGCGCGAGCTCCGCGGCCTCCATCTGCAGCTTTATCGCCGTGAAACCCTGGGCCAGCGTGTCGTGCAGCTCGCGGGCCATGCGGTTGCGTTCGGCCAGGACGGCAACCTCCTGTTCCAGGCCGATGCGTACGGTTTCAGAATGCTTCCGGGCTGTGATATCGACAAAGGTCAGCACGACGCCATCGATACGGTCGTCCACGGTACGATACGGCAGCATACGACCCAGAAACCAGACGCCGTTGCTGCTCACTTCACGCTCGATGGGCCTGAGATCGTACAGGACACGCTCCGCATCCGCCGTCAGGGCGGAGTAGTTCAGTTTGTGCGTGATGTCTGAGAGCGGACGCCCGATGTCCGTTGAAATGATGTTGAACAGCTCCTGAACGCGTAGCGTGAATCGCTTGATACGCAGTTGACGGTCGAGGAAAATCGTGCCGATCTCTGTGGAAGCCATCAAGTTCTGCAGATCGCTGTTGACCCGGCCGAGTTGATCGACACTGCTCTTGAGTTCCTGGTTGACGGTGGTCAGCTCTTCGTTGATCGACTGCAGTTCTTCTTTGCTGGTTTCCAACTCCTCGGTGGCCGAGCGCAGCTCTTCATTCATCGCCTGCAGCTCCTCGTTCGAAGCCTTGAGCTCCTCGGTCGAGGCTTCGTACTGTTCGGCTGTCGCGCTCAGTTCTGTCTGGAGGTCCTGTATCTCTTCCTCAAGATCCCGTGCGACCTGTTCCGGAACGCGAGCAACAGCGATGACGGTCTCTTCCGTTTCCGCGAAGGGTTTGAAAAGGACCAACAGAAAGCCGTGACTCGCATGCGTATCGGGTACTGGCCGCACATGGATGTCCACCAGATGGGTGACGCCTTCGCGTTCCATCGCGACGCCAGTCGCGGTGACGGCCGCGCCGCTCCGAGACGCCCGGAAGAGAGCGGCGCGCAGCTCGGCCTGGAGAGCAGGATGCACGACCTTCAGCAGATTCATCGACGGCTCGCCGCCCGAGAACTGCAGGAACTGTCCGGCGTGCTCGGAGAGATGCACGATGTCGTAGGCCGGATTGATGAGGACCGAAGGGGGCGCCACCTGCTCCAGAAGCAGAAGGTGCAGCTCGCCGTACTGCATCGGCCGCATATCGGAAGTGGGCGGGCCGGCGACAGCCGTCAACTCCGTTGGTATGCTGACGGGCGGGCGCAGGCGTGGCATCACCGGCGGGCTTGAAGTGCGCTGAAGAGTGGACGGGAAAGGCAGGGGCGGAAGATTCCATCCGGAACGGGTGACAGCGCGGCGGGCGAACAGTCGATGCCGCTTGTCAAGCGGTACAAAGAGTATATTGGCGTCGTCTACGCTCTCGGATCCGCCCAGAAAGAGAAGCCCGCCGGGCCGCAGCGCATAGTGGAAAATATCGAAGACACGCTCCTGAGCGTCGCGCTTGAGATAGATCAACAGGTTGCGGCAGGTGATCAGATCCAGGCGGGAAAAGGGAGGGTTCTTCAGCAGATTATGTGGCGAGAACAGGACAGTTTCCCGCACCTCTTTCCGGATACGATAGCGGCCCTGATCCTTCTGGAAAAAGCGGCGGAGACGTTCTGCAGAGACATCCGCTTCTATCGTCGGAGGATAGAGTCCGGCGCGGGCGAAGCGGATGACATCCTCGTCTATGTCGGTGGCGAACACCTGAATCGAGGGCGGCGATGCGAGACGGTTCGCATGTTCGTACAACATCATCGCGAGCGAGTAAGCCTCCTCGCCCGTAGCGCAGCCTGCAACCCAGACGCGTACCTGATCGCCCGGCTCCTTGCCGGCAAACAGTTGAGGCACATGGCTTTCGAGGGCCGCGAAGGCTTCGCTGTCCCGAAAAAAGTTCGTGACGCTGATGAGCAGGTCGTGCAGCAGGGCGGGTATCTCTGCCGTATGGGTGCGCAGAAAATCGAGGTAGGCTGGAATAGTCTCCAGCAGATTGACCTGGAGGCGGCGCGCTACTCGGCGCAGGATGGTCGCTCGCTTGTAGTGCGAAAAGTCATGCCCAGTCTGCGCATGAAGGTACCTCATAACGTCCAGCAGAGCAGATTCGTCGGTGGTACTGGCCTCTAACTGGACTGTCAAGGGCCCCCCGGAATTCTTGTCGTTGGCTGCCGCATCCTCCCCCGTTTCCGGGTCGTCGGGCGGTACGTGCATCCGCATTTCGTTCTGCATGAATCGCATCAGGCG
Organism: Chthonomonadales bacterium; assembly: GCA_038217285.1. GTDB lineage: Bacteria > Armatimonadota > Chthonomonadetes > Chthonomonadales > Chthonomonadaceae > JANXLO01. The sequence goes on from JBBQPO010000193.1 coordinate 11,091, forward strand.
GGATGGCATTTCCGCGACCGGCAGCACCCAGTCCACCATACCGGTGCCGATGGCCGAGCGCGGCATACCGTCGTACTCAGCCTCCGTCGGATCTTGAACGATGGTGACGCCGCCCTGCTCCTTCACATGCTTGATTCCGATCGCCCCGTCCGAATCAGTACCGGACAGAATGATGCAGACCGCACGCGGGCCGAAGCCGACCGAGAGCATACGGAAAAATAGGTCAATCGCGACGCGTATTCCTGGCCGCTGCTGCGGCTCCACCAGGCACAATAGCCCGTCCTGAACCGAAAGGTGCCTGTTCGGGGGAATGACGTAGACGTGGTTGGCTTCGACCGGGACCGACTCCGTCACCTGCGTCACCGGCATTCGGGTGCGCTGCTGCAGAATCTGGGCAAGATTGCTTTCATAGTCCGGCGATAGGTGCATTACTACCACGAACGCCATCCCGCTGTCAGCCGGCATCTGCTCGAAAAAGGCTTGAAGCGGTTTGATACCGCCCGCCGAGGCGCCGATGCCGACCACCGGGAAAATATTTCGTGCCTGCTCGGCCGGTACAGCATCGAGGCGGTCGTCGGAAACTACGGAGTCGATTATCATTTGAGTGTCCTTCGCACGGTTCGCCGTTACGCGGTGCATCACTATTGACATTCAGTTATTGTATTAACGAGCGTCCCTACTTTTCGGGAAACAATTCCGATGCTTCCAGGAAACCATACATCACCTCCTGATCATTCACCAGTTGTTTGCGCATTCCCAACAACGAATGCTCAATGTCTGC
>JBBQPO010000194.1:0-11853 GCA_038217285.1 Chthonomonadales bacterium
TTGTCGCGCTTGTAAGCCTCACACGCTTTGCTGATAGCGCGTATCGCCATCTGAGAGGAAATCCTCCGAACACAGGAGGATTTGGAGTGCGCCTCTGGCGCTTCCTCTTCCGTTTGCACTCCTCGCGCAGGCGTGTGTAGACAAAGGGCTGGAGGGCGATCTTGTTGGCGGAATGCTTCTGGAAGGCAACTTCCGCCACATAATCGCAACCTGCGTTGAACGCTTCCATCGTCTCAAGGAGAGCATGGAACTGTTCGGGTGTCGTTTCCAGTGTGAGCGCGATTGTCTGCTTCATATCTCTATTCTACCATAAAACGTAGTGTAATTAAATCAATGTAAGCGGTTATTTTCGGAAGCGTTGAACTCTCCTGCGGAGGGCAAGGATACCATTCCTCCTCTGCCTAAAGGCAAGGGGCCTCCTGGTATGAATCTGTGATACACTGGCCCAATCCGTATACCGGATTGGGAATATTGCCTCCCTACGCGCCTTCCACTGGAGACGATTCTCGTCTCCTCACTCGTTCGAAAGTTACATCAGGGCGCTGCGCAGGGACTTCTTGTCCAGTTTGCCGACGCTGGTTTTGGGCAGGAAACCGACGCAGTGGATGTCCGAAAGCCGGGGCAACTGCCAGCGGGCAAAGCGGGAGCTCAGCACACCGAGGAGCTCCTGCAGGGAGAGGATTTGCTGCGGATAGCGTAGGAATACATAGGTTCTATACCCAAGCCTAACGGCACGAGAGCCTTCCGACGGTTTTACGAAGCAAGATGGCATCGTTTGCTTCAACTTTGAACCGATGTTCTCGAACCGTCACTACCCTATCATTACACCGCGTTCCGGAGAAGCGGAAACCCCGCACAAAACTATTCAGAAAGGAAGTCAAGGACTTGCAAAGCCTGGTCCTGAAAGCCCGGTTTCGCAACAGGATAGCAATTCCTCCCATGCCTGAAGGCAATGGGTCTCCTTGCAAATGTTGTCTATGAAAGCCTTGCCTTTGGCCGTAACGCTCGTCCTGATGAGCCTGCTGCCCCTTTATCCCGTTGCTGCTGCCGCCCCGGAAACGATCCCGTGGGACATGAAGGCGCTCTCGCAGACTCCCCATTTCACGGACGCCCCCACCTACAGCAAAGACGAAGTGAAAGCCATTTTTTACGACGGCGTTCCCTGGAAAGGCCAGACCACGCGGGTGTTCGCCTACTACGGCGTGCCCAAAACCCAACCGGGAAAGCGCGTACCGGCGATGGTGTTGGTGCATGGGGGCGGCGGATCGGCTTTCATTCCCTGGGTCAAACTCTGGGTGTCGCGAGGCTATGCCGCGATCTCCATGGACACCTGCGGCTCTACCAATGATGGCGGCTACAAAGATCATCCGCGTGATCCGCAGGGCGGGCCGCCGGGATGGGGCGGCTTCGATCAGATCGATCAGCCCGTGACGGACCAGTGGACCTATCACGCCGTCGCCGATGTGATCCTGGCGCACTCCCTCCTCCGATCGTTCCCTGAGGTCGATCCGCAGAAGATCGGCATCACGGGCGTCTCCTGGGGCGGCTACCTCACCTGCATCGTAGCCGGGGTGGACAACCGCTTCAAGTTCGCGGCGCCTGTCTACGGCTGCGGTTTTTTGGGCGAAGATTCAGTCTGGCTGCCTGACTTTCAGCGGATGGGGCCGGAAAAGGCAGCGAAGTGGCTGGGCCTTTGGGACCCCTCCGTCTACCTCGCCAAGGCCCGCATGCCGATGCTGTGGGTCGATGGCACCAACGACTTCGCCTATCCCCCGGATTCGCTTCAGAAGTCGTATCGCCTGCCGACAGGGGCGCGTACGCTCTGCATGCGCGTTCGCATGGCGCACTCGCATGGAGGGCCTGGCGAAAACCCGGAGGAGATCCACGCAATGGCGGACGCCCTCCTACGCGGACAACCTTCCCTGGCCCGGATCACAAAGTCCGGTCGGGAGGGGACGACCGTCTGGGCGACCTATACCTCCTCCACCCCCATCGCCGGGGCCGAGTTGAACTACACCACCGATAGCGGCGAGTGGCAGAAACGCAACTGGCAGACCCTGCCCGCCACGCTGGATGCCGCCCAGGCGCGTATCTCGGCCGATCTTCCAGCGGGCGTCACCGCCTACTATCTCAACCTGACCGATGTGCGGAACCTTGTCGTCAGCACCGAGCATGAGACCCTGACGCCCCGTTAGCCCCCTCCGGAAGGAGCCGTGTGCGTGTCAACCGGAATCCACGGCGCCAGGTTATAGACCGCAGGGCCTATTTCAAGCCGCCGAGGATTCCGTCTACTTCTCCTTGAGATTCTTGGCGAAGAAGTCGAGCGTCCGTTTCCAGGCGAGCTTGGCGGCCGCGGCGTCGTAGCGCGGTGTGGTGTCGTTGTGAAAGCCATGATTGACGTTTTCATAGATAAAGGCTTCGTACTTGACGTGATTGGCTTTCAGCGCCTCCTCGAAGGCAGGCCACCCGGCGTCGATGCGGGTATCGAGCCCTGCGTACTGCAGCATCAACGGGGCCTTGATCTTGGGTACGTCTTCGGCTTTGGGTTGTGAGCCGTAGAAGGGAACGCCTGCGGCCAGATCGGCGCCGAGATGGACGGCCAGCATATTGACGATCCCGCCGCCAAAACAGAAGCCGACCGCCCCGATCTTCCCGGTACAGTCGGGACGCGCTTTCAGCCACTTCGCCGCTGCGATGAAGTCCTCAGACATCTTCGGTTTGTCCACCGTTTGGAAGAGCGCACCGCCTTTTTCGTCGTCGCCGGGGTAACCTCCGACGGAGGTGAGGCCGTCCGGTGCAAACGCGACGTAGCCCTCGGTCCCCAGCCGTCGCGCGACGTCCTCGATATAGGGATTGAGCCCGCGGTTCTCATGGATGACAAGCACACCGGGAAGTTTATGCTCCGTTTTCTGGACAGGATGCACGAGATAGCCTTTGATCTCGGTGTTGCCTCTCGGCGACGAAACGGTGACGACCTCGCTCTTGATGCGGCTGTCGTCTTTGGGAACCTGCTGCGCCCAGGCGTAGTTGGGACGCAGGCTCTCAAAGAGCGCCATGGCGGTCACGCCTCCGACGGCGAACTTCTGCGCGGCGGCGAGGAATTCGCGGCGATCCATCCCTCCATGCACATAGATGTCGAAAAGGTTGAGAAGCTCTTGCGGGTAGTCGTTGGCGGTTTTGCGTTCCATAGTCCGTGTCTCCCTGAAATCTGAATTTGATTCTCTCGAAGGCGGGCCTGCCGGTGCGAAGGCTCTCTTCCGGCTCCGGCATAGGTGATGCTAACATAATACCCGCTGTCCGGTCTATCCGATAAACGAGGCCGAAAGTAGCCGACCCGCAGAAACGAGTCAGTCACTTTCGGCCTTGGAGAGCATACGCAGACGCCTTCCTACAGTGCCAGAGAGTCGTAGGTGTAGCCCAGGGCAGCGATGTTAAGCAGGTTTGCGTAGGATTCCGGCCACGGGTCCATGATCAGATCAGCGCCGGTGAGGGCGGGGGCCGGAGTGGGGTGCGCCTGTCGCCAGATGTGCCACAACCGGTCGATCTCGGCATGGTGCATCCAGAAGATAGGATCGGTGGGCGAGGTGCTCGTATTGTTCATGATGCCGCCGACCCACGAGTGACCGTGATTGTGCGCGAACAGCGTCGTTCCGTCGGGTCGCAAGCCCCACCCTTCGATGCCGTAGGTGAATTTCGTATAGTCGTTCTCACCGGGCACATGGGTCGTCTGGACGGAGAAATGGTTGATGATGTCGTCGATGTCGACCGCACTGGGTTTGGCGGGTGGCGCGGCATTCTTGCGTTTGGGCGGCTTTTTGCCGGAGACAGGGTCTTTCGCAGGCAGAAAACCGGCGAGCCAGGCAGGGAACGGATCTTCCCAGCGCCAGTAAGGAACGCTCAGCTTGTCGGTCGCCGTGGGACGAAGAATGGCATCGACCCGCTGCAGTTCCCGCTCGAATGCCACGACAAAGCGCCGGTGCCAGGGCAGGAAGCGGTAGAGCCCGCGCGTGCCCATGCTGCCGTGCATGTTGTGGGACATATCCATGTGGTCCTGGATCAGGGTGAGGTATCCGCCGTCGGCGACCAGCTTGACGACCGCGTTCTTGAACGTCGTCTGCTCTGCGACCGAGAGGGTGGCCTGATTCTTGCGCGTCACGGTCGCGACGGCAGGGAGCGGCGCCGCAAGCGGCGCGTGGAGTACGCGACCTGCGGCGGGAAGCACCATCGCGGACTGATCCAGCATCCCCAGCATGTCGTGCGGGAATCCCTGGGCGATGACCTGGTCGAATGTCTGCGGGTGTAAATGTCCGCCGGAGCCCTGTGAACGGTTCATACGGTTTCTCCTAATTCAGCGATGAAGAGATGCTCACGACTCGACAGGAGAGAAGTCCCGGCTTTCACGCCCCGGGAATTGTCACACGTGTATCCACCTGCAAAGTATATAAACATTATACACAACTTTTACGTTTTGTCAAGACATTCCGGTGATACAGATCTTTCCGAGCGCCGTTACCTGTCGGAGGCGGGCTGCACGACATCGGGACGGCTGCCGACGCAGGGCGGCGCGAGAATGCGGCACTGCTGGTCGGTCAGGCCTGCATAGTCGTCGGGAGAGTAGTAGTTTTGGGACCAGGCGGAGTGCCCTGGGCTGAACTTATACAGCAGAGCGCGGCGCTCGTGTGCGGCTTTCCACGGGTGCGTGCCGTGTACCAGCGCTTCCGTGAAGATCAGGGCATCCCCCGCTTCCACCGCCGGCTGCACGACATAGGGCGCCGCTCGCTCGTACCGCAGGACTTCGTGCGGAATCGAATCGATGAAGTTGGATTTGTGGGTGCCGGGAATGCAGACGAAGCCGCCGTCGCCCTGTGCCGCTGAAGCCAGAAAATAGGTGACGACGCACAGCCCGTTCTTCATCTGCCCGTCCCGATACTTGTACCAGTGATCGCCCTCATGGCCCTCGCCGCCGTGCAGATGGCCGCCCGGCGCTCCCGGTTCCATGAAGATGCAGTAGTCATGATCGAGCCGAAATTTCGGGTCGATGAGCGTAAGCAGATAGGGCAGAATGCGCGGATGATCCATCAGCGCCTGCGTTTCCGGCCCCCAGTTCGACACCCGTTTGCGCCGATCTGGCTTGCCGGGGATAGACGGATACTTCGCTTCCGCCAGAGCGTTCAAACCGGCGACTTCCTGCGTGCTCAGCACGTTTTTGATAACGAGATAACCCTGCAAGTCGAAGAGAAACTTTTCTTCAGGCGTCATGGAATTCGGCCATCCTTCCTGTCGTATAGGAGTTCAGAGGTTCGATTCGCTCTTCGAACAGAGAATTCCTTTTTGGGATAGAGAAGAGAGATTTTTCAAAAAACGTCTCCATGAAGAAAAGGTGGTGACTTCAATGCGGTTTGAAGTCACCACCTTTTTCAGAGTAGCCGGAATAGCCCGGAGACAGAAGAGAAACAGCGGAGGATTGGATCAGACCAGGTCGAAGCGGTCAAGATTCATGACCTTCGACCAGGCGGCGACGAAATCTGTGACGAACTTCTCTTTCGAGTCCGAGCATCCGTAGACTTCGGCGATGGCTTTGAGTTCCGAGTTTGAACCGAAGATCAGATCGAAGCGAGTGCCCGTCCATTTCAGGGCGCCTGTCGCACGATCTCGCCCCTCAAACACCCCGGTAGAGGCCGCACTCGGCTGCCAGGTCGTACGCATGTCGAGAAGATTTACGAAGAAGTCGTTCGTAAGAACCTCGGGACGGTTGGTGAAGACACCATGCTTCGACTGACCGAAGTTGGTCTTGAGAACACGCATCCCACCGATGAGCACGGTCATCTCAGGCGCTGTCAGAGTCAGCAGTTGTGCCTTGTCAATCAGCAGATCCTCGGCCAATGCCGTAATGTGAGCCTGCAGATAGTTGCGGAAACCGTCTGCCGCAGGCTCAAGAACCGCAAAAGAGGCCTTCTCTGTCTGTTCCTGAGAGGCGTCTGCGCGCCCGGGAGTAAAGGGCACCTTCACGCTATAACCGGCATTCTTCGCAGCCTTCTCGATGCCTGCGCATCCCCCCAGGACGATCAGGTCCGCAAGGGAAACCCTCTTACCGTCGGATTGAGACTGGTTGAACGCTTCCTGAACTCCTTCGAGCGTACTCAACACTTTCGCCAACTGCTCCGGTTGGTTGACTTCCCAATCTCTTTGCGGCGCCAGACGTAGACGCGCGCCATTGGCTCCGCCACGCTTATCAGAGCCACGGAATGTCGCTGCCGAAGCCCACGCTGTGGAGACTAATTGAGACACGGTCAGTCCCGAATTCAGAATTTTCGACTTCAGTGCCACGATGTCTCGGTTATCGATGCGTTTGTGCGTAACGGCCGGGATCGGGTCCTGCCAGATCAGTTCTTCTTTCGGTACTTCGGGACCAAGATAGCGCGCACGCGGCCCCATATCACGGTGCGTCAGTTTGAACCAGGCGCGGGCGAACGCGTCTGCGAACGCAGCAGGATTGTCGTGAAAACGCCGGGAGATCTTCTCGTAAGCCGGATCGAATCTCAAGGCGAGATCCGTCGTGAACATCATGGGCGCGTGTCGCTTTGACGGATCGTGGGCATCCGGCACGGTGCCCGCACCGGCGTTGTCTTTAGGCTTCCACTGGTGCGCACCTGCGGGGCTTGTAGTCAACTCCCATTCGTAGCGGAACAGGTTTTCGAAGTAGCTGTTGCTCCACTTCGTCGGGGTAGATGTCCAGGCGCCTTCCAGACCGCTGGTGATGGTTTCGCCTGCGTTCCCTTTGCCATAGGAATTTTTCCATCCAAGACCCTGCTCCTCGATGCTCGCTGCGGCGGGTTACCTGCCGACATATTTGCTCGGGCTAGCGGCGCCATGCGCTTTCCCCAGGGTATGCCCACCCGCAATCAGCGCGACCGTCTCTTCGTCGTTCATCGCCATGCGACCAAAGGTCTGTCGGATATCATGCGCTGCCGCTATGGGGTCCGGTTTTCCATTCGGTCCTTCCGGATTGACGTAGATGAGACCCATCTGAACAGCGGCCAGCGGATTATCTAACTGTCGATCCCCCGTATAGCGTTTGTCACCAAGCCACTGTGTTTCCGCTCCCCAGTAGATGTCTTCGGCTGGCTCCCAAACATCCACACGTCCGCCGGCGTAACCGAAGGTCTTGAGGCCGGCCGACTCCAGGGCGCAGGTGCCTGCGAGAACCATCAGGTCCGCCCACGATATTTTTCTGCCGTATTTCTCTTTGATCGGCCACAGCAGCATGCGTGCCTTGTCGAGGTTGGTATTGTCGGGCCAACTGTTGAGCGGGGCAAAACGCTGCGTGCCTGCTCCGGAGCCGCCACGACCGTCCGCGATGCGGTAAGTCCCTGCACTGTGCCAGGCCATCCGAATAAAGAACGGCCCGTAGTGACCGTAGTCGGCGGGCCACCAGGCCTGGGACGTGGTCATCAAAGTGAAGATTTCTCTCTTCACAGCCTTTAAATCCAGAGACTGGAAAGCCTTCGCGTAGTTGAACTCCTTATCCATCGGATTGGAAAGAGAAGAGTGTTGACGGAGAATATTCAACCGCAACTGATCGGGCCACCATTCGTAGTTCCTCGTCCCACCACCCGCCATCGGAGTCATGGCTCCGCTGCTGAAAGGGCATTTGGCCGCTCCCGTATCAACGACAGCCTCGGACGCAGGTAAGCTCTTGGAGGCAGCGGCGGATGCTACCGCGCCAGAGGTCAGAACAGAGCCTAACCCGACCAGTAGAGCGCGTCGGCTCAGAGTAAAGTCGTGTGAGGCAGCGCTGTTCGGCCTTGCCTCTGACTGAGGATCAGGTTCAGGGTCGAAGTTCGTGTCATTCATTCTTGTGAGTCCCTTCATTCTTCCGTAGGAGTTTCTTACCGGCCTTGTGGACAGATGCCCCCGAACATGACCTGTGCCTTACCGACATCGAAGCCGCAGCAAGGGGAGGCCGTTTCATCCGAAGGCTAGCCGAGCGAAGCCGTTCGAAGAGTGCTATTTCATTCGAGGACATTGTGTCCTCTCGTTCGGACAATACCGAGCAGTGAGATTGTACCGCGTTGTTTGGAATAAGTCAATAGATGTTATAGGTCCATATCTTGATCAAGTCTGTTTCCGTACTGAATCGGCTGTTATCCTGGACACTCTGTGGACCCAAAAACGACAAGTTCCGCTTTAGATTGCCCCTTAGCAAGGGTCGATCTAAAGCGGAATTATCCGATACAACTTTGGAGATGTAACTATAGAGCGTGCGCCTGGCTTAGAGTTCACGTCTGGAAACAAGCAGGAATTCGCCGAACGCTTAGCCAATCTTTTCTTTCGTAGTATTGTCCTGCTCCGACTGGCGCGAATGCTGAAGGAGACGATACACGTCGGTGATGTGGGGCTGCACGGGAATCGTTCGGGCAGGCTGAACAACGCCGCCGACACACTTCATGCGACGCAGTGGGAGGGATTCAAATATGCTGCCTGAACCTGTCAACGACCCCAACAATCCCATCCTCTCCCGTGAGCTCTATGAGCACATACTCCGCGGCGCAGCCATACCGGTGCTCCTCTTTTTGATCTGGCTCAGCTGGTTTCTCATCAATCGTCTGATGAGTCCAGAGCGGAGGCAGGAACGCCGTAATCGTGAGATTCGGAAAGCGACGGCCGAACGCAAGGCACAGCGGGAACAGGACGCCAAGCCTCTCTGAATTTTTGGGTGGAGGGAAGGGAACCTACGGATGCTTACCCGCTGAGACTTCCTTTCCTCATCGGCGGTGGCGACTACCCGGACGGGGCCTGCCTGAATCTGGTACTCGACGGCAAAACGACACGAACCGTGTCCGTGATGCAGTCCGCCCGATTACGCATCAAGAGTGGGCGGCCTTTCACGAGACGCATCCCTATATTCTCAAGTCCGCCCGAAATGCCGTGGCCCAGTTCGATAAAGAGGATGCTGCCCGACCGGCATGCCCCTGGCCGGGGCTTTCCCTACAGTCTCTTGCGTTGTCATCCTGGGGAGTTCAGGGCAATGCCCTGAAGGTGTAGAGGCGGCCTGCCACCTCATCGTGATATCTACCCCACTCCTTCTCCTGTCAGATAGTGCGTGAGAGGTTCTCCAAGCAAGCTGATAAGCTTTAGCAGATGCTCCTCGACAAAGTTGTCGTATTCCGTGTCTTTATTGCTGCCTGCTGTCTTCTTGTGCAAGGCGCTTACACCCTCTTCGATAAACTCATCATAGAGCGCGAACGCCGATCTCGCGTTCTCCGTCTTTGAATGCCGTATTCTGACAAACTTCTGCAGGATGCGAAACATGACTTTGCGAAACACCGTTGTTTGCAGCCGATAGTGCTGAATCCGACTTCGGAATAACCAGTGAAAGGAGTTGTCGTCCGTCGCACCCAACAGCGTCAGGTTCCTGTACGTCAGTCCAGGCGCGTGCGAGGTGCGGGACGGCGGGACTGGCTGTCTTCGCGGTGCGCTCCGTCAGTCCAGGCGCGTGCGAGGTGCGGGGTTCGGTAGTCAGGGCTGTGCGAATATAAGATGCGTCCGGCATTTTACGTGTCGGCAGCCCGACTCCCATCTGCATGCGATCAAAATTGGCGCGGACAGTGGATAGGATGTCCAGGGTATCGTATCCTAATCGAAGCGATTTGCTTCCCCTGGTGATGGCAAGATGCCAGTCTCCCCTGGTCGAGAAGCTTCCAGGCAGCCGTATCGGAGTATATCCTGCGAAGTTCTCATCCTGGGTCGCATGGACGGCCGTGGAGTACCAGTGGCGCACGGCCACGGAGGGAAACGCGCGGCGAGGCAGTATGTCGAACCCGGTATCGGTTGCCTGAAGCATCTCCGCGTCGAACGCTTCGGCCATGAGTTTCAATGTAAAAAAGAGCGCCGCGCGCGCCACCTCGTTTTGCAGCAGACCGATAAGATTGAGAGGCTGTTTTGGATCACGCCTGGAGTTTGGCGTGTCGCGTATCTCGTCTGCGAGAGTTTGGGCCGCGCTCCATTCCTCTTCGGGGAGGCCGGTGCGTTTCGCGCGATCAACAAAAAACAAAAACTCTGAAAACCAGATCTCCAGTATCGTTGCCGTGAGATTTTCCGGCGATGTAAGATCGATATCGAAGGGCTTTAACTTGTGACCGGCTGTCCAGTCGGCAATAAAACAACAGGTCTCCAGAAATAAGCGCCATCCGAGCAGATCGAGGTTGAATTTATGCTTGTCCAAATCATCTATTCGCTTTTTATCGTCTTCTCTGCCATAAGGTCCTTTCTCAGAAGAACGACCTTCGTCCGCCGAATATGTATAGAACCCTCTCAAACCCTTTCGACCCAGACTGCGATCCACGCGTGCGAAACGCAGTATCTCGGCCATCTCTCTCACCTGGAACTTCGGCTTGTCCGGATCACGTTTTTTGATCCACTTTTTTCGATTCGTGTCGGGCAGAGGAATTTCGACGATGTACGCGCTCCGCCAGGCGTCCGGACGGGTTAAGATCAGCCCGAAATCCCAGGTGAACGGAACCCTGTCTTCTCTATCCTTGATCCAAAACGGATCGAAAGAACTATCCGACTCCGCTTCCGGATCGGTAGAAGTGCGTGGGACATCCGGATCTTTCGGCGTTACGACATGGTTATTTAGCAGAGGGCGGTTGATTTGAGAATACGAGTCGTTATATATCTTGGCTCTGGGGATTCCCTCCCTTGTTTTGCTGAGGTAGGCCTCTTTAAGAGGATGCAGGGAGGCGCGCGCCTCCCAGAACTCCTCGACAGCGACGACCTGGGTGTAGTTCTGCCGGGTATCGCGCTGGAGGAAGATCGTGTCTCGGAGCAGATCGTATTCCATTTCTTCCACGATGGGCTGATCCTTTGGCTCTCCGGGCGTGATCTTGTGGAGCAATTCGCCAATCGTAGTTGCGTAGAGACGTTGGGCAGGCGTCTGTCCGAGAAGCCTCAGATGCAGCCTGACCGGTTTGGGATTCCCGGTCTCGAAGCCTTCATAGCGCTCCAAACTGGGATCGATCTCAATGAGACCGTGGTTCCGTTCGACCTGTTTGACTTCGCGGACGAGAGTTCGGCCATCCGCATGCTTTTGCGGTGTGACGGCGATCGCGATGCGTGCATCGCCCGGTACGCGCCATGTATAGATCGTCTGATCTGCAATCTGTGCGAGTCGACTCCGGCTCTGATACACGGAGGGAAGGGCGCCCGTATCGGTGCGCGACTCCGTGATGAGCGTTGTCACACCGCGTCTCTTCAAATGGAAAATCAGCAGAGGGAGGAACTGTGAACTGGCGGCGACATCAGGATATCGCTCTTCGATGAGAGCCCAGTCACCCAGGGTGACAACGACCTTCGCCGCTTCGGCTTGCTGCTCTGCAGTCAGCTTCGACACGTCGACGTTGTGGGGAAAGGCCCTTCGCAGCCCCTCTTCGACACATTCGGCGATAGTGGCGAACAGCACGGAAGCAGAGTTGGTATTGATCTCCAGACGCCGACAGATAACACGAGCCTCGATCTCCGCTAATTCCCCCCATGAGGGTACGCTCCGCGTCTGAGGGGAACGCGAGGCAAGGGATCTCGTTGAGTTCCTTATACGGTGAATGCGCGCAGCGATCTCCCAGGAGTCCACATCCCCGGTTGTGAGGTGAACGATAATTGGTATGACCTCTGAACGGGGTTCGCGCAACAGCGCTTGCACGGATTGCCGGTAAGGCCATCGCTGACAAGTTAAGGTCTGAGTTGGTTCGTCAATAGCCGAACAGTGTCTAGTGATTTGGGTCTTTTGGCCTTGATAATCGCAAGAGCCGAAGCTTTGCGAGCCAGATATTCAATCGGATCATCGGCCAAGCCCCG
>JBBQPO010000195.1:0-11827 GCA_038217285.1 Chthonomonadales bacterium
GAAGTAGGCCGCGTCCTGGTGCAGGTGCTTTGGGTGGCCGCCGACTGGCTCCTTATAGAGGCACTGCCCGTTGATGAACAGCTCGACGTTGGGTCCCAGTATCGCTTCCGCCAGGTCGACCGCTCTGGTGTCTTGGGCGGATTGCAGGAACGCGGCGCTGGAAAGGTAGTTGACAGCGAGGACCATGATCTGCTTGTCACGACTGAAGTTGGCCGGCGCCGGAAGGAAGAGCGTTCCATTAGGCGTCACCCACCCTTCCGGCACCTTCCGGGCCTCGTCCAGAAGCGATATCGATTCGGCTGCCGCCGCTTCGATATCGCGATTGAGCGCCTCCAAATAGGGCTTCATCAGTCCGCGGACCACAAGGCAGCCGTGTTCACGGTAGACCGCAGCGGCCGTCCCTACATCGAGTCCATCCGCGTCGACCTCGATATCCGCGATCGCAACCCCGCCCGTCGTCGCAGCTTTCATCCCTGTATCTCCTTTCGCCCCGGCGCCGCCACGCAATCCAGGAAGCCATTCAGCTCCTCTTGTGAGGCACGATCTTCAGCCCGAGTTCGCGCAGCTGGGCCTCATCCACCGCCGAAGGCGAGTCCATCATGGGATCGTACCCAAGTCCCATCTTCGGAAATGCAATCACTTCGCGGATGTTCGGCTCATCCACCAGGTTCATGATCAGGCGATCGATACCGGTCGCGAATCCTCCATGGGGAGGAGCGCCGTAGGCGAAGGCCTCGAGAATATGCCCGAACCGCTCACTCTGGCGCTCCGCCGAGATCCCGAGCAGGCTGAACACCCTGGCCTGGACATCGGCACGGTGGATTCTGATGCTTCCCGAGCCCGACTCCTGGCCATTGCACACAAGGTCGTAGCACTGCGCGCGAATCCTGGCCGGATCGGTATCGAAGTAGGCCAGGTGATCCTCGTATGGCATCGTGAACGGGTGGTGCTCCGCCTCCCAGCGCCCCTCCTCCTCGTTCCACTGCACCAGCGGGAAGTCCGTGACAATGCAGAAGTAGAGCTTGTTCGGGTCTCGCAATCCCAGGCGGCGCCCAATCTCCAGCCGCAGGCGGCTCAGTACGTTCGCGACGACCGCAGGCTTCGGGTCGGCGATAAGGCAGAGCAGGTCCCCTTCCTCTGCATTGCAGGCGACCAGAATGTGCTCCATCTGCGCGTCGGAAACGAATTTCGACAGGGCAGACTTGACTCCCTGGCCGGTCGACTCCGTTACCGCGATCGTGCCGAGACCCCTGGCGCCGAACTCCTTGCAAAAGCTCTGCAGGTCGTCCACCTCTTTGCGGGAGAGCTTCGCCCCGTCCGGGTATCGGATGGCCTTGACCTGCCCACCGGATCCGATCGCGCTCTGGAACACGGGAAAATCGGTTTCGCGCGCGATCTCGCTCAGGTCGACGAGCTCAAGGTCGAACCGGATGTCCGGTTTGTCGCTCCCATAGCGGCGCATCGCTTCGTCCCACGTCAGCCTCGGGAATGGCGTCAGCATCTTCTTCTCGCTTACCTGACTTACGACATTTCGCGTGTACCCCTCCACCATTTCGAGAACGTCGTCCTGTGAGACGAACGACATCTCGACATCCAGCTGCGTGAACTCCGGCTGCCGGTCTGCACGCTGAGCCTCGTCGCGGAAGCAGCGAGCAATCTGGAAGTAGCGATCGCAGCCGGCGACCATCAGGAGTTGCTTGTACTGCTGCGGCGATTGGGGAAGCGCGTAGAAGCTCCCCGGTTCGAGGCGATACGGAACGAGATAGTCCCGCGCCCCTTCCGGCGTGCTCTTTGTGAAGAGCGGCGTTTCGATTTCGAGAAAGCCGCGAGAGTCGAAATAGTCGCGAATCAGCTTGACGACCCGGTGGCGCAGCTCCAGTCGCTGATACATGACGGGCCGCCTAAGGTCGAGGTAGCGGTACTTCACACGCAGCGTCTCGTCTACCTGCGTCATGTTCGCCTCGTCGGCGATCTGAAACGGTAGGGGTCGCGACGTGTTCAGCACTTCAATCTCCCGGGCTTCGACCTCGACATCTCCTGTGCTCAGGTTGGGATTCTCGGTACCGGGGCGACGCAGACGAACGCGGCCCACAACGGAAAGAACGGTCTCGCTCCTTACGCCGTTTGCCGCGGCGACCAGATGCGGAGCGGTCGTCGCGTCCACGACCACCTGAACGATGCCTGTGCGGTCCCGGAGATCGATGAAAACCAGGTCGCCAAAGTCGCGCTGGCGATGCGCCCATCCGTTGAGTGTAACTTCTCTGCCCGCATCTTGCGCTCCGAGCAGGCCGCACTCGACCGTGCGTTTTCCCTTGTTCAAGTAGGTCGTTCCTCCGAAATTGGGTTTCCACTGCCAGGCGAGACGCCCGGCTGGTATTCATCCTGACAGGCTTTCAGGTGGTCAAGTTGCGGTCGGGCCCGGCGCTATGCAGACGCTCGTTGACCCGTTGCTCGCCTCTGCGGGGCCGGTTTAAATATTCGTCTCGACACGGGCACGAACGACGATTCTAACGCATTTGGCCACTTCTGTCTATGGAAGGATCACAATACCAGCACACGGCGGCAGTAACGTGCAGGTCGCGAATGGTCACTCGGGAACAGAGGCTCGCTGCAGGCGGTCCCGCACCGCAAGCCACTCCTCCGTCTCCGGTACGGCGTCGACGACGATTCGATCAACCCCCCGGGCGTCGAGAGCATGCAGCTCCGCATAGACCTGCGCTGCATAACCTGCGGCATCTCGGCGCATCTCAACACGGATCACCCGGTCGCTCTCCGACACGGCTTCCAGCGTGTCCGAGCGCCGCAGCCATCCGACACGCAGACCCTGCGATCCAAGTTCCTCGACGCGCTGGGGGCCATCAGCAGTCAGCTCGAGAGGCGTCCGCGGCGCATAGTGCCTGTCCAGCATGCCGGGGGACAGCAGTGCCGCCGAATCGAGGTTCGAGTGGAGAGGAAGCATGCGCTCGATCGGGCCGACTACAGCCTCGATCTCCGCGGATCCAATCAGTCCCGGACGCAGAAGACGAGGCATGCCGCCGACAAGGCTGACGACGGTCGACTCGATTCCCCCCGACGTCGGACCGCCGTCGAGGACTAGATCGATCCTGCCATACAGGCTGCGTAGAACATGGTCGGATGTCGTTGGAGAGAGCCTCCCGGAACGGTTCGCGCTTGGCGCGGCGATCGGGATGCCGGCGCTTCGAAGCAACGCGTGGGCCACCGGGTGGGACGGAACGCGCAGCGCCACGGTAGGGCCGCCGCCAGTAACAGTGTCGGGAACCTGTCCTCGCTTCAACAGGACCAGTGTCAGCGCGCCGGGCCAGAAAACTTCGGAAAGCAGATCGGCAGCTTCGGGCCAGTCGAGAACGAGTGCTTTGGCGGCGAGGGTGTCTGCCACGTGAACGATGAGCGGGTTGTAAGTCGGTCGCTCCTTCGCGACGAAGATCCGCGCCACCGCATCTGGATTGAGCGCGTTCGCTCCGAGGCCGTATACCGTCTCCGTCGGGAACGCAACGAGCTTGCCCTCGAGCAGCAGCCCGGCGGAGCGGGCAATTGAGCCGCCATTTAGCTTCTCGGAGTTCGTTTCGAAGGCCGGCACTGTTTCTGTTCTGGTTACGCCGCTCAACGCTCTTCCACCCCTTACGGCCTCATCTTCGCAGTCTTACCACCTGCTGGTCGAAAGTGAAACACATTATACCGTGAGCGAATGCCCGAGGAAAAACCCGTCGCGATGGCCAATAAGTATCTGGCGCATCGGACTGGCACGTCGGAAGGTTCGGACGTGTCAGATTTAGCCGTATCGAGTGACGTCGAAGCGGGAGATGTCCGCTCGCCGAAGAGCGCACTGCAAACAAGGGAGCGATTGTGGTGACAGGGGCTTTTGGCGGCCTGGACATCGAATTTTGGGCGAGGCGGCCTCTGATCGGCATGGTGCACCTCCTGCCCTTGCCAGGTAGTCCCGGAGATACCGGCATACCGCTTGAGGATGTAGTCGAAAGAGCGACCGCCGACGCGCGGGCGCTAGAGGCCGGAGGTGCCTCGGCGATCATCGTCGAAAACTTTTTCGACTCACCGTTCGCCAGGGATCGGGTTCCGCCCCACACGATCGCCGCGATGACGCGAGCCGTAGTCGCCGTCCGCGCGGCCTGCACGCTTCCCATTGGGGTGAACGTGCTTCGTAACGACGCCTGTTCCGCGCTCGCCGTCGCGCGAGCCTGTGACGCTCAATTCGTTCGCGTGAACGTGTGGGTGGGAGCAGCCGTTACCGATCAGGGGATCATCGAGGGCGCGGCGCGCGAGGCCATTCTCTATCGGCGCCAGATCGGTGCGAACCTGGCGATATTCGCGGACGTCTTTGTCAAACATGCGACTCAGCTTGGCTCGGGTACGATCGCGGACGCGGCGCGCGATGCGGTCCTCCGCGGCAAGGCCGACGCCCTGATCGTTACAGGGTCCGCGACCGGCTCTCGCACGTCCCTGGACGACCTGCGCGAATTGAAGTCGGCTGTTCCCAGTACTCCGGCGCTGGTCGGCAGCGGCGTGGACGCGGATAACGCGGCCGAGCTGATGGCGCTTGCGGACGGTGTGATCGCCGGAACCAGCCTGAAACAGAACGGTGCCGTCTCGGCGCCAGTAGATGCCGAGCGAGTACGGCGATTGCGCGCCGCAATGGACGGCCTGGCCCAACCGCAAAACTGAGTGCTTTCAAGGAAGCGCAGTTCGAACCTGCGCGGTCCGAAAGGAGACGAATTTGCCCCATAAGAGCCGTCCCGTCATGCTGATCCTGGTCGCCGGGCTCGCGCTGCAGAGCTCCCTGATTGCCGTGGCCGTGGCAGGACCTGGCCATAAGCCCGCCGGAAAGAAATCGGGCAGCGCAGGATCGAGTCCGGGCGCCGCCCTGACGGCCGCTGGTAAGAAGATCTACGACGCGAAAGGCTGCGGCGCGTGCCATGCGATCAACGGCAAGGGCGGGACCGCCGGGCCAGACCTTTCGGCAACCGGCGCCGTGCCGACGCATACCGTGCAGTGGCTCTCCGCACAGATCGCCAATCCGAAAACTCATAACCCGGACTCGACCATGCCGGCATTTGCGGCAACCGTGCAGGCCAAAGACCTGACCACGATGGCCACTTACCTGGCCAACCTCAAGGGAGCTGCGTCGCCGGCCGGCGCGGCGGTGCACAAGGGCACGGCCCCCAGCCCTGCTCTGATCGCTAAGATAGAGAAACTGGGTGGAATGATCGGACCGGTTGCGCAGAATGACGACCATCTCGACATAAATCTGCATCTTGCCGGCGCGAACGTCTCCGACGCATCGCTTACGGCGCTTTCGGGATTGAAAGGCGTCGTGAGGCTGGACCTGGGAACAACTCCGATCACAGACATCGGCATGCAGCACATAAAAGGGCTTACTGAGCTCACGGAGCTGCACCTGGAAGGGACGAAGATCTCTGACGCGGGCCTCACCGCGATCGAGGGAATGAAAAGCCTCTCCTATCTGAACCTGTACAACACGGGAATTACGGACGCCGGCCTGGGTCATCTCAGCCATCTGACAAATCTAAAGCATCTCTACGTGTGGCAGACCAAAGTTACGGAAGCGGGAGTCGCGAACTTGAAGAAGGAGCTGCCGAACGTGGAGGTCGTGATGGGCTGGGACACCGCGCCCGCCAAGAAGTAGACTAACTGTTGCCACTCAAAACCGTTGGGCCGGGAAATCCGCTGCGGTCGGCGACGACGTAAACGTCCCTACGGGTCGTTTGGCTTCGCTCGGGGGCCCTCGGCCAAGTGGCCCTCCGGGCACGGAACTCAGCTGTAACCGTGCGGTCCTAACGCTTGTGCGCACTAACAGACGATTTAGGCCGGCCATGCGGCCCGATCACAGTCCGGCGGCGAGGCGAAGGTAGAGATAGGCAAGCGGTATGACGAACAGGAGACTGTCGACGCGGTCCAGCAGTCCTCCATGGCCGGGCATGAGCTGCCCGAAGTCCTTGATGCCGATTTCGCGCTTGAGCGCGGACTCGAACAGATCGCCGATCTGCCCGGCGAAGCCGGCGACGACGCCGACGATCAGGCTGTGATACCAGGGCAGCTGTATCCAGAGACCGAAACAGGCCCCGACGATCATGGCGCCCACCAGCCCACCTATTGCGCCCTCGACCGTCTTGCCGGGCGATAGCGTCGGTGCAAGAGGCGTCCGACCGAACGTTTTCCCGACGAAATAGGCAGAGGTGTCCGTTGCCCATACGCACATGGCTGCGTAAAGCATTAGCCACGCGCCGTTGTCGGCCATGCCGAAGGGCCTAACTCCAATGCGTCCCGGGATCCCGCGCAGGAGTACGAAGCTGCTAAAGAGCAGTCCGACATAGAGGCACCCGATCAGGCCGTAGAAGACGCGCCTCCGGCCGAGCGCGCGCCCGGTTCGTGCCGCGCGTATAACGGTCCAACTAAATAGGGAGACGAGGAGCACCATGAGGCAGGCATACGCCAGCGTTCCCAGGTGCCTCGTGACCGGGAGCATGTAGGCAGCCCAGGGAAAGAGAAGCCCGAGCCAGGCGATCGCCGGATTGATCCAGGTCTGGCCGCCAGATGTCGCGATGGCAGAAAGAGGCGTTGCGCAGTGAGGGGCAAGCATTCGCCTGCCGTGATAGGCGTCGACGAACTCAAATATACCGAGCGCCACGGCGATTGTCACACCAAAGCAGAACGGAAGCGTGCCCCAGAAACAGAGACTAAGAAAATAGCTGACTCCCACGATCGTGGTCAGTACTCGTTTGAGCAGAGAGCCCTTCGGCCTGGATTGTAGTTGCGCGCTATTTCCGCTCAATCGGATATGACCTGGTTTCAGGATAACGATGCCGCCAGCCATCCCGGCTTGAATCGTATTCCTTCGCACTACTCTGCCTATTCTGGATGCCGCCGCCAAACTCCTTGTCGGATTCCGCCTCCGAAGGAACTGCCTCTCGCCGCGCCGAACATGCCCGGTAATTCGCCCGTATAGCGCCAATGGAGTTCCGCATGTCCGCTCCCTTACGAACGCCCCCGCCCGATTCCACGCCTGCTCCTCTCGGCGGAGCGCTTCCGAGCACAGCGAGAGCGGGCAACTGGCTGAGCCTTCGAGCGACGCTTCTCGCGTTCGTCCTTGCGCCCCTGACGGCATACTGGTCGGTGGATCAGGGAGTAGACGTCATCTTCTCGCTCATGGTCCCGCCGGTGATCATGACGCTGCTGCTCGCGGTATTGAACCTGTTCGTTCGCCGGGTCGCGCCGAAGCATGCCCTCACCGAGGGCGAGCTGATCATCTTCTATGGAATGCACACCGTGATCGGCGCGATGTGCGCCGAGTGGATGATGGTGATCAATCCCTACATCCACTCCTATGCATTGTTCCGAAGCGGCGACACGCGCTTCGACAAGTACATTTTGCCCTACGCGCACCCCTGGTTTTTCGTTCAGGTGAAGGATGCCGATCAGTATATCGACTACCGCAACGGCGGCTACTCATTCTCCTATTTCCTTACGAAGCTGCCGCTGTGGGCGCCCTTCATTACCTCGTGGACAACGCTGGTAACTCTCGTCTGTCTCGCCATGTTGTGTATCAACAGTCTGATGCGCGATGAGTGGACGAACCGGGAAAAGCTGGCGTTCCCCATCATTCAGCTGCCTATGGCGATCGTTCAGGCCGGCGCGGGGAAAACCCATGTTTGGAAGAGTCGGTACTTCTATATCCCGTTCGCTGCGATGTTTCTCATCGATATCATCAACGGGTACCACTTCATCTTTCCCAGCATTCCACTGATCAACGTGCGCTTTCTCGGCGCGCTGAACGACCTGGCGACCGCGCCGCCCTGGAATTCAATCGGCTGGACACCGATCGGAATCTTCCCGTACATGGCCGTGATCGGATTCTTCATGCCGACCGACCTCCTCTTCTCCTGCATCTTCTTCTTCTTCTTCCGAAAGGCAGAGCAGGTCTTCACGTACGCGATCGGGTTTACCGAGAGCGCAGGGACGTTCGGCGGCGGGGGGCTAGTGCCAGGACCGCCGTTCTTCAGCGAACAGTCCTGGGGTGCGTTTCTCGCCCTGTTTCTAACCTCGGCGTGGGTCGCGCGAGGATACCTGAAGGACGTCTGGCGCCAGATCCTGCATGGCGGCGACCGGGGCGAGCGGGGCGTGCCGCACCGGGCCGCATTCGCCGGCCTGCTGCTTAGCCTTGCTGGTATCGGAGGCGTCGGCCTTCTGGTCGGAATCCCGCTCTGGATGGTCGCGTTCACCACCCTGCTGTTCATGGCGTTCAGCGTGGCCCTAACGCGCATGCGGGCACAGATCGGCGCGCCGTCGCATGAGATGGCGTTCATGGGACCGAACCAGATGCTCGTGGACTTCGTGGGAACGCAGGCGCTGCCTCACGCGGGGATCAGCCGCATGGTCACGATGTTCCACTTCTTCAACCGCATCCACCGCACGCATCCGATGCCTCACCAGCTCGAGGCGATGAAGATGGGCGAATCCGCGAAACTGAATCAGCGGGCTCTGTTCGTGGCCATCCTGCTGGCCACGATCGCAGGTAGCGTGCTGGGCCACATGCTGACGATTGCCCACGGCTACCGGTATGGCGCAGCGAACGAAGGAGGCGATACGGCGGGAGTGGTTGCGACATTGCTGGAGCGACACCAGCCGCCGAACCTGAACGCGATGCTATCGGTCGTGGTCGGATTTGCCGTGGTGCTAGGCCTTGATTTCATCCGGTTCCGGGTTCCCAGCTTTCCCCTCCACCCCGCTGGCTACGCGCTTGCCATGAACTTCGGACTGGACTATTTCTGGTTCGGACTCATCATCGTGTGGATCGTAAAGGTATTTGTCGAGCGCTACTATGGCCTGCGCGGCCATAGCATGCTTCACCAGATGGCGCTCGGTATCATCACCGCCGAGTTCTGCGCGGAGGCGATCTGGGCAACCTACTCGATGGTAACGCACACGGCCACGTATTCTATTTCGATCAACGGCCGGCTGGGGTGGAATCAGTGACGGGGCGAAAGGGGATAGGTGTTAGGGGATAGGTGTTAGGGGATGGGCGGGTTAGTTCTGGTTCTTTCTTCCTGTTTGAGCGGGTGTTTGGGTGAAATGTCAGGAAATTAGGCGGTTTAGGGGGTCGTTGGGCGCGTCGGTCTCGCCGCCTTCCACGGTACCCGGATCGCTAATCGCACGTGCATTCGGGATAGAGGCAGCATACTCGAAGTCATGGGTGGGCTGGCGGTCCTCTATTCAATCATTGTGCTCTTCAGACTGCCAAAGGATCAGAGGTGATAGACCAGACATGGAAATGTCCGAAACGGACTTCCGCCGTTGGGGACTGATTGGTGTTATGACAGTATTTCGACGGCGCAACGCAACCAGAGTCAGCCTATTTTGAGCTTCGGCCTATGCCTCTCTCGATCGGAAAGAAGGCGAAAAGCGTTTCACGCAGCTGACGCAGCATCGGACGAAAGCATGACGACGGCAAAATGGTCGCCGAATATCGAGCGTCGATCCGTGGCAGGTGACGGCGCAATAAAGGCTGGTCGAAGTTCGACGCATTCCAGAGCAACCGCTCTGATCCTCTTCACACCCTCGGCTCGCCAGGCATCCAGCTCTGCCCTGCCTCCGACTTGCCTCAATTGGGAACCGATGTACGAACCGGCTATCGTACCGAACTGCCCCGCAAGCACAAATGCCGTTGGCATGTCCGAAGGGATAAGTTCGTAGCGTACCGATACCCCCCGGTATGTGATGTTGAACGTGACCTTACGATCGTGGGCCGTTTGCCTGGCCCTATGGCGTTCATAGTTACCGGCGTTAGCTTCGGTATGTCTTTCCAGCCACCCTCGTTTAGCATCCCTCTCATCTTGCACGCTCCGCCGCATGCCTAGCGATATCGTCATTTCCGGACCGTCCGGAAGTGGATTTATCACTAACGGCGTGCCGAGTCGGAGCGCGGACAGGACTTCGGAGGCCCTCTGGAGTAGATCAGAAGCCATGTCTTCCGTGCGCAACTCCTGTCGGACTGCTATTTCGCCCCCTCGAAGGACAATCTTATTGACGATCATGCGTTGCTTCTTCAACACAGCGAGCGCCGGTACCTTTTAGTCCCTCTCGTCTCAAAGGCTCCGTGGCACGGGTCACTCGTATGAAGGCGGGCACGCGTATTGCGGATGTGATGGGTGACACATTGCCTTGCAGTGGGTCAAAGGAGTAAAACCTGTGTCTATTGACCGCGTAAAACAGTTGTAGAGTATCGCGGAGAGCGCCTCCCGCGTGGAAAGCGAGGCCGATATTGGTTTCTGCAGCGCAGGCATTAGAGCTGGCTAACGGGTGCAGGCATCAAGAGTGGACGTTGTGGCGGTACAAACCAGATTCGCGCCTGCTCATCCTTCGGGGCCATCGTCCGCCGTTCAATATACCTGCATACTTACGTTTTCACGAGCCAACATACGTATGCCTTCCGCAACGGGTTTCTGAAGCGCGCTTTTCGCTGCTGCCCGAGGGCGACGATGCCCATTACTCCATTGAACCGCTCCTGTCAGCGCCGTACAAGGTTTTCGTTCATGCGCGCGGCGGAACATTCTACGTTGGTTGCGACAGGGTTAGCTTCGGACGGCGGTTGATGCCATGACTCAGACACCGAGTCGTGTTCAGCCCCCGTCCATGGGGGAGCTCGGCAGGCAGCTACGCGGACTTGACGGCGCGACCCTGGAGTGGCGGGGCTATAGCATTTCACACGGAGCCTGCCTTTGGCGAGTTACCGGCCTGCCACCCGGGGTCGGATATGTCTACATGGCCGCAACCTACTTCATCAACTTCCCTCCAATCATGCATGACATCAGGATTCGTCTAGCGACCAACGACGAAACAGAGGATCTACGCCACAGGCTGCCTGGCCCTGGTGAATCTCTGCGACAACGTGAATACCGTTTTGTCGAGTGCAAGGAAGGCATCTATGCGGTCTGGTCGAAGGGATTCTGTGTTATCTGGGACGAGGTCGCAGCGGCACGCATGCTGAGGGACAACAGATTTTGACGTTTATATGACCGAGAGGCGTGACGGACGAGCAGGAAGGAGTGAAATGCAGATCACCGAGGCGCAGCGGGAGCTGCGGATCAGGTTTGCCGGGGGATTCTACGGGCAGCTCGTGTGCGGCATGATCTGGCTCGTTTCGGCGGCGCTGGCGACCTGGACCGGTCCGCAGGCCGCTATTGCTGCCGTGGTGATCGGCGGGTTCTTTATCTTCCCGGCTACAGAGGCGCTCCTTCGCCTCGCCGGTGGTAACCACGATCTAAGCGCGGCAAACGGTCTTCGCTATCTGGGCATGCAGGTCGCGTTCGTTCTACCCTTTTCGATGCTGCTGCTCGTTCCAATCTGCCACTACCGCTTGAACCTGTTCTTTCCGGCGTTGATGATACTGCTGGGCGCGCACTATATTCCCTTCGTATTTCTCTACGGGATGCGGATGTTTGCAGCGCTGGCGGCCATGCTGATCGGGGGCGGCGTGCTCGTTGCGATGACCTGGTCGAGCAGTTTCAGTGTCGGCGCCTGGTACGGCGGGATCGTTCTGGTTATTTTTTCCGCACTGGGCCGGGCCATGGTAGAGCGCGAATCGCACCCAGCGACAGCGTGAGGCACGCCAGATACTGCCACAGGACGTGTCTCGCGACTCTTGCCTGGACGCAGGAGTCGGCGGGCAACCCAAGTAGCCGCGAATCCGTAAGATCTACTACGATGGAAAGCTCCGCCGGGAGATAGGCTCGTGCATTATGGGCGCCTTCTGCAGCGTTGCAGAAGGCGCCCGGTT
>JBBQPO010000196.1:0-11799 GCA_038217285.1 Chthonomonadales bacterium
CTGCTCTTTGAAATCACGAAACATCTCTTCGATCCAGAAGCGACGGCTGTAACGCTCCAGATTGTCTTTGCCCGCTCGGAAAGGTGTCAGCAGATACCAGGGTTCGTCCCTGGGATCGATACTGCTCCAGCCACAGTTGAGACTCAGACGCAAACCAGGCAGATCGCGCAGGCAGACATTGTCTTCAAAGTTGATCGTGCCCCGGCGCAAGGGTATCTCCCCAATCTGAAAACGACGCCCGTTTGCCATCTGACACCAGATGTCTTTCTTCATCCGGATCACAAACGACCAGCCTTGCTTCTGCAGAAACTCAAACAATCCGACGCTGCCATATTCTCGGTCGGCCATGAGCACGATGCGTGTGTCCGTGGGCAGTAACTTGGCAACGGCTGTCAATAACTTGGTTTGCTCCGCAACGCCGCTACAGCCTTCGTGAGGCAGCAGACGCCAGTAGATCGGGATGGCGCGCTTTCGGAAGGCGAGAGCGACAAAAAGCAGCGGGAAGCGGTCGTCCAGATCGGTCTGATCCATAATCAGTTCGATCTCCCTTCCTTTCCAGGTTGCAAGTACCGCCTTGGCAACGCCTTCATACCAGAGGGTGGGTTGGATCGCCTTGTTTTTGAGGAAGCGTTCCAGCCTCTGCAAGGCGTTTCGGGTGTTTCCCGTCACCGGTAAGGTGAGTGCAATCTTGGGCAGATGGACGTGTCCTGCCAGAAGTAGTCCGTAGACGAAAAGGGCGAGATTGTTGAGTTGTGGTTTCCAAGCCTCAGTAACCAGAGGACTCAAGACCTCGCAGAGGGTATTATAATCAGGACAAGACCGTTGCATGTGTTCCTCCGGAAAAATGTGTGTTGGCACTTACATTTTACCGAACCGGGAGCCGAAACGGTCTTGTTTTGTCAAATCTAAATGTGAGGGGTAGTCAGGTCCAGACCATAATGCAAACGCCAATGCTATAACTGCTTTTTCCTTGAACGATGACTGAGGTTATATTCGGAAGAGGCATTGCACTCGCCATATCGGGCTTACTCGAAGGCACACCAAGGATAGATAAGTATGTCTGACACTCATTCCGCCTGGGGATACCCGATTGTCCTGATTCAGTGGGGGGATCCACGCAAGGAGTTTCCTGATATCGAGGAAATCAGCGCTTTGATAGAGCATGATGTTGCTGATGTGTTCCGCAACGCAGGCATCACGGAATTGCCGGAGATGGTCAAACTTGACGTCGCGAATGACAATCCTCAGTTGTTCAGAGAAGAAATCGTGCAATGCCTTCAGCGCAACCGGGAAAACGTTCAGATAGTCTACATCGGCGCGCACGGCAATCAACGTGGCATTTGCTTCGACAATACTGGGGCAGCTGTGTTGACCTACGAGGAAATTGCAGGCATCGTTCAGGAAGTATTTTTTGATGATAATTGCCTGAAAGTTGTTTTCGGAGTCTGTACGGTGATGTCTGACGAGGTTGCTGTCGAAAGTAAGTTTCCGTCATCTGTATCGCGTATTATTGGCTTTGCGGACAAGCCAGCGGGGCAAGACGTCGCCGCGCTGGTAGCAGGCGAAATAAAAAATATGATGCAACTGTATGTAGATCTCCATAAGCAGTCGGTGGTTGCCATAGGTGAATCTACCACACCCGATAGAAGCGCTGCGTTTCAGGCGGAACTTGTCAATCGAAATGATCAAATCGTTTTGGACACACACCGTAGAAGAACATGTTGATAATCCAGAGCAATTGGTAGTAGGCGTACTCGGGACGAAGGTTATAATTGCAGAGAAGGACGACCAAACCAAAACGTGGAGACGAACCGTAAAACTAATCGCGCGTAATCCAGATGTAGGCGTTTAGAACGTCATGGTCGAAGGAAGCTCGATGTCCAGATTGTCGCGGTTTCTGCCGCACTCGACCGAAGATCATGGTTATCTGGACATTCTGGTATCTCTGAGGCCCTGACCTCTCTCGCGACCGCTGTTGCGTAACCCGATTGGGGTCTCATACGAAGAGATGGGTAAGGCCACGCTTCGTCATACCCGTCCCAAAGCCCTCACATCGTTACACTACGGTAGACCAGGCAACGAGTGGTCCTCACCCTTTTTCCCTGTACGGCCTCCTCCGTTCGCTGAACCCTTCTCGACAATGTGCAGTGAGGGCGGCGACTTGCTCTTGCGGTGCCTAAACCGGTGCGCTGGATGCAAACCCTTAACTCACGCTCTATGAGTTCGACGACGGGCACGTATACGGGAGGCGTTAGTTCGGCGGAAGCCCATGGTATTGACGGTACCTCGGACCTATTGACACTTAATACCGAACGATGTGAACCATACTGGATACAAGATGAACACAACAGCCGTTCTTCCTAACCCTACTCAGGTCGATGGCTAGATCTTACATGCAGAATAAGCAGGGGAACGAAGGGTTAACGATGAATATAGGCCATTAAGAGTTGTGTTCGGTAGAACTCTCTTGCCTGGTGGCGCATAATACTAGGAACTCGTCTCGTTTACTCCCGCGCAGCGCCTTCACCTGCATCCCCCTTTGTTTGATGGAAGCTTACAGATGCGAAACTTGAACGTAAAAATCCAGCGAATGACGATTGTGATACCGATGGCGCTGCTCGTTTGCCTTTCGGGCTGTAGCTCACTCTTTGGACCACCCTCGGGGTCGAGCCGCCCCGCTGGAGGTATCGAGCAGGCCAAAGGCGCGGAGCCGCCAGAGATAGATCTGGTCTTTGTGGTAGACCAGTCGGAAAGCATGGGAGGCAGCCCTCACGAACGCGGTACTGACCCGACAGGGTTGCGTTTCCGGGCGCTCCGCTATGCGATCGACAGCCTCCGGATGAAGGCCACGGCGAGTCGCCCACACCGAATGGGCCTGGTGCAGTTCGGCACGGACGCACCCGCAGAACTGTCTAGCAGCCTGATAGCAACGACCGATTCAACAGGCATTGCGCACCTCCAGGCGAAGTTGCAACCCCGCAACCTGGTATGGACTAATTTTGGGTCAGCGATGAAGCGCGCGGCTGGCATTCTTCGCACAGGCGGTGCGTTTGCACCGAATCATCGACCGGCCATTGTCGTATTTACCGACGGCACGCCCGAAGATACGCGTCACTTACCGCGGTCGGCTTACTTTCAGGAGATCGAGCGCCTGGTCGACGCCGAGTTGGGGCAAACGGGGTGCCTGGTGTATCTTGTCGCCGTAGACGCGTCAGGCCGCTTCTGGGGACAGGACAGTGCCGAGTGGAACCGGATTACCGGCGGGCGGGCGAGATCGATTGCAAGTGTGGAGGAATTAAAGCCGCAATTCAATGAGATCCTGCTGGACCTGCTTCAGCTTCCGAAGATGGCGAAGGATGAAGTGCATCCCGGAATGACAGCGTTTACTGTTGGGCCTTACCTGGAACAACTCGAATGCCATGTTCTCGGCCAACCGCTACAGGGACTGGAACTGGTAGCCCCAAACGGTCACGCGGTACAGCCGGTTCGCTGGACCAGTCAAGATTACACGATCCTCACCGTTAAACGGCCTCAGGCTGGCGCATGGTCCTACCGTCTGCCCAGCAAAGCAACGACACTCACGATCTACCGTAATGAAACGCCGGTCCGCCCCCGTCTGGTTTCCCCGCTGCCGATCCACCCTGCCGGAAAGGCGATGCGCGTAATCGCGGAGGTGCGGTATGTGAATGGCGATGCGCTCACCGAACTGCCCGCCTATCCTCTCAGAATTACTACCCGGGTCACTCCTGGCGGGAAGCAAGCAAGCAACTACACGATGCGTCCGAGAGGCTCCGGGCTCTTCGATACGGACGGCGACACACCGATCCCTCCCCAATCGCGTGAAGTTCAGGTCGAGACGGTCTTACATGCCGGGACGAGCCGCGAGTACACGACATCTTCCAGGATTGACATTACACGCACACCCTATTTTGACGTCTCGCTGCAGACAGGGGGGTGGCTGCGCCATTACGGCGACCAGATCGTGGTGACCGCTCAGTTACGCGAGGCAGGCGCGCCGGTGGCTCCCGAGCAAGTATTTCAAAGTCCCACGGCAGTGATCCGCGCCGAACTGGTCGGTTCCCCGGAAAATCAGCGCTCGACTTCCATGTGGCTGGATGAGCGGCGCGAACAGCCCGGCACCTACGTTGCTTATCTTCCTGCCGCCGTCCGCGCGCCGGGGCGCTACGAGGTGACTTACGCCCTGGGCGCTACCGACGTACGCTCCGGCAAGCGCGTTGAGGGGACCGAGACGATCTCCGTTATGGTCCGCCCCACCTGGCTGGACTGGTTGGTTGTCGGAGGGACGTTGGCGGCCCGATTAGCGGCGATCGGCCTGACGGTTCTGATCATCACGCTCTTGTGGGCGTTTCTCTGGGCACTGCGACTGCCCCGTATGCGTGGGGGAAAGGTACAGATCCTGGCTCCGGAAAGACCGCAAAATCCCGCTCGGACGCCAGCCAACGCGAACCGTCCGAAAACCCAGCCCTCTGGCGGTGGGCTTGCCGGACTCATGCAGACTGCTGCCGCGGCGACTCCTGCACAGGCGTCCGAGGGACCGTCGCCTGCTCCGTCTCGCGACCACAGCTATCCCCTGCGGGGCAAGTTTTTACTCTGCCGCTATGGACGCCTGTTCTTTATTCATGAAGTCCGGGCCCGTCGTGGCTCTCAGGGGCCGCTTGGCGGCGGAGCCCGCATGGATGTCCGTCAATATGCCGTTCGCTTCTTTGTATATGGCGTCCCAGGCATTGTCCGGTGCGAGTCGGGTAAGGACGTCATGGTTGGCAGGTACAGGGTGAAATTTTAAGGTTGGCGCCCATGCGCCCATTAGGAGACATGTATGGCTCGAGGGAATCTCATTATAAGCGTTGGCGGAGCTGGCAAGGGTGTCCTTAACTACATCAAACAGACCCTGGTCGATCGTCATGGTTCTGTGCAGGCCAGCGGCACTGTGTTGCTGTCCATTGATGGTCCGCCGCCGGAAAGCGACGGAGACTACCTGGCGACTGGAGGCTTCTCCCTCAGTTCCAGGCAAGCCGACCAGGAATTTTATGGGCTGAAGGCCGACCCGAAGCCGGAGTTCGAAGCGCTGGCTGCCGGCAATCCTGCCGGGTGCCACTCCCCCTATCTGGTACGCACCGTAACGCGGTACGAGGCCCAGAAGCTCACACGCCTGGTACAGAATATGTCGCCCAAAGCGGGGTGCGGCGGTTGCCGGCCCGCTGCCTTCGGCAGCTTCTGCCTGGAAACTACCTCGCTAAAAACGGAGATTTCGCGGGCGATCGAAACAGCGCGTCACCTCGCGCCGTGGGGCGACGTTGAGGGCCGGCGTATCCAACTCTTCAATGTCATTCTCGTGGGATGCCAGTTCGGTGGCACAGGATCCGGACAACTGACTAGCACCGCCCAGTTGCTGAGGTCGCTTATGCGGGCGGAAGATCGCCTCATTCTGGCGCTCTTTCTTCCAGATGCCTTTGAATATGTACTGCGCAAGGACACCGACTCGCGCGACTACGCCGACGCCAAGGGATGGTGCGGGCTTGCCGAGTTGGCACGGTTAAGGAAGTCGCTTGGGATTCAGGACAGCATCGAGTATACCAGCCAGACATCGGCGAGCTACGGACAGCTCTTTGATGTCTGCTTCCTACTCGACGGCCGCGGTACGAACGTGAACCAGACGCAGAGCGTGCCTCGTAACAGCATCGTTCCGGCTGCGGCAGACGCGCTTACCAGTCTGATCCTGGACGACCTGCACTCGGTCACGAAGTATATTGACTGGGCCAACCGGTCGCTCGTCAATAAGCACTACAGTGCTCTCGGCTCCCACACCTGGGTGTTTCCGGCGAAGCGGCTTGTGGCCGAGTATGCGTTGCGTTTTACCGCGTCTCTGTACCAGAAGATGTTGGATGCGGCGAATGTGGAAGAGGAGGCTCGCCAGCGGGCGCGAGTTCTGCTCAATAAGACCCTGATTACGCAGATGGCGATTGATGCCAGCCAGAACAAGGGCCTGCCGACCCATCCGACGGAATGGCGCGCTCTGCGCCCGCGTATGACCGTAACCGTGAACCCGCCGCAATGGCCGCAAAGCGATAGTTTCGATATCTGCCGTCTGGAGAAGGAAGTGCGCCACTGCCGTCATATATTCGGAGGACCCAACAATTCCGAGGTCAAGCAGGATACGGACCAGACGGTAGAAGCGTATCTGGGCAAACCGGACGACCAGCGAGAGCTTACCGTGCATGGCTGGTTGAACGTCAACGCAAGTGTGGTCAGGACCGTCCTGGTAGACAACCTCTTACTACAATTCAAAGACCTCTTTTACCGTCGTGACAACACGGGGGTGTACCAGGTGCGTCCCCTGTCCGAGCAGGCCAACACGATTACGGAGGCCCGCCTGTTCCTGGCGGAGACGATGCGTACGCTTGGGATGCTTCGCGATCAGTTCAAGACCGATCAGGAGAAAGGCTATATAGCCGACCCGGACGTGCCAGGCCAGCGGGTGCTTATCACCACGTTCGCACGCCGGGCTGTGGATGCCCTGAGCCCCCAGATGGGCGCTGGACGCGACCGCGGCCTACAGGAACAGTATATTGCTGCAAGCCAGGTCTATCTCGAAGCGCGGGTGTGGGAGGAGTTGATGACAGCAGGGCATCGGCTGGCCGAAGACTTGCTTAACCTCCTAGAAGTGAGCTGGGGATGGGTGGGAGACGCCGCCTCCGGTTGGGAGGCCTTCTTGCGCGATGTCTGCCTCAAGACCGTGGAAGGGGAAAGGACGCGCCTGCGGACCGTGGCGCAGGAGGAAGACGATATCGCCTGCCGGACCAACTTCCCTTCCGCCGGGGGAGCGGCGGAACGCGCGCTCTACGAACAGACCACCGGCGACATGGACCTCATTGACGCTGCGCTCAGCCGGATGAGTTGGGAATTGACTGAGATCGCTCCGACGGGCGACCCGCGGAAGGATCTGGAGGGCAGGCAACTCCTCCTGAGAACCGGCATGGAGGTTCCACCCAACACCGCCACCCAACTGGTCGTTGGGCGGGATCTGCTCACGAACGAGAAGCGAGAACTCCAGGTATCGCAGCACTCTCCAGAGCAGTTGCGATCCTTTGCGGAGGCGCACGTACGCCCGCGAATAGACGAGCTCTCACTTTGGGACGCCCTCTATGCGGTCTTCCGCTACGAGGCGCTCCCCGCCGGCGCGACGCCGACGGACGCCGCGATGCAGAGCTTCGTCAGCGCAAAAGTCCAGGACCTGCATATGAAATCGGAAGTCCTCTTCCGCAACGCCGGGCGCGCCGGCGATGCTGTCACCTACTGCTTCTCCCGGTTTGTGGTCGAGGAAACGCCGAGCGGCCAACTCAGCACTGCATTCCAGAGGGAACTCGAGCAGACTTTCGGCGCAACCCACGGCTTAGACCAACTCCGGCAGGAGCTACGTGTCGCCTCCTTCGCTCATGGTCTGGACCACGCCGACTGGAGCTATTTTGACGAGGCGTACAGGAAGTACGGTGACCATGAGGATGCGAGCCGTCTTCCAACCTCGCAGATATACGCCAACGAGAAATATGCGTTCGAGCTGGAGACCATCATCGGCCAGCGGATCCGCCGTGCCGTAAGGCGGCCTCTGCCTCCGGAGATTTCTTGCTTGATGAACTACCCGGAAGATCTGGAAACGTTCGTGATGGCCTGGCTGGCCCGCTTGTTCGATAGAATTGACGATCCGAAGCTGCCCAATTCCTTCCCGTTTGTTGGGATTACCAGTCCCCGTCAGGTGGATCTAGGGCGCCCTGAACACTTCGACATGGTACTCAGAGAGTACCTGGCTCGGGGCGCTGGCCGGATCGGCGCTCAGGAGGTGCGCGATGAGATTTCCAGGCGGCTCACCGCTAAAATGCTGGACCTTAAGGACCAGCCCACGCAGGAGCTCTTCTACCGTGGACTTATCCAGGAGGCCCAGGGGAATGACCCATTCTGGCTTAAGGGAGCGACGATGGACGCGGGGGTCCCGAAAGATATCTGGATCGAGGTATTCCTCGCGATTGTCTTACGGCGTGCCGATCGCTACCGCATCGCCCTAACTATCTAGCAGGTGGTACGGAGAAAGGACGGGAGCTTTGGTGCAGGGAGAACTACTGCTCATTGGAGACTACGACTCTCGTACTGCAGAAGCGTTATCGGAATGGCTGCGAAGAGTCGGGATTCAGAAGACGCGGTTCGTGCCGCTCCCGCAAGGAGACATCGCAGCCTTGCTCCCAGAACTATATCGCGCTCGCGGACTAGTGATTTTCGCGGAGGCTCGCGCTACGCCGCTTACATTGCGTAGCGCACTGAACGGCGTGGAACTGCTTACGTGGGTTCTTGGGCATGAAGCGCTGCAGGTCTGTCTCTTGCCAGCCGTCCTGTTGACGTTTCTGGATACAACTCAATTGCCTGACTACTGCCCGCCACGCCTGGTTCAGCGTTTGCCGTGCCAGGCGGACGCGCTGGCGGGTCGCTTCGCAGAACTTGCAGATGAAAGATTGGTTCGGGAGGCGATCAACTATTTCCGCAGCCGGCATATCGAAGCATTGCGTAGGGTGCTTGTCGATCGGCTCGATCATGCAATTGGGAAACTTGTGCCGCCACAGGTGAGGCATGGCGATCTCATGGAGAGGTCGCGGCTGCTGCGCTTATCGCTTGTCGGGGCCAATTCCATTTTAGAGCTTGAGGCTCTCCGTAACCACGTGGTCCAGTTCTCCAACGCGGTTCAGGAAGCCTGGTATATGCTCTTACGTTAGAAGAAAGAGGAGACCCATGGGTGACCTGCCCTTAGTTTTGAAGGCAGTGGCGGATAGCGTAAGCGAGCAACTTCGAAGACGGGACCGTACTAAGCCATTCATATTGGTCTGTGATGATAGCCCGGCGGAAGGCGCGATGCTTATGGCCTGCTTGCCTTCGTCATACGGTTCTCTGTACGTTCAGCATCCCCGTGTCTTACTGGAAGCACTCACGCAGGCACTGCGGTGGGACGCACTACGTGGAGTGGTGATCGTGTTGGACAACATCTTTGAGTACGACGGCGCTATTGAGGAAGGCTGGATTATCGGCCCTCCGGAAGACTTTGAAATAAACCACCAGGGGGAACTGGTGCATGCGGAACTTAAACGCAGCGTCCCGAAGGTACCGGTGATCCTTCTTACCCGGCAGGATCCACAGAACCTGTTATTCATCGAAAAGGTGACCTTTCTGCGAGAAGCGGAGGCACGCATCGTTGAAGCAGCCATGCAGGCGGGCTGGTACGATCTCATTGATGCCCGCTTGGTGCTTAATATGTGCCTTCGCCGACATGGTCGCACAAGCGACGAACTATTCGACGGATTCGCCGTAAACCACGCGCTTACCCAGCTTGTGCCCCTACGGAATCGAGAAGACTTTCTGGCCATTGTAGAGGGCTTCGTTGCCCGCGCTACGCGTGACCGGAGCCACCAACCCATGGTGATCTCCGCTCGCCAGGCAATGACGCAAGTAGCAGACGCTGTCGAAGCCACGATCAAGGCGAACGAGCTATCCGACCCTTTCTCGCCGCTCTTCCCAGGGGGGCAATGGGAATGGCTGTATCAGGATCTCGTAGACAGTCGGACGGAGTGGCAACTTTACGTGAATGCGATGTGGGACTTCTCCAAAATTAACCGAATGGCGTTGCATGACTGGCAACACGTGGAGCATGTCTACCGCATTGTCGCCCACCTTGTCGGGCTCCTGCAACAAGCCCAGCTTCTGGATCCGCCTTTGACGGCGCCAGAACTCTACGCGCTTGCCGGGGCGGCTATTCTGCACGATTCCGGCAATAGTGGCGGGCGCGCGCGAACAAGCGATGACCGGGTCGTGACGCTAACGGACAAACACGATGTACGCAAGATGCACAGCCTCATCATAGAGTACGAATTGAAGCAAGAAAGCGGAGAACTCATCGGACTTGATCGCTGGGCGCAAGAAGCCATCGGTTACCTGTCGCTTTACCACCCCAGTAAGCCACCGCTCACCGGCAGTACTCCAGTCCAAATGGACACGAGCCGCTACCAGTTCGAGGTGCGTCCGTGCGCGCCGGAGAAACAGTACTATATGCTGAGCCGAAAGCACCGGTACGAGGGACGCAACTGCATCTTGCGGACCCAGTTGCTTGCTGGGATTCTCAGGCTGGCCGATGCCCTGGACGTCGATTATATGCGTGCGGGGGTCGGCCTCCAGCATACAGTCATTCGCCGCCAGAGCCAGCACGAGATTGAGGCGCTGTTGCAGGAACTCACGGTCAAACTCGAGTCCGATCTGGTGACGGATGTCCGGGACGTCTGGGACGACATGAATCCACAGTCCATCGTAGAACGGCTTCGTATTCATGAAGAGCAGGTGGTAGATCCGAACGATCAGATGCGATTGAAGGAACTCGAGTACCTGTGTTTCCAGGTGCAGCACTTCCGAAAGCACTTATCGCTTGGCGAGGTTCAACTCTCGCTGGAATATCAAGATGGCCGTCCGTTGCTTGTGGCAACCTACCCTGTCAGGGACCCGGACCAGAAGTGGGTTTTGAGCGTGGTCGAGGACGATCTCAAGAAGGAATTTGCCTCCGTACAGAGCATCGGGGTCTTCGAAAAATTAGGCCCTATCGTTGTTCGAGCCAGTCATTAGTCAGTAACCGGGTGCCGTGTCTTAACAATAGAGACACCACTTCAACGGAAGTCTAACTTAAGGGAAACAAGATGTCTGAACCAATCTATCCGCGTTTGGTGGCCTATCTGGATAGTCTCGTGCCTCCGCGAGATCCCATTCTGGAAGAAATGGAAGCGTATGCAAAGGAAATCGGATTTTTCATAATCGGAGCGGCGGCAGGCTATCATAACTATCTGATCGCCCGAATGATGGGGGCGCGGCATATCTTCGAATTGGGATCTGGTTTCGGGTATTCGACGGCCTGGTTCGCACGTGCGGTGAAAGAGAACGGCGGCGGCATTGTGCACCATGTCGTCTGGGAGGAAGACATGTCCCAACTGGCCCGCAGCTATCTAAGCCGAATGGGCTACGCCGATACCGTGCAATTTCATGTCAGCGAAGCCGTTGAAACCCTCAGAAATACGGAGGGCCCCTTTGATCTCATCTTTAACGATATAGATAAGGACGGCTATCCGGCTTCGATCCCGGTTATCAAGGAAAAGCTGAGGCCGGGCGGCGCTCTGATCATTGACAATATGCTTTGGGAGGGGGCGATCTTCGACGATACGGATCAGTCTCCAGACATCGTTGGGATTCGCGAAGTCACCCGTCTCCTTACACAGGATCCGGAGTTTATCAGCAGTCTGGTTCCGATTCGCGATGGCATGATGCTGGCTTACTATCAACCCAAATAGATCCCATCCGGTAGAAGTCAGGCGATCAGTCGTCGATCACGATGCGCGCATTCAAAATCCACCCTGCTTTGGCATCGTTGGCGAGGACAGCTTCGGCAATTTTTTTGGTTTGGCCTGGATCGGTGATCCCAAACCAAGGTTCGCAAGCCTTACCAATACGCATGCGGAAGTTCTTCACCAATTGTTTGAGCGCCTCCTGTGCATCGAGGCTGTCATAAACCTCTTCCAGCACGACAGCAGTGGGCACAGGGCGGTTCTTGCGTTCTGCGAGCAGCCACAGCATTTTGTACTGGTTTGGAGTCAGTTTCCATGGCTCATCGAATACCTCAACATACATCTCCTCCTTCTTGTTTCGCCATAGATGAATATAGGGAAGTTCATTAAGGTCGGGGAGGGGAAGCAAGGCCTGACGGGCTGC
>JBBQPO010000197.1:0-11782 GCA_038217285.1 Chthonomonadales bacterium
GATCTCTTCCTGGGTCCACTGTTCGTAGTGGAAGAGGATAAAAACGACCCGCTGGTCCTGTGTCAAGAGCTGCAGGGCCTCCCGGACCAGAAGACGCTGGTCGGTCGTCAGACGATTCGGTGCGGCGAGACTGCCGATGTAGTCGACCGTATGACCTTCGTCGTTCTCGGCGCTGTTCGGCACAAACTCGTTCTGAGCGACGGTATGGTACTTCTGCGCGACGTTGGAGAGTTTCCAGTCCAGGCAGTGCCAGAAGCGTATCTCCCAGAACTCGTCTTTCGTCTCCAGACTGATGAGGGCCAGGAACATGGTTCCGATGACATCGTGATAACAGTCCTCGCGCTGCGTCTCATTCAGTTGGGTCCATCCGGCCAGGGTGCGGGCCACGCGCTTGCGGCAGCGCTCTTCCAGCAGCGCGATCAGATCCCCCGCCTCCGCGGACTGGCCAGCCAGATGCCGTTCCCGCACGAAATAGACGAGAGCCTCTTCGCTGACGAATCCCGGCTGCGTGTGCTCGCGGACTTCGACGCGCTGCCGAAACTCGCTGCGACTGCATCGCCGCAGCGCTTCGATCTGCCGCAGCACGTCCGGTTCACGATACCGCTTCCCCGAAGCCAGAGGACGAATGCCGTCCGGGCTTCCGGTCACGCAAGGGTTCGGTTGAGTCTGTGGCATCGCCTCTAATCCGTGGCTCATCTCTTTCCTGCACCCTTTCTGTTTCCCTACTCTGCACCTGCCCCTGCAAACCGGAAAGAGGCGGAAAATATTTATTTGCACCTCCTCCTGGCGTTTCCGGTCTGGAGCCTTTGCCCGGAGTGGATGAGCGAGGGCGACAGGCAAGACCGCTTTCATGACAGGAGAGTAGTGCGATGCAAACTGAATCGACATTGAGTGACATTTACGAAGAGATCGCGGACAAATTGGCTCTGGCGCGCACGAAAGCCCTGATGGGCGAACCGTGCGAGGCGCTGGGTATCTTTCAGGCCGCTTCCCTGGAATATACCCGATTCCGTGAGGTGCTGTCGGCCTATCCCGGTTTTTACGCACTGGAACATGCCTTTACCGTGACCATGACCGCTTTGCGGGCGGAACACGACCAAGCCGTTCTCACCACGAACGCTGCCGCCGTTCCTGCCACGGCCTCCCGCAGGCGCAACCGAAAGGCCGCCTGATTCAACGAGTCAGCGGTATTTTACCCGCAGAAGCAGGCAGTACGACAGATTTACAGGCAATTTCCTTCCGGTGAGACAGAATTGCGCGGTTTTGCGGTTCCGTGCCCTTGACACATACGAAAGTAGTGGAGTATAGTAGACGAGAGTGCGTGAACTATTATACGTACAGGGGAGGGATCGGAACTATGACCAGAGGGCTAACCGACAAGCAGGAAAAAATCCTGGCTTTTGTTCTCGACTATGTCAATGACAAGGGCTATCCGCCGAGTATCCGCGAAATCGGCAATCACTTCGAAATATCCAGCCTGCGAGGCGTCACGGTGCACCTGGATGCACTGGAGCGCAAGGGCTATATCAAGCGTGCCAATACGGCCCGCGCTATCACTGTTATCGGCAAGACCGGCTCGACTGCGCCCAACCGCAACGTTACGCTCGTGCCATTGATCGGCACCATCGCGGCCGGTGTACCGATCACCGCGACCCAGAACATCGAGGGCCATATCCCCGTGCCGCAGGAGATGGTCGGCACGATGAACAATGTCTTCGCCCTGCAAGTCAAAGGCGACTCGATGATCGGCGCGCACATCATGCCGCGTGACCTTGTCATCATCAAAGAGCAGCGCACGGCCGACAACGGCGATCTCGTCGCCTTCCTGCTCGGGGACGAAGCCACCGTCAAACATATTCAGTTCACCGGGGAAGGCGTCCGTCTGCTGGCTTCCAATCCCGCCTACGAACCGATCGAAGTGCGCCGCGAAGACAGCCATATCATCGGCAAAGTCATCGGCCTCATCCGCAACTACGACGGCCCCCACTCGTTCTAACCCGTTCACTTCGCGCACAAAGCGAGAGGAGCCTGAGCCGTCCCACAATTGGGATAGACTCAGGCTCCTCTCGTTTCATTTGCCCAAACAGAAAAAAGCGCAGGTAACGTCGTTGTTACCTGCGCTTGTTGTTGTTCCGGGAGAACGGTGTCGCCACCGACCCGGCCAACATCGGGAAGTCCGAACCTAACCGGCGGGCTTAATGTCCGCCGAAGCGCCTTCGCCTTCGAGTTTCTCTTTGAGCGCCTTGGCTTCGTCGGCGTTAAGGCCCTCTTTGATCTTGGAAGGAACGGCTTCGACCATATCCTTGGCCTCTTTGAGGCCGAGGCCGGTGATTTCGCGCACGACCTTGATGACGTTGATCTTCTTCTCACCAAAGGAGGTCATGATGACATCGAAGCTCGTGGGGGCTTCCTCGGCCGCAGCGGCAGGAGCGCCGCTGGTGCCGGACGGAGCGGCCACGGCGACAGCCGCGGACGGGGTGACGCCGAAGACTTCCTGGAGTTCCTTGGAGAGTTCGGACAGTTCGAGAACGGACATGGATTTGATCGCTTCGACGATCTCGTCTTTGCTAAGGGGCGGCATGGGTTGGTTTCTCCTTCATGCGAACAAGGTTGATAATCAGTGAAAAACAGAACTACGCGGCGGCTTCGGCGCTCCCGCCCTTCTGTTCGGCGATCGCGTCGATCGTCAGGACGAAGTCGCTGATGATGCTGTTAAGCGTACCGATGAAGTTGCTGATGGGGCCGTCGAGTGTGCTGACGAACTGCGAAAGGATAACTTCGCGGGACGGCAGCTTGGAAAGCGCGGTGACCTCGGCGAGGTTGTAGACTTTACCGTCGATATAGCCGCCCTTGACGCGGACATCCGGCTTGTTCTTCGTAGCGGTCACGAAGTCCAGAATGGATTTGGCGGGCGCGATGACATCGCTCTTGGCGAACACGATCGCCGTAGGGCCGGTGAGCAGTTTGTCCAGCTCGGGGCTGATCTTTCCACCCATCGCGACCTTGAGCAGAGTGTTCTTGACGATGTGGTACTCGGCATTGTCTTCGCGCAGTTTGCGGCGCAGTTTACTGACCTCCGCGACGGTGAGGCCGCGATAGTCGGTCAGGATCGCCCCTTTGCTGGTCGCGAGGATCGCGCGCAGGTCGGAGACGAGCAGTTCTTTTCTTGGACTTGGCTTGGCGATAGGCATAGGGTTTCTCTCGTTTCCCTGAGTTTACCGTAAAGAGCACGGTGTGAAGAGGCGGCAGCGGCGGCAAACAAAAACCGGGCCTTCACCCCTTCGCGCTAAAAGCGCAGACGGCGGCGAATCCCGGCGGCAGGAGAACTCCTGACACACTTAGTGATACTGGGATCTCGACCTCGGCAGGTTCCCTCTCAGGAATTAAGTCCGACCCGAAGGTCGGACACCGGCTGTCTGCGGTGAGCGAAACGTTCGCTATGTGATTTACGAAGAGTAGTATGCCACGGGTGACCCATTCTGTCAAGGGTAGATTCACACCTTTATCTTCTTCCATGTGCCGGACCGGAAGAGGCCGTAGGTCATGAAGCCGCCGATTATGGTGGTCAGACAGAAGGCTACCCAGGCCCCATGGGTGTTCTGATGCAGCGTAAACATGAGGAAATAGGCGAATGGCAGACGGAACACCCACATCGTGATAAAGGTGATCCAGGTCGGGCGGATGGTGTCGCCCGCGCCCTGCAGCGCCCCGATCAGCACCATCGAAACTCCCAGAAACGGCTCACTGGCGGCGTTGATGCGCAGGTAGTCGGTGCCCAGCCGCAGCACGGTCAGGTCGTGGGTGAAGAGTCGGACCAGCGGAGCGGCAAAACTAAAGAAAACGACGGCCATGAACGTCATGACGGCCACGCTCTGCACGACCGCCGCCCAGGCATAGCGCTCGGCCCGTACCGTATCTTTCGCGCCCAGGCTCTGCCCGACCAGGGCGGATGTCGCCACACTGTAACCGAAACCGGGCATGAACGCGATCCCTTCCGCCCGTAGCCCGATCTGCATCGCCGCCACTCCCGCCGCTCCCTCGACCGTTCGCGCCAACAGCCCTGTAAACGACATCATGCCGAGCGTCCGAATCAGGGCCTGAAGCGCTGCCGGAATACCGATTTTCAGGATGCGCCAGGCCCACTCCGTCGAGAGGCGGAGATGCCGACGTTGGAGTCTGCCGCGCAAGGGGGAGTGACGCAGCAGCGCATAGATATAGAGAGCGCATCCGACCCAGACCGAGGATGCCAGCGCAATGCCTGCGCCGCGCACTCCCAGCATGGGAAAGCCGAGCCTGCCATAGATCAAAACGGCATTGCCGGAGATGTGAACTGCGATGGTGACACAGGTGATCAGCAGGGGGGTACGGGTATCTCCCAGCCCACGGAATGCGCCCATCAAGGCGTTCATGAGGAAGAGCGGTAAGGCGCAGAAGAGGGCCGCCCCGAGAAACTGACTGCACAGAATGGCCGGTTCCGGACTGCGATGCGCGTCGAGCATCAGCGCCACCATCGGTCCCCGGCCAATATAGGTAATCGTTCCGAACACCAGACCCATGAGGAAGCTCAACGTTATCGACTGCCCTGTGGCAAACGCCGCCTGTTCCGGCTCCTTTGCACCGGTAAAGCGGGCGACCAGAGCGGTGGTTCCGACGGAGACTCCCATGGCGAGCGAGATGAGCAGGAAGATGATGCTGCCGCCGACTCCGGTGGCCGCCAGCGCTGCCGAGGCGTTCGGCAGATGCCCGACGAAGAACATATCCATCAGGCTGTTGAAGGTCTGCAGCAGCATCGTCATCACGGACGGCCAGGCGAGGTTCCAGACCTGTCGGTGAATATCGCGCTGAGAAGTCGGCGGAGGGCCTACAAGAGGGCCACCAGGCAGAGGGACCGGATTCTCGACCAGAGAGATCTCCTGGCCGGTATCGCCCTCGACAGCCCGCAACGATTCGGCGGGGAACGCTCCAAGACTCGATCTTCCCATCGCAGGTTCGTTTTCGACTTCGAGGATTTCCGGGGGTGTAGACATCCCACTCCTTGCTCTGCCCAACATCGGGCCGGGGCGATATCCAACCACACCCCAAACCATTCGTCCTTCGTTTACGAATGACCGGGCCTACTGGTTCTAGTCCCGGTATCCTCATTGACCGGAGGCGCACCGCCAAAGTTGCACAGAGCAGACGTTCACAGCAGACATCAGGTGGAGGCGCCGTCACGCCGTGACATCAGGACGAGCGGCAGAAACGGCACGACGACTAGCACGAGGATCGTCGTTCCGGCGTTCACCCAGACGAGGTCGCGGAACGTCAGATGAAAACGACTGTAGAGCGTCGAGCCGATCCAGTCGGACATGGCGTTGGTGAAGTTCCAGACGCTCATCATGACCGCGTAACCGATCGCCTCGCTTCCCTTGGGAGTGCCTCGCGCCGCCAGATCGTAGACCGGCAGCATAGCCAGCGTCCCCGTAATCCCACTGATCGCCGTGATAACGATGGCCGATGTCTGATTATGGTAGTAGAGATAGGTGAGCGTTCCGAGCGCGTGTACGATGATACTACCGGTCAGGAGTATGCGGAGGTTCATTTTTCGACACGCGGTAAAGTAGACGAAGGTTGTCAGCAGGCCGCTTGCCGCCGCCACCAGCACCAGCATGCCGACGAGTCGCTTGTCAAAATGAAGTACGTCGGTCTGATGGAACAGCAGAGGGGTTCCAAAGCCGGGGGAGGCCGCGATAAGACAGATCATTAAGGCGGCGCTCAAGAGCGTGGTGCTGCGCAACAAGATCTTAAACTGCCTTAACGCCTCGACCAGGACCGACCGATCCAGGCGGGCGGTCGGCGGTTCCGGTAGACCGAAATAGTAGAGGGGGACCAGGATAAGATGCAGGAAGGACGCAATGCCCATGGTGACCAGGAAGTAGACCGGCCCCATCGCCGCTATGAACCGCGCGCTGGAGAGATAACCTCCAATGGGGCCGCCCAGCAGACTGCCCAGACGAAAAGCTCCGATGCGCTGCGCTGTCAGCCGACCGGCCGCGTTGAACCGCTGTCCGACCTCCACCATGACTCCGCCGAGAGAAGTGCTCGTAAAAACGATGGTGACGTACAGAATGGCGTAGGTTACAAGCAGAATATTGTAGGTGCGCGGTACGAGGGCCAGCAAAATCCAGAACACGCCGGAGCCCAGCAAGCTGAGGATGAGGTACCATCGCCGCCGCGTCCCGAACAGCGGCACACTATCGACCAGCACGCCGGCCAGAGGTTTGATGTAGTTGGTGAACGCCCCAAGCGCGAAGAATGCCGACACTGCCGCCGCAGTACAGTGCAGGTTGTCTTTCAGCAGGAACTTTAGCGGCAGGTCGGCGACCGCGATTCCCAGATTCGTGCCGAGCCAGCCTAAGCCCATCAACAGCGCGAGGGTCGACAGGCCGCGCGCATCGACACCACTGGCGGTAACGACCGCCTCGCCCGTTTGCGGTTCCACACTTAGCACTTCCGGCGCTTCCAGCACGATCGTCTCCTTTGACTCCCTTGTTCAGTGCCGAAGGGCGGCGGTTTTCGTTCCTCACACGGACATACAACCACCTCTATAGCAGTTCCAGTCCAAATTCCTCAGTTCGCGGCGGGCGCTTTGGCGTCGGCGCGGGGTTCGACTCCGAGCAGGTTGCGCACGAAGAAGTCCTGTAATCGCCGTTTCCCGTAAGGCGTCCCGGCGACTCCGTGGCCGCTGCCCGGAGAGACCAGCAGGTCGAAATCCTTATCGGCCTTGATCAGCGCATTGACGACCTGCATCGTCGTCGCGGGATCGACATTGTTGTCCATTTCGCCAACCATGAGAAGCAGTTTGCTGTGCAGTTTCGGCGCGAGAGTCACGTTCGACTGTTCGGCGTAGTGCGGGCCGACGGGCCAGCCCATCCACTGTTCGTTCCACCATATTTTGTCCATCCGGTTGTCGTGGCACCCGCAGTCGGCCACACCCGCCCGGTAGAAGTCGCCATGCTGCAGCAGCCCACCGAGCGCATTTTGCCCTCCGGCCGACGTGCCGTAGATGCCGACACGGGTCAGGTCGAAGGCAGGATATTTCGCCGCCGCCGCCTGAATCCAGAGGATACGATCCGGGAATCCGGCGTCGCCCAGGTTCTTCCAACAGACGTCATGAAAGGCTTTCGAGCGGTTGTTAGTCCCCATGCCGTCGATCTGCACGACGATGAAACCGAGCTCGGCCATCTGCTGAAGGCCCGAGGCCGGAGAGAACGCTTTCGGAACGAACGAGCCCTGCGGTCCGGCATAGATGTTTTCGATAACAGGGTACTTACGCCGCGGATTGAAGTTCGAGGGGCGCACGATCACCCCATAGATGTCCGTCTTACCGTCCCGGCCTTTGGCCACAAATCGCTCGGGAAATCGCCAGCCTGTCGCGGTAAGGGCCGTGGCGTCGGCGCGCTCCAGATCCAGTACCTTCTTGCCATCTTCGGCACGACGAAGTTCCGTCACGGGCGGC
Organism: Chthonomonadales bacterium; assembly: GCA_038217285.1. Taxonomy (GTDB): domain Bacteria; phylum Armatimonadota; class Chthonomonadetes; order Chthonomonadales; family Chthonomonadaceae; genus JANXLO01. The sequence continues at coordinate 7,499 of JBBQPO010000197.1, forward strand.
AGATCGACCCGCGAGCAGGTGTCTATAAAATATCTGCCGTCCGGCGAGGGCGTAATCGCATGCGTCCCATCTCCTTCCGTCAGGACGGTCAGGCCGGTACCGTCGAAATTCACGCGGCAGAAGTGGATATAGTACGGATCCTGCCGCATTCGGATGCCGCCTGCTCGAAACCAGACCTGTCGCTTTACCTCATCGACGCGATCCACACCCCGAACCACCCATTCGCCCTTCGTGATCTGATTCTTCACCCTGCCCGTGGCCGTATCGTAGAGGTAGAGGTGATTCCAGCCGTCGCGCTCCGACATCCAGATCGCTTCGTGCGTCGCATTCAGGGAGTGCAGGGAGACTTTGTTCGTCCAGTCGATAAACGTTTTTGCCTGCTCATCGATGATCGCCGTCGTGTCGCCCGTCACCGCATCGACAGCGATCAACCGCATCACCTGATGCCCGCGCTGATTGTAGAGAAACGTGAAACGTCGCCCATCCGGCTGCCATTCGACCCGAGAAATCTCCCATGGATTGGGAAACAGATCGTCCTTGATGGGAATGTCACGCTTTGTGGCGGCATCGAACAGATGCGGTCGTTGATGCGCGATCCGGTCGCCCGGCTTGAGGTAGTCGATCGTGTGCAGCTTCGGCTGAACCTGGTCCGCCGGAGACGACTCGACGAGATAGACCTTGTGCTCCTGCGCCGGAACGGTTTTGAACAGGACGAACCTGGAGCCATCCGGCGACCAGATCGGTTCTCCTTCATAGGCATCGGCAGCGGCGCCATCGTGCGTGATCTGGGTCTCCTCATTACTGCTGGTATCCTGTAGAACGACATTGTGGTCCTTCACGAACGCGCGCCATTTCTGGTTTGGAGCGAGAGCGGGATCGCGCTCCCGAGCGCGGTGGGGGGCGGCGACAAGACCGTCCACGACCGCCAAAAGCGGCATGTCCGTTCCGACAAAGGCTACGAGCGGCTTGCCCGTCTTTTCGGTCAGCAGCCAGAGATGCCCCACATAGGTATGCACTTCCCGAGTCTCCCCGGAGCGCAACACGCCGTAATCGTGTCGCTGGCCCTCGCTGTCTATCCAGAGCAGCGCGACATCGGCAGGGGTTTTGTTTCGAAAGCTAAGGTGCGTCTCTTCCGCCCCGCCCGTCGAACCGTGCGGCATGGCGGCAGGCGACAGAGGCGTGGCATGGCCCAGAGCCTCCGTCGCCGGTTTGACTTCGTAGGTGTTCAGGTCGCAGGCGAAGCTCTTTTCCTGCACCTGTAGCAACAACACAGGCCTGTCGGTGACGAACATGATCCGCTCGATGGGCAGATGCTCGGCAGTGACCTCCCGGCCCAGTGCCTTCGTGAGCCCGGTGGCGATGCGGGCATGGTCGAACGCCGGCATTTTCGTCGCGTGGGCCGGGTCGACCAGCACGAACTCTCGCTGCCCGTCCGCGAGGTCGTTGCGATACCAGAACCGATCACCGCCGGAGATCCAGTTCGGTTTGACAGCGGAGCGGAACACTTTGCCCGCGACGAACTGCCCCAGGCTGTTCGCTCGTTCGTAGTCACTGCGAGCGCCTTGCGCGTGAGCGGGAGAAAGAAGCACCATAAAAAGCATCACCATGAACGGACATAAGCATCGCATTGTCGCACCTTCTGTCGTTGCAGATCTGCAGAGAGGCGAACAGGTCGCGCGGCGGCCCGCTCTGCCACGGTAGTTTCGGGACAAGGTCGTCGGAAACCTCCGTCAAATGACTCTGTTGCCCCGTAGTAACGGCAGGAATCCGCTTCCGCGAAGTCGAACCGAACCGCAAGCACGGATCAGAATCGCGGCGTCTCCTCTGGAATGCCGCCCCGCTCGATCCCGTCAAAACTTTAGGAGTTCCGCCATGCGTCTCATCCGCCCCTTCCTGGCAATCCCGCTGTTTTGCCTGCTCGGCATCTCCCCTGCAATCGCCCAGAACGTCATCATGTATCAAGTGGAAGCGCGCACGGCGGAAAAGTCCTTCCAGGTGCGGATAGATATTCCACATGTCCGGGAGTTGACGGTACGGGTGCAGATCCCTGTCTGGTCGCCTGGGGCCTATATGTCCGGCAACTACGCGGCGAATATCGCCAATCTCTCCGCCGAAGATGGGCTTCATAAGCCGCTCAAGATCTACCACCCGGACCAGAACACCTGGGAGATCGCCGCCAACGGTGCGGACCTTCTCCATGTTCAATATTCGGTGAACAAGGTCGATGCGGTGGAGACGAACGGCGTACCGCAGCGCGCCCATATCAACGGCCCCCGCACCTACCTCTATGTGGTGGGACGCAAGAGCGAGCCAGTCGCCCTGTCGCTGGCGACTCCTGTGGGAGCGAAAGTGTGGAAGATCGCGACCAGCCTGGACCCGACCGAGAGCGCCGAGCGGACATCGGAGCCAGCGCTGCATGGGTTCACCGCACCCTCTTACGACGTGCTCGCCGATGCACCGGTGGAGATGGGAGACTTTGTGGAGAAGCAGTTCGAGGCCGGCGGCAAACCGCACAGTGTGGTGATTTACGGTGACGCCACTGGCCTAGACCGGGCGAAGCTGGTGAGCTACTGTAAACGGGTCGCAGAGACCGAGACCGCGTTCTTCGGCGACGCGCCCTATCACCGGTATATCTTTCAGTTCCGCACGAACGCCAGCCGAAGCGGGGGAGGAGGAGGACTGGAGCACCTGGGATCGACCGAGATCAGCATGAGCAGTCTGGTCGATGATCGGGTCCGCTCCGTCATCGCCCACGAATACTTCCACCTCTGGAACGTCAAGCGAATCCGGCCGTTCGTCCTCGGCCCCTTCGACTACGTCGATCCGCCGCGTACAGCCAACCTCTGGTGGTCCGAGGGGGTCACCAGCTACTACGGCGATCTGCTCTCGCGGCGTGGCGGCCTCAACACCGATGCGGAGTATCTCAAACATCTCTCCGACACGATCACCGCGCTTCAGAACAACCCTGCGCGGCTCAAGGTTTCCGCCGATCAGTCCAGCCTGCATGTCTTCGACGCCAACAACAGCCAGGGCTTCGGGGGCCTCTCCTACTACACCAAAGGAGAGATGATCGGGCTCTGCCTGGATCTGAAGATCCGCGAAGTCACCAGAGGCGTCCACAGTCTGGACGATGTGATCCGCGCGCTCTACGTGCAGTGCGGCCGGGGCGACGGCCCCGGCTTCGGAGAGGACGACATCAAAAAGACCGTCAACCGCATCAGCGGCCAGGATCTCTCCGACTTCTACGACCTGGCCGCGCGCAGTACAGAGGAGCTTCCCTTCGCGGAGTGCCTCCGAGTCGTCGGCCTGAACCTCGCCCGCGCCGAGACCCCCGTCGCCATCCCGGATTCCGGCATGACACTCCAGCCGGACCGCCAGTTCCAGTCGCTGAGCGTAGGGGAGATCAACGCCGAGGGCGCCGCCGCAAAGGCCGGGCTCAAGGCTGGTGACAGAATCGCCTCTGTCAGCGGGCAGACCGAAATGCGCGGCATGGCCCAACTCCTGCGCACCACTGCGCCGGGCAAGCCGCTGACCATCACCGTCGGTCGTGGCGGCGCGCGCATCGACATTGCCTTCACGATGGGGTCCGCCAACCGCTACCCGTGGCAGATCACGCCCGATCACTCCGTAACCCTGGACAAACTGCGCCTGCGCCGCCAGTGGCTTACCGGGAAATAACGTCCGGTCGGTACGTAAGAGACGCGGAGGGGCGAAAAGCCCTGTTCGGATGCTACCAGCGGGTCAGCGCGATAAGGAGGAGGGCCAGGAGGGTCGCCAGGAAGAGATACGGCAGGGTAGATTTCAGGATGTCGTTGACGTCCGTTCTCGTGAAACCTGCCGCCCAGACATTCATGGTGTTGGTAGGGTCGCACACTCCCTGCACCATGCCGGTACACATCAGCGCGCCCATGACCAGCGACGGCGCAAGTAGCGTTGTCATAATGACGCCGATGCCCGCGCCGAGCCCATAAAGATTGAGCGGGCCGCGATAGAGCGCGAGCGGGCTGAGCAGGCCGAAGAACAGCACATACGTCCAGGGTGAGTGCGGTACGACACTCTCCAGCAGGGGGCGCATGACAGCTTTCACGGGATCGGACAGCAGCGCGGTCACGACCATGCCGATCCCGATCATCAGACCGAGCACCGGCGCGACAGACTTGATCCCTTCGGTGATCGCGCCAGCCAGGGTCTGCACGATCTCGCGTGGACGGGTCGTCAGGATACCGTAGAGGCAGCCGATCATCAGGGCCGCATTGATGTCGAACTCGACCGCCCGCAGATGTC
>JBBQPO010000198.1:0-11730 GCA_038217285.1 Chthonomonadales bacterium
TCGTCGTCGTTCTGATCCTCGCCATCCTCATGGCCGTCGCCATGCCGCTCTACCTCAGCGCGGTCGCCGACTCTCAACTGAAGACCTGCCGCGCCAACATGCAGACCATCGCCAACGCCGTGCAGGCAGCCCGTACCAAGAGCGGGGCGGCCGACTATGGCACCCTGATCACCGGCGGCGTCACCACCGTCAACCTGCCGGACCTGACGGCGGCCCCGGCCTGCCCGAACTCCGGAGCCTACACCCTGATCAACGGCACCAGCGGCGACCCTACCACCTTCAAGGTCAGTTGCAGCGCGACCGGCCATGGAACGTTCGAACCGGGCGTAGACAGCAAGTAGTTTCTGCATCTCTCTGTAGCCCTCACAGGCTGTGGAAAAAGGCTCCGGCAGGCCCTGGAAAGACCTGTCGGAGCCTTCTCTTTCAGCTCGGAAAGGGACGGTGGCGTGAGAACCCCGATGTCCCTACTCCGCAAGCTTTCTTTTCCGAGGGGAGTCGTGTCATGAGTCTCGTACCACTACTGTTTCAGCGCCGGCTGCGGGCGGGCGTTCTGCTGATACCGGCTGCCAGCCTCTGCGCCCTCACGCCGGCCCACTCCCAGCAGTCCGCAGCGCCTGTTCCTCACACCAGGGTAGCGACCGCATCGACGCCGACTGCTTCTGCGACCAGATCCAGAGCCTCCCGGAACTTCGCCCACCTGCCTGTAGCCTTCGAGCGCAATCAGGGACAGGTCGATCATCGGGTACAGTTCCTGGTGCATCAGCCCCACTCCACTCTCTTTCTGACGCCGACAGAGGCCGTTTTCGCGTTCGACGCGCCGCAGACCGGTGATTTAGCTCCTTCTTGCGCTCCTCTGGCGCGCTCACATGCCTCTGTCCGTAAGATCGGGTTGGCTTCTGTGCTGCGGATGCAGATGGTGGGCGCCAACGGCAAAGCCGAAGCCATAGGAGAGCAGGCTCTGCCTGGGAAGGTCAACTACTTCGTCGGCCGAGACCGCAGCCGATGGCAGGCCGGAGCTTCCACGTTCGCGAAGGCCCGGTACCGGGGCATCTACCACGGAGTCGACATGGTCTACTATGGCAGTCGGCAGCATCTGGAGTACGACTTCGTGGTGGCGCCGCACGCCGACCCCCGCCAGATCACTCTGCGCTTCGCCGGCGCGGATAAGGTGCGGGTAAACCGTGCGGGCGATCTGGAAGTGAAGGTGCATGGCCGGACACTGACCTGGCAGAGACCGATGGTCTACCAGGAGAACAGAACGGGGCGACAGAGAGTGGCGTGCGGATACAGGCTCTCTCACAGCGCACAGGGCCAGCCGACGGTTCGCTTTGCGCTCAGCCGCTACAATGCGGGCAGGCAACTGGTGATCGATCCGGCCCTCGTCTACTCCACCTTTCTGGGGGGCAGCATCGGCGAAGCCGGCAACGGCATTGCGATCAACTCCGCAGGCAACGCCTTTATTACAGGCATTACAAGCTCAACCGACTTCCCCAAAATCGCCGGAGCCTACCAGCCTACCAACCGGAGCACCACACGTGCCAATGCTTTTGTGTCGAAACTCAGCGCGGACGGTACGACGCTTATCTACTCGACCTATCTGGGCGGCAGCGGCTATGAGTCGGGCAACAGCATTGCGATCGACTCTGCAGGCAACGCCTATATCACCGGCGAGACGGATTCGAGCGACTTCCCCACGACGATCGGCGCCCGGCAGAGAACGAGTTTCAATGCCGCCACCGGCTTCGTTACGAAGCTCAACGCGACAGGCACCGCTCTTATCTACTCGACTTATCTGGGCGGCTCGGTCGGCGACACCGGCAACGGCATTGCGGTCGATTCCTCAGGCAACGCCTATATCACCGGCTATACGAGTTCGACCGACTTTCCTGTCACCTATGGGGCCTACCAAAGGGCAAATCACAGCACATTCAATACAAACGCCTTTGTGACCAAACTCAATGCGGAGGGCACCGGTCTGGTCTATTCGACCTATGTGGGCGGCAGCGGTTACGAGTCGGCAAGCGGCATCGCCATCGATTCCGCCGGGAACGCTTACATCACGGGCTACACAGGCTCGACCGATTTCCCCGCGACGCCCAACGCCTACCAGACGACCAACCATAGCAGCAGCACGAACGCCTTTGTGACCAAACTCAATGCGGCGGGCACGCTTCTGCTCTATTCGACCTATCTGGGCGGCAGCAGTTACGAGTCGGGCAACGGCATCGCGCTCAATTCGGCAGGGGAGGCCTACGTCACGGGCTATACGGGCTCGACCGACTTCCCGACGACGAACAACGCCTACCAGACGACAAAATCGAGCGCTGGAGGCTCGAGCGCGTTTGTGACGAAACTGAACTCCATCGGCACAGGCCTCCTCTGCTCTACCTTCCTGGGCGGAACGGGCTACGAAGCCGGCAGCAGCATTACGCTCGACATTTCGGGCCATCCCTTTCTGACCGGCTATACGGTTTCGACCGACTTTCCCACGACCGCAGGCGCGAATCAGACGACCAAACGCGATATCAGCGCGAGCCTGTATGGATTTGTCACCAAAATGGACTCGGCCTGCACGACCCTCCTCTACTCGACCTACCTTGGAGGAACGGCCGGTGATAAGGGCAACGGCATCACCGTCGATTCCGCAGGCAACGCCTATATCACCGGATCCGCCGCCTCGCTGGACTTCCCCATTACGGCGGGCGCCTTTCAGCGAACCAACCGGGGAGCCAGAGACGGTAGCTCCTTCGTGACCAAGCTAAATTCGAATGTCAACATTCCCCGGGTGTCTGCCGACTTCAACGGCGACGGCAAGAGTGATATGTTCCTTCAGAATCCGAGCACCGGACAGATCACGGTATGGTACATGAACGCCTTTAACCGCGTCGGCGGTGCGTACCTCTCTATGAACCCCGGAACCGACTACGATCTGATAGGGAACGGCGACTTCAAAGGGGACGGGACGACCACGCTGGTGCTCCAGAACCGAAACGATAACAGCGTCGTCTACTGGTATGCCCAGGGCGCCGACCGAACGGTTATCACAGGCGGAGACACTGTCCACCCCACGCCGGATGCGGGCTGGAAGGTGGTAGGAATAGGCGATTTTAACGGGGATGGCAAATCCGACCTCGTCCTGCAAAATCAGAAGACCAATCAAATTGCGATCTGGTACATGAATGGTCCTTACTATCAAGGAGGGCTTGTGATGTCGGTCACACCGCTGGAAGGATGGCAGGTCAAGGGAGCAGGGGACCTCAACGGCGACGGCAATCCCGACCTTGTCTTCCAGAACCAGACTAGCGGGCAGGTAGTCATCTGGTATTTGAGCGGCGGATCCTTCATCGGAGGGAATCTCGTGAACGCGTCGCTCACGCCCGATTGGCAGGTGGCCGGCGTAGCGGACTACAACAGCGATGGCCTCGCGGATCTGGTGTTTCAGAATCAGACCACCAATCAGGGCGCCGTCTGGTTCATGAACGGCACAACCTACCTGGGCGGCAGCGTGCTCAACACGGATATCGCCGCGGGATGGCGCATCGCCGGTCCCAAGTAAAGAAACCGACGTTCTTGGCAGCAAGGAGCCTGGCGATTTCACTGCCAGGCTCCTTGCTATGGGCAACGCTCCAACGATTCCTCTTCTCCCCTTCTTCCTTTTATTTCGATATCGATCCCAAAATGTGCCATTTCGCAGATGTCTTCTTCCTGTTCGCTGGAATACAATAGGATCACTGGAGCGGAGACGTTCCAAGAGAAACCCGACGTTCCTAACCTGCTCACCAAGGAGACACTCATGGTCCGCAAGCAACTGCTCGCCTCTTCCCGAAACCGCAAAGGTTTCACGCTCATCGAACTGCTCGTCGTCGTTCTGATCCTCGCCATCCTCATGGCCGTCGCCATGCCGCTCTACCTCAGCGCGGTCGCCGACTCTCAGAAGAAGACCTGCCGCGCCAACATGCAGACCATCGCCAACGCCGTGGCGTCTGCCCGCGTCAAGAGTGGGGTCGCCGACTTTTCAGGATTTATCGGCGCTATCACCACCACCCTTGAACCCGACCTGACGGCGGTTCCCGCCTGCCCGGTCGCTGGAGCGACCGCCTATACAATCGCCGCCGGCACCATCAGTACCTCCTTCAAGGTCGTCTGCTCCAACGCACTGCACGGCTCGTTCGAGCCGGGCGTCGATCACAACTAAGCCTGAAGCATCAGGGCTGTGTCCGACCGGGTCGGACCGGACACAGAGTTCCGACAGGCTTCAAGAAAACCTGTCGGAACTGCCTTCTTCGATCTGAACCGAATCGCGTAGGCTCTCTCCGAGGACACTCTGTCCCAGCCCTCCTCTCCCGTCAGGAGTCTAAAAATGACTTTTTTCCGATTGCAATTTCAGAAACGTCGCGGCGCCATCCTGCTCCACGTCCTCATCTTCCTGGTCATAATAAGTATTCTTCTCGCCGGGATGGCCCAACTGATGGTTTCGGACTATTCGATTGTGAAAGTCGAAAATGACTATTCAAACTCCCTGGTGGTGGCCGAAGCGGGCATCAACTACGAGCTTCGCAAGATCAGCACCAACTCGGCGACAGCAGATCAGAAACAGGGAACCGGTCCGGCCGGCACCTCCTATACCACGGCAGCAGGTACGTTTCAGGTCTATGTCACGCAGCGCAACCCGGATGGCACGGAGCCGACGCCCTGGGTTCCAGGCAAAAACCTCTGGATATACTCCACGGGCGGAGTCAACAATCTGACACGCTCCGTAAAAGTCGCGGCCGTCGCCTATACGAATACACCCACCGCCAACTATGCCGTTTTTGGAGTTTCCGAGGGTCTGATGAACGGTTCCGCGACCACGGTCAATGGCGACGTGGGGACCAACGGCTTTTTTAACTTCAACGGACATCCGACGGTTACCGGGAACGTCACCTTCAACGGAGCGGGATCGAACTGGCAAAGCCCTCCCAACGGCTCGTATACGGTCGTTCATAACGCCAATGCGGTGAACTGGCCTACGGTAGAGACGATCGCCGTCAACACTTTCGGGGCTCAGGGCCTCAGCTACGTCGCCGCGCACAACGATAATGCTCTCGCCAGTCCTGCCATCCCCACCACGGGCCAGAACGCGAATATGGTGCTGATAAATGGCAACGGAAACCAGACCTTCGCCGGCAAGGCCGGCGGCGCCAACTACTACCTGACGAGCCTGACCTGCAACGGCAACTCCAAGATCGTTTTCGACAACACGAACGGCCCGATCAATATCTGGTTTGGGCCGAGCGGCACCTCCAGCACCTTTGTCTTCAATGGAGGCGCCGCCGCCGTGAAATCGACGCCGGCCTCCCCGAACGCTGTCCGCATCTATCTGGCCACGACCAACGACGTCATTCTGAACGGCAACTCCGAGTTGGACGCTGGCGTCTACAATATCAACAACGCGGCGACCGGACGGGTGATTTTCAACGGCACCCCGAACATCATTGGGGCGGTATTCAGCAATAAGTTTACTTTTAATGGCAACCCTACCGTCTCTGCCGTACAGGGCTACTTTTCTCCAACGGGAAGTGTGCTTTACTATGGGTGCGTTCCACCGTGGTTCGAAGTCGGCGGGGTCAACTGACGTGGCTCCGAATGGGGAGACGAGAATGAAAAACGGCTTTTCGGGTCGGCGCCGGTCTGGTCTGAGCTACGTGGAAGTGCTGGTGGCCTCCGCCATCTGCGTTCTATGTATGTCTATTATGATCCAACTCTGGTCTTTTTCGGTCCTCTTGACCGTGCAGACCACCGATAACGCGGTTGCCTGCGATCTGGCGCGTCAGACGGTGGAAGCGCTGAAAGAGACCGGATTCACCCAGACACCGGAAGCGCCGACATCGGCGCCTCTGGTCCACTATTTCGATATCGGCACGCACAACCTGGACAGCACGCCCACCGCAGCCCGTTACAAAGTGGCGACGACCGTGGTCAGCGACTATACGATTCCGGCCTCGAATCCCGTTTTACCGGCCGGCAACGCTCTCCGCACGGTGACCACGACTGTCACCCTGGTATCGACCGGAGTGACTCTAACAACGCTGACCACCTATCTCTCCAGGGAGGGAATATGAAACCCCATGTCCATCGCGGCGGAGCCATGCTGCAACTGGTCTTCTCCTCTTTTCTAAGTCTGTTCGTCGGTTCGATGCTGCTGATGTTCATCCGCATCCACATGGTATCGCGCCAGTTGGCAATGGATCAACACAGCGCCGAGCTGACGGCATGGCGGCCGATGCACCGGCTCGCGGACAACCTGCGCAAAGCGCAGCCGTATGGAGCCGGCAACCCAACGCTCACGGCGGCGACCGTCTCCTCCCTGACCCTGTACGATGACAGCCTCGGGAACACTTCCCGCTACTGGCTGGATACGACCGCGCAGCCCTACATACTGAACCGAACGCGGGGAACCCAGACCCTGGCACTCGCGACCGGCCTGCAGGCGCTGACATTTACGTACTATGTCGCCACCGGAAAGACCCCGGCGCAGGGATCCTGCTGGGCCACCACCGCCAACCCGAACGCTCCGATCGTGGCCGAAATGCCCATGATCGTTGCGGTGGGAGTGACCATCACAGTAGCAGTCGATGGCGGAACGCGAGACATGACGACGACGATACGACTGCGTAACGGCCCTCGGACCATATCCGGGCACTGACGCTCCGGGCTGCAAGCCCGACCAACCACTGTAAATGATGACCCATACCGCCTCCCTCAGAGGGTGTGCGGTACGACTGCAAAGGGGAGCTATGAACCGAGCAACAAAAAAAGGCCGATCTATCCTCGGTATCGAGATAAATACGACGGAGATCCGTGTGGTGGAGATGGACGGTGCCTGGCCCGATCCTCGCATCCTCCGCGCCGATGTCGTCCCCACTCCTCTCGACTCGATGAATGGCGAAGAGATCTGCCGACCGGATCTGGTAGGACGCGCGTTGGGCACACTGCTGAGCCGCATGGGAGCGCGCACACGCAACGCCGTGATGAGCATCCCCTCCGGCGCGGTGGCGACGCGTGTGCTGGATATCCCTAATATTCCGGAAGCCGAGCTGCTTGCGGTCGTGCAGGGAGAGATCACGCATCAGAACATCCTGCCGAACCCACAGGGAGAGTTCGACTACATGCGCCTCGATACAGGCGATCTGCGCGCCCAGGCGCGTCCGCGTCTGCTGCTGATGGCGTCGGAGGAGCGGATACTCTCCGGGTATCGCCAGACAGCCGCCCAGGCTGGCATTCATCTCCTTGGCCTGGAACCTGGTCTTGTCGCGATGTACCGGGCCGCCTCCACCCTTTCGTATAGTCGTCCGCCCTGCCTCTGCCTGATGGTCGGCACCTCGGTCTCTGAAGTCGCCATTATGGATCAAGGACCGATCCGCGTCTATCGCCGTATCGATCTGGGCAGTCGTCAGATCATGTCGGAACTGGATGCCCTGCCCAAATTGAATACTACTTCCGACCCGGAAGTCGCCACAGCGCAAGCCGCTCGCTTCAACCTGGACGGTTCGCCGGCAGAGGAAGAGAAAGACGTATGGACCGCTTCTCGTACCCCGTCCGATACTTCGGATAATATGGCCGTAAACAGTTTGACCATCGAGCTGCAACGCTCTCTGGAGTTCTATCGGCGTGAGTATCCCAACGCCCCTGCGGTGAACAGTATCGTGATCGTCACGAGCTTTGCCGAGCTTGAGCCGCTGGCGGTCTGGCTGTCTCAGAAGCTGTATATCGCGGCGACTGTGGCGACCGTGCCCGCTTCGGCGGCCACCGACCTGGCGTTACGCTCCCGACTGGATGAGCCCACCGCACTGCGTTTTCTGCGCGCGAGCGGACTGGCCATGCAGGCACTGGGAAACCTACCGCTAGGGCTGCCGCAGTTCAATCTGATGGGCAACAAGAAAGAGAACCGCGCGCACGGCGCCATCGGCGCGCGCATGACGTTCGCCCTCGCCTTCTCCATTCTGGTGCTGCTGCTCGGCTCTATCAATATGTTCCGCGTCGGCCAGAAGGCAAACCATCTGGACCACGAACTGGAGCATGCCCTGGAAGATCGACAGGAGCTGCGTACATATCGCGGGATGCCGCTGGATGAGGTGCGCAGGCAGAAGGATATTCTCAATATAATCCTGCCTGTCGGGGAGCCGTTACCGACTGTTGTCGATGCGATGGCGGAGGTGGTGCCGGCGGACGCTGCCCTCGGGGAGATCAGCCGGGAGAAACCAGGAATCCTGAATCTAAGCGGAGAGACGACCAATGATGCCGTCCTCGTTCAGTTTCTGGAGGCGCTGCGAAGGCTGCCGTCCTGCGTCAAAGTCTCTCTGGAATCGCTCAACCGCAGCAGCACAGTGGGCAAAGGCGATATATTACACTATCAGATCACGGCCCAAATTCGGCCCATGCCCTGAACCGGGGAACGGCGCGGCCTCCCATCCAGAGGGCCGCCGGGAGCAGAGAATGAAAAAAACAGTCCTCTATCAAATTAGTCTCTTTGCGATACCCATCGCCTGTATCGGTCTGACGACTGGCCTCAACGCCTATGAAGTGCGTCGAGCGCAGACGCTGGAGGCGAAACTAAAAACCACAGAGCAGGAGATTCGGGAGGCGCACGAACTCATTACCGGGGTCGAGAAACGGGGCAAAGCCGGCTTTATCACCATCGTTCCCGACACGCCGCAGGAACAGGTCACCTTTGTCAGTGGGCTGCGTGCCAATGCCGCGCAGTGTCATGTGCGCCTCACCCAGTGGGGAGCCTCCCCACCCCCGACCATTACGGTGCCGGAAGGGACCACCCAGAAGATGAAAGATGATCTCGCAAAAGTGACTCCTATCGCCAATGAGGTCAGTGTCTCCGGCACCTACGATCAGGTACGCAGTTTTCTTTATAGCCTGACGATACAGGAACGTTTGGTCACGCTGTCCTCTCTTAAATGGACACGGGCGACTGATCCGCCCTTGACGGCTCTGAATTTTCGGATAACACGCTATGTAGGCTCCCTGGGTGCGGCAACGCCGCCGGCGAGCCAGTAAAGGCACGATTATGAAAACGGGACTGGCCTGTATAGGTCTGGCGACACTCTGCTACTTGCCCGCGACGGCCCAACATAAAACGCCGGCACCGCGCCCGGCGCCGCCCGCCGACAGCCGTACGCTCACAGCGGTACGCCTTCAGTTTGTCAACACGGACGTCTCCGACGTCTTGCAGGCTATCAGCGTGAAGACGCACGCCAATATCGTCTATCCCGCTCTCCTCAAGCGGCCGGTCTCGCTGAATATCACGGCGGGGTCTATCGGGGAGGCGATCGGCTACGCCTCTTCGGCGGCAGGGTTGACCTGGAAACAGATTGGGCCGACCTTTGTTGTTGCTCCAGCCTCCGACATGAAACAGATGGTGGAATCGTTCGGACAGAGCGAGACCGTCGAGCGCAATGAAGTGCCGTTGGTGGATGCCATCGCGATGCTGACCGGAGCGCTGCCCTATCTGACGGTGCGGCCTGCAGGGCAGCAGTTGCTGCTGGTCGGCAGCCCTGAAGATATTACCCAGGCAAAGGCACTGCTGGCGCGGCAGGAGAAGCCTGCGCCAGCACTCCCTGCCGTCTCCGAAGTGATCAGCCTGCAGCACCTGGCGATCAAAGACGCCGCCACTATGATCCAGTCCATCTATCCCGGCCTTAAAGCCGATGCGGTGGGCGGTGGGGAGAAGAATGGCGGCGCTATCGGGCTTTCTGGGCTCTCCACCCAGGTCGTCCCCGCCATCGCGATGCTGCGTAAACTGGACCAGGAAGCCTCCGGCAATCCACAGGCGCCTGTGCATCGGATCTATCCTATTCGCTATAGCAGCGCCGGGGTGTTGCGCACATTTCTGGAGCAGACCCTGCCCGGTGTCACCGCCGTAGCAGGCCCGGACCAGTACGCGCCTCCGTCGCCCACCTTCCACCCCCTTTCCGGTGCCATTTCTGGCAGCGTGGGCGGCGGCGGCGGCAGCTCTTCCGGAGGAGGGGGAGCGAGTGCCAGCGCATCTGGCGGAGAGACGACGGCCACAGGAACCAAAACCGCAGGTGGGCCGGATCGCGCGCGTCTGCTCGTCGTCAGCGGGCTGGAAAAAGATGTGGACGCCGCGCTTCACCTGCTGGAAGAGGTCGATCTCCCGCCCCGGCAGGTGGTGATCGAAGTCAAGGTGGTAGATATCTCCCCGGAACGCGCCCAGGATCTGGGCATCCGCTGGGACTGGTCTCCCCTGAACTTTCTGGAGTATCCGCCCCTGACAGGCCTGGTCCCCGGAGGCACCACGGCGCAGACGCCTTATACCAACCGTGGGAACAGGATTACCTCGTTCAGCAAGGTTCCCTTCGCCTTTCAGGCGATCCTGGCCGCGATGGTGACGCACAAGGACGCGAAGATACTGGCGGATCCCAGCATTCAGGTCCTGGACAACGATGATGCGAACATCTTTATAGGCGACACGCTGCGCACTCAGGTCTCGCAGTCCGGCATCGCAGGCACGACCGTGCAGGTTTTCGAGTTTCCGGTCGGGATCATCCTGTTGGTTCGGCCCCGAGTCAATGTAGACGGACAGATCACCATGCGGGTGCATCCGGTGGTAAGCACCATTACAGGCGTGGGTGCGGGCAACCTGCCACAGACAAGCACACGAGAGGCGGAAACGACGGTTCGGGTCAAAGACGGCGAGACGGTCGTGATCGGCGGCCTGATCCGCGACGAAATGTCGAAAGTGGTTTCGGAGATTCCCTTTCTGTCCAAGCTGCCGCTCGTCGGGGAGTTGTTCCGCAACACATCGACCAGCCATCGCCACAGCGAGATCATGGTCTTCATCACGCCCAGGCTCGTGAAGTAAGGAGGATACCATGCAGATTCCTCCCGAAGAGCGCCCGAAGATCATTGCGCTGTCCGTGGGAATTGTGGTGGTGATCAGCATCTTTTGCACCATCGTAGTGCCCCGACTGATGCCGCACGGCCCGAATGGGGGGCCCCCTGTAGCCTCGACCCCGGCTCCGACGACAGGGTCGCCCACGCCTGCACCGCCCTCCCCGACCGGAATATCGGCGCCTGCGGAGGCGGCTGCAGCAATACCCGGGCAGACGCCCGCTGCGAAGGCGACGGATCCGTTCTGGCGGCCTCTGGCCCTTTCTCTGCTGCCGCCGAAAATGACCGTCTCTACGGTGCGTAAGCCCGATTCAGGTCTTACCGCGACCTCGACGCCAGGCTTCCCTTCGAGTGCCGGGCATGGGAAGCTTGCGCCCATAGCGCCGCCCCCGCTGCCCGAAGTCGCACTGCAGGGAATCGTCCTGGATGACACGGCGATGGCGGTGCTGTCGGTCGGCGGTCAGGTACGGTTTATGAAGGCCGGGGAAGTTCTCGAGGGAGGCTGGGTTCTTTTTAGCATCCAGACCGCCACGGTCGTGCTGCGACAGGGCTCTCGCGAAGTCGTGCTGACATTAGGCCAGACGCTTCTCAAAGAGACTCCGCAGGAGAACAAAAGTACGCGAGGAGTCGCCGAGACGCTGCCTCCTTTCCATAGCGTCACACTGCAACCGTGAGCAAGTCGTCTCTACCCATTATTTCTGTTGTCCCACCGGGGAGCACAGGTGAGCAAGGAAGTACCGAACCATGACTTCGCTGAGAACACAGGATCGAGCGGACAGTCTTTTTGAAGAGGCCGTTTTGACCACCAGGTCGAGAGTCGGCGCGGTC
>JBBQPO010000199.1:0-11693 GCA_038217285.1 Chthonomonadales bacterium
CGACGGGAAATGAGATGGTTGTAGTCACGCACACGACGAGACTCTTTGCCCTGCAGAGTGCGTACTCGCTTGCGAGAGGATTTGGTGTTGTGCCTTTGAAGTCCTCGCCGGAGTTCGTAATGGTGGGAGCGCACAGCCCTGTTCAGGAGCAGCACCAAGAAAAACATGATCCTGCCGCCTACAGCGTGGGTCGTTGGACCTTGCTGCTGGCTGACTGAAAAATGCAGCACATCGTGTTCGCTGTCAAACTGGCGTGTGAATCCCACGACCACTCCTGCATCAGTAACGAGTGCGCTGCCGTCTTCCAGCGACGGATGCTCGACCTGTCCCATCTGCAGGACCTTCCCGACCCAGTCCCCGATCTGCCGATAGTGTACGTCGCTGTAGACCTTCCGGTAGTACTTCGCTTTGGCTCTTGCTTTGAGCCCGACGAAGGCGATAATGGCCAGAAGCGCAAGGATAATATAGGGCATGTGTTCACCTGTCGCGGTTGGAGGTTTGGAGAGTTCGCGCCGTTGTCGGTTCCTGTACATATCATGTTATAATACCAGGAAGGAGGTGTAGAATGGCAGGTATGACTTTTGCCTCGAAACTTAAGGACGACGGTTCGTTTACCATCCCTCAAGAAGCAGTCGAGACGCTGGGGCTTCATCCCGGTGACGTGATAACCGTTCGGATCGAAGCCAATGGTATTTCCCATATCGGGGAGCCGAATCAGGCGGAACTTCAACGGCGGGCCGCTCTCCGATTTGCCGAGGCCGACCGACTGGTTCGAGAACCAGGGAAACCGCTCTCTGATCCGATGGAAGCGGCCTGGGCCACAGGCGTTGAAGAGAAGGCACACAGAATGGGGCTTAAACTGTGACCCTGACGGATGCTGGGCCGCTTGTGGCTCTCGTGGACACCGGACAGCCGCAGAACGCACGGTGTCGCGCTGCCTTCGCGATCCTTCGACTGCCGTTGCTTACGACATGGACCGCGTTTTCCGAGGCGATGTACCTACTTGGTAGGATCGGCGGATGGCCCCTCCAGCGCAACCTGTGGCATTTCGTTGAAGATGGAACGCTGGTCTTCCATGTCTCTTCGAGAGAAGAGCAAATCCGGGTGAGGACGCTGATGGAACAGTATCACGACAGACCGATGGACTAGCAGACGCATCTCTTGTCGCGGTGGCCGAGGCTCGTGGAGACAGGCGCATCTTCACTATAGACGGTGACTTTTACATTTATCAATGGAATGGCCGGGAACCGTTCGAGGTCATGCCTTGAAATTTGACAGCGACAAAGTCACCAAGCAATCCAAAGGCGTCGTGGAGACAGCGATATGATCACTAATGCCTCCGATCTGAATGTGGCGTTACAGCAACTTACGCAGTTTGCGTTGACGTTTAGACTATTTTCGCCCGTCCGAAACAGCGATCAAAGACGATTTGAGATCGGAGACCCTAACTCTAATGAAATGCTAGGAATTTATAGCGAGTTGGGTACAGCCCGTTCGCTGTCCCAAAGTGCTATAAATTCCTGGCAAAACTTTCGGGAAATGCTTTTTGATCTCACTCAACGTCGATGTGGCTCCGTTTGAAGGCTCCATTTAGTCTAAACGTCAAGCCACTGAAAGTTGGGCGTTATGGAGGTTCATCTTTGAAACCAATTGATCAGGAGTGAGATTCTGAAATGATGGATGCAGTACGCGAAGTTGCGCGATGAAGGCTGGATCGAATGACAGCCAAAGCTTTAACAGCTGCTTGGACTGGTTCTTTAGATGGCGAATGTTCGGAGATGTTGGAAGATGCTTATTCATAACGACCCCCTTTCATAAATGCCTGATGTCCGTTAGTACAGGCAGAAAGAAGGTGTTCTCATAAGCGAGGACACAGTTAAGTTTGAGAGAAAAAGCATTTGGCCTATGGCCTTTCAGCGGACAGGTCGCGAATGCGGCGCGATAGGGTATTTTACCAACAGATTCGCAATCTGTCAAGCTTTGCGAATGGATTTTATTTTTTGAGTGTAACGATCCCTAAATTGGCCGCTCTAGAGCGGATCGGTTACCTTAGAAAGTATGAAAAAGCCGTTCGGTCAACAGGACCGAACGGCTTTCAATTGGGAGCGGGGGTCAGACTCGAACTGACGACCTTCGGGTTATGAGCCCGACGAGCTACCGGACTGCTCCACCCCGCATCATCGAAAAATAGTATGCCACAGGTCGGGGCCTTTGTCAAGAGTGGATTGGCGGTTGAGGAGAGGAAAGTTCGGTTGAAGGCACGGTACAGGGTGGCACATCGATGCCTGCGGGGACGACGGGGGGAGGGGAGGTAGTGCGGCTTTTGCGGTAGTCGCGGGGGCTCTGGCCGATCCCGCGTTTGAAGCGCAGGGTGAAGTAGAAGGGGTTTTCGAAGCCGAGTTCTTCGGCGATAGAGTGGATGGGTCGGGCGCTGAATTCGAGAAGCTGGCAGGCACGGTCGAGGCGCTGGCGCTCCAGAAACTGGACGGGAGTCAGGCCGACCTGCTTGCGGAAGAGATGGCCCAGGCGCGATCCGGACAGGCCGACGACCGCGCCGAGCTGGTCGAGGGAGAGGTTGTGGGTGTAGTTCTGGCAGAGGTAGTCCATGGCGGCGCGGACACGCCCGTCGATGACCGGCTGACCCTGACGCGGGTTGACGGTGTCACAGAGCAGGAGGGCAGCTTCGAGGGCGTTCATCGCGAACTCTTCCCGTCGACGGTGCGCGCCCGTCGTGTGGCGCAGCGCCTCGTCGAGTTTGGCGATGATCTCTGCCTGTAGAGCCGCGTCTTCCAGCGTCAGATGCACGAGGCCCGGTGCGATCTGTGGCCAGTCCAGCCATTCCAGCCAGTGCGGGTGGGGGTGGAAATGCGCCCAGAGCAGCTCCCACGAGCCCGCCGGAGTCGCCACACCATAGTCGTGCAGGGCTCCGGGGGGAAGCAGCACCAACTCTCCGGGAGACGTTCGCGCCTCGCCGCCTGCGAACCCGAAACGACCGCTGCCGCTCAACGTCGCGATCAGCAGCCAGTCGGTCGTACCGTGCGCCCGCCAGGTCGCATACCCACGGCCCTCCTGGAAATGCCCCATGACAAGGTGCCGGAGCAACGGTCGAACCGCCTCCGCGCGTTGGGGCGGTGCGGAAGTCGTTGGGCGAAAATTATAGGTTTGCAGCGGCATTGCGCCTTGTTCCCCTGTCGAAGTGATGTTATAGTTATAGTATCACACGACGCCGGGATGCCGCAAGCGCTGCGGCGACCACAGAGGGAATCTATGCAGACGCACACGCAACACGCGCTGAGCCTGGAGCAGCAGAAACAGTTCGAGCGCGACGGCTATATCGTCCTTCCTCGCCTCTTCACGAACGCCGAGGTGGACACGATCCGCGACGCCTTCATGGAGGCGAACG
The DNA here is from genome assembly GCA_038217285.1 of Chthonomonadales bacterium. Classification (GTDB taxonomy): domain Bacteria; phylum Armatimonadota; class Chthonomonadetes; order Chthonomonadales; family Chthonomonadaceae; genus JANXLO01. The sequence continues at coordinate 3,404 of JBBQPO010000199.1, forward strand.
CCGACGGGCCGATCCCGAATCTCTCTGAGATCAATCCTAACTTCAAGGCCGACGACCCACTCGCCTTCTATCCCCGCATGATGCATCCGCACCGCCATCCCGAGCTTCCCATCGGGACTCTTGCGAGGGAGACGATGCTGGACGCCCGTATCGGCGCTACCCTAAAGGATCTGTTTCAAGAGGAGCCTGCCGCCGTGCAGAGCATGTTCTACTTCAAGCCGCCGGGGGCGCGGGGGCAGGATCTGCATCAGGACAACTACTACCTGCGCGTGAAGCCAGGAACCTGCATCGCCGCCTGGCTGGCCGTCGATGCCGCCGACCCGGAGAACGGCGGCATGGTCGTGGTGCCGGGTTCAAATCATACCGACGTCGTCTGCCCGGAAAAGTCCGACTCGACCCTCTTCTTCACCAACGATCACGTCGCCATTCCGGAAGGGCTGGCAGAAGTCCCTCTCACCCTCAACGCGGGCGATGTCCTGTTTTTCAACGGCAGCGTGATCCACGGCTCCTACGGGAACTCCAGCACCGACCGTTTCCGCCGTGCCTTCATCTGCCACTATGTGCCTGTCTCCAGCGCAGAACTGTCGCAGTGGTACACGGAGCCCACGACCTTCGACGGCGAACTGGTTGGAATCCCCGCAGCGATCGGCGGCGGACCCTGCGGTGTCGCGGAGACGGTGAAAGGCCCGCACTGATCGCCACCAAACACGGAGGAGTCCTCATTACAAGGTGCAACATTGGCGAGGTGCGGCTTGTCTAACCTGTCTGAAACGTGTAGAATGAAGAGGCACATCGCGTCGCGTTGACGCGGGGCGCCTCTTCGGCATGAAATGAGGGAAAGACCGTGATGCGTCCGCAGCGCTTCCTGTTTGCATTCGCACTTCTGTTGCCTGTTGTCGGCGTTCTGTCGGCGGCGAATGCAGGCCAGGCGGCTCTCCATAAGAAGACCAGCGCCAGAGGAGCGACCGGCGGTCGAAAGTCTTCGGTTACGGCTGCCCCCGTGGCTCTCGTGAGTTATCGGGAAGAGGTCGAGCCGATCTTCAAATCGACCTGCGGCTCCTGCCACAGCAGCGACAAACATAGCAGCGGCTTCGTGGTCGAAACGCCCGACGCACTCTTCAAGGGCGGCACGCGTACCGGAACCAAAATCGTCGTCCCTGGCAAACCGGCGGAAAGTGCGCTGCTCGCCTACCTTCATGGTGCGAAGCAGCCCCGCATGCCCCTGAACAGCCCGCCGCTCGCCCCCGGGAAGCTCAAAACCATCGAAACCTGGATCGCGCAGGGCGCGAAGATCGACGCTGTCAAGCTCGGCTATCCCTACACCGCACCCGTCGCGCATACCGTCCCACACGTCAAAAATACGGCGTGGGTGAAGAGTCCGATAGACGCCTTTATCCTCGCCAAACTGGAGTCGAAAGGGCTGAAACCCGCCCCACCCGCCCCGAAAACGACCCTGCTGCGCCGCGTCTATGCCGATCTTATCGGCGAGCCGCCGACGCCGCAGGAGGCCGACGCCTTCCTGAACGATACGACCCCGAAAGCGTACGAGACGCTGGTGGACCGCCTGCTCGCCGACCCGCGCTACGGGGAGCGCTGGGCGCGGCACTGGCTAGACCTCGTTCGCTTCGCGGAGACCCACGGCTTTGAAAATGATGGTGTGCGCCCACGCGCCTGGCGCTATCGCGACTACGTGATCCGCGCGTTCAACAGCGACAAGCCCTACGACCGCTTCCTCAAAGAGCAGATCGGCGGCGACGAACTCTATCCCACCGACGCCGACGCCATCACCGCCACCGGCTTTGCTCGCCTCGGCCCCTGGGACGAGCTGAGCACCGACCATCCGCAGCGCTGGCAGGACTACCTGAACGACGTCACCGACACCACCGGCTCCGTCGTGCTCGGCCTCACCGTCGGCTGCGCCCGCTGCCACAACCACAAGTACGACCGCATCTCCCAGGCCGACTACTACCGCCTGCAGAGCTTCTACGCCAGCACGAAGTGGGTCGAAACCCGACTGCCAGACGGCAGCGACAGTCCGGTCTATGTGCAGAAGACCGCCGCCTCACGCGCCCGGCTGGCAGATCTGCAGAGGCAACTCCACGACCTGCGTGAGAGCCATCGCGCATTCGCCATCGGCGAGAAGCAGAAACAGGCGAAGAATGGCGCAGCGGTCACCTCGATCAAAGAAGAGGAGATCGACCGTTACCTCAAGGACGCCGACCGCGACCACCGCAACCAACTGGAGAGCGACATTCGCGGTCTGGAGAGCCAGATCGCCCCATACGACCCGGTCGCGGAGGCCATCTCGGAGGATAACAAGGCCGGGGTGACGGAGCACCTTCTGCTGCGCGGCAATCTGCTGACGCCGGGGCCGGAAGTAAAGCCCGGATTTATCGCCGCACTCATCGGAGGGGAAGAGAAACCGGCTGACATCGCGCCTCCGGCGAACGGCCACACCAGCGGACGACGCGCCGCGCTTGCGAACTGGCTTGGCAGTCGCGACAACCCGATGACCGCCCGTGTCATGGTCAATCGCCTCTGGCAGCACCACTTCGGACGTGGCATCGTCGCCTCTCCCTCCGATTTCGGACGCAACGGTGACCGGCCCTCGCACCCGGAACTTCTGGACTGGCTGGCGATGCAGTTCATGGATCAGGGCTGGAGCCTCAAGAAGATGCACCGCCTTATGCTGCTCTCCAACACCTACCAGATGTCGTCGAAACTTGACCCGATAGCCCTGAAGGCCGACCCCTATAACGCTCTCCTCTGGCGCATGAACCGTATTCGTCTCGAAGGCGAACCGTTGCGCGACTCCATTCTTGCGGTTAGCGGACGCCTGAACCCGACGATGGCCGGGCCGAGCGTCTACCCAAAAATCAGTGACGAGGTGCTTTCGACAGGTTCGACCCACAAGTGGGGCTCCTCCACCGAAGCGGACGGACTTCGCCGCACGATCTACGTATTCCAGCGCCGCTCCCTCGTCCTGCCCATCGTCGAAGCCTTCGACGGCGCGGACATGGCCAACACCTGTCCGCGCCGCGGCGTCACGACCATCGCGCCGCAGGCCCTCGCCCTGTTCAACGGTGACTTCACCCGCACCGAGGCCGGTTTCTTCGCGGAGCGCGTACGTAAGGACGCCGGTGACGACCGCAGCAAACAGATCGACCGCGCCTACCAGATCGCCCTCTGCCGCCGCCCGACCGCCGCGCAGAAACAGACCGCCCTGGATTTCCTGACACGCCAGACGCAACTCCATCTCGACACCGCCCATCAGGCGACCAGCGGCCCGACGGCCCAACACGTCGGCTTCACCACGCCAGACGACAAAACGCAGAAGGCCGCCGCGCAGGCCGCGCTCGCCGACTTCTGCCACGTCATCCTCAACACCAACGAGTTTCTCTATCTCGACTGATGGTCGTCAAAGGGATTTCTGTTACCCCCGAGGGTTGAGGGCAGGTCAAACGTGGCGGACGAGGTCGTGGATGCGGATCATGCCGATGCAGTGGCCGGAAGAGTCTACGACGGGGGCGACGGAGAGGGCGCGGGGACGATCTTCCATAAGACGCAGGGCCTCGTAGGCGAGCTGATCAGGATGGAGGATGAGGGCAGGGCGTCTGTTCATCATGTCGGCAGCCGTTAGCAGGAAGGCGCCTGCCTCGTGCTTCTGAAGGGCGTTGCGCAGATCCGATTCCGCAATGAGGCCGAGCAGACTGCCGTTCGAATCGGTGACGCAGGTCGCGCCGACGTGTTTGGTGCTGATCTCACAAACGACATCCATAAAGGGCGTAGAGGGCTGTACGTGGGGTAGGGCATCCTCTCCGACAGGCATGACGTCGCGGACGCGCATCGTGAGGCGACGGCCCAGGCGCCCGCCGGGATGGTTGAGGGCGTAGTCCTCCTCCCGGAAGCCGCGCCGCTTCTGCAGGGTCATGGCGAGCGCGTCTCCGAGGGCCATCGCGACCAGCACACTGGTGGTTGGGGCGAGATTGAGCGGGCACGCTTCGCGCTCGATAGAGGCGTCGAGCACGACCGTGGCCCTTTGCGCCAGTGTGGACACCAGATTACCGACGATAGCGATCATCGCGACATCGCGCGCCAGAAGCGCCGGGAGAATCGCCAGCAACTCCTCGCTCTCACCGCCGTTCGAGAAGGCGATGATGACGTCGTGCGGCAGTACGATTCCCAGGTCGCCGTGCATGGCCTCGGAGGGGTGGAGGAAGACGGTGGGGCAACCCGTCGAGGTCAGGGTAGCCGCCAGTTTACGCGCCACCATACCGGACTTGCCGACGCCCGTCGTGATCACTTTTCCCCGACAGGAATCCAGCAGATCGAGCGCATGCACGAACGACTCGCCCAGTCTTGCGGAGGCCGCTTCGATGGCGGCTGTCGCCACCTCCAGCGTCTCCTTACCAAAATCTACTTCTCCGTTCCTATCTTCCATATTGCCTCGCTGCACTTCCAAAACGTCATCTTTTCGTGCCTGTTGGTGGCTCTGTTGCGTTTATGATACCTCAGAACGCCAGTAGGAGAGCGTGTCGTGCAGGGTTGTCTCCAGCGAATAACGAGGTTGCCAACGGGTGGCCGCGCAGAGTTTACGCGGGTCTCCAGTGGAACAGGCGATGTCGGCGGGCCGCATTCGCGCAGGGTCGGTCTTGACGGCGATGGGCACGGAGCAGAGCGCGCGCAGACGGTCGAGAACCTCGCGCATGGCGATCGGCGCTCCGGTCGCGACATTGTAGGTTTCGCCTGCCGTCGCCTGCTCCATCAGCAGCCGGTAGGCGCGGACCACGTCCCGCACGTCCAGCAAGTCCCGGCGCGCCTCCAGGTTGCCCACCAGGAGTTCAGGGGGCTGCTCCCCGCGCTCGATGAGGGCGATTTGGCGGGCGAAGGCGGGAGCGGCGAACGTCGGCGCCTGACCGGGGCCGGTGTGGGAGAAAGCCCGGACGGTGAACGCCAGGTCGCGATACTCCGCCGCCACGGCTTCCATAGCGATCTTGCTGTCGGTATAGGCTCCGAATCTGCCGAGGGAAGCGAGCGAATCGGATTCCCGGGCGGGCCGCTCGGCCTCCGTGTCGCCATAGACATAGCCGGTGCTCACAAGCAGGACGCGTGGAGGAGACGGAAGCGAACGCGCGGCGGCGAGCAGATTCCGGCTTCCGTCCACATTGACTGAAAAGACAGCTTCGCGGTCGGGATCCGCCCCGGAGGCGCGGGCCGCCAGATGATAGACCTGAGTCGGTCGCAACGCGGTAAGAAGCGCCGCTGTGGCCGCCGCATCGCGTACGTCCAGAGGCACAAGATCGATAGGCCCATCGAGATCAGGGCCGCCCTGGCCGGAACCGGGAGGCGCGTGTGTGCTCGAGTGAGGCTCCGATTCCGCGTGGGTGGCAGCGAAGATCCTGACGGGGAAGAGGGGCGGGGCCAGCAGCGCGGTGAGCAGATGTCTGCCCACAAAGCCGTTCGCCCCGGTAATCAGAATGCGTGTCGGTTCCAGAGGCACCGCTGTCGTCCTTCCTACTCCTGATGCCGCAGCACCTTCTCCCAGTGGGCCAGATCGGAATCGACCATCCTCTCGACCAGTTGCCGGAAGGTTACCTGCGGTTTCCAGCCCAACTCCGCTTCGGCTTTGGAGGGATCGCCCACCAGCAGGTCCACCTCCGCCGGTCGGTAGAACGCCGGATCCTGCACGACATACCGGCGCCACTCCAGCCCAACGCGCTCGAAGGCGACCTGGACCAACTCCTCGACCGGATGCGTCTCGCCCGTCGCCACCACATAGTCGCCGGGAGTGTCCTGTTGAAGCATCCGCCACATCGCATCGACGTAGTCGCCTGCAAAGCCCCAGTCACGCCGTGCCGCCAGGTTGCCCAACCGCAACTCTGTATCCAGGCCGAGCTTGATGCGGGCGGCGGCATTGGTCACCTTGCGCGTCACGAACTCCAGCCCCCGTCGAGGCGACTCATGATTGAACAGGATGCCGGAGGTGGCGAACAGATTGTAGCTTTCGCGGTAGTTGACGGTGATGAAGTGGCCATAGACCTTCGCGACGCCATAGGGGCTGCGGGGATAGAAAGGGGTCGTCTCGCTCTGAGGAGTTTCGAGCACCTTGCCGAACATCTCGCTGCTCGACGCCTGATAGAACCGGATACCGGGGTTCACCAGGCGGATAGCTTCCAGCATCCGCGTGACGCCCAGAGCGGTGAACTCGCCGGTCAGCACAGGCTGATTCCAACTCGTCGGGACAAACGACTGGGCGGCGAGGTTGTAGACTTCCTGCGGATCGGCGGTCTTGATGGCGTCGATCAGGGAGTACTGATCGAGCAGGTCGGCTTGAACGAGCTGCAACTGCTCTTTGATATGCCCGATGCGCTCAAAGCTTTCGGTACTGGCCCGACGCACGACCCCGACCACGCGGTAACCCTTGCTCAACAGCAGTTCCGCCAGATAAGAGCCGTCCTGCCCGGTAATACCGGTAATCAACGCCGTTTTCATGATGTCCTTTTCTTTGATTATCCACGAACGATTGCATCGATGGCGAGCGCCTGCCGCAACAGAGCGGGCAGGTCGGCGAGCGGCAGCATTGTGGCAGCGTCCGAGAGGCCCTTTGCGGGTTCGGGATGCACTTCCAGAAAGAGGGCGTCTACGCCAACGGCGACGGCCGCGCGGGTCAAGTGCGGAATGAACTCCCGCATACCGCCGGAAGTTGTGCCGCCTGCTCCGCCGCCGGGGCGCTGGACGCTGTGGGTTCCATCGAAAACGACCGGATAACCGAGCGCCTTCAACTGGGGCAGGCTCGTCATATCCACCACGAGCGTATTATAGCCGAAAGAGACGCCGCGCTCCGTCAGCAACAGGCGATAGTTGCCCGTCGCCTCGACCTTCGTGACAATATTCTTCATGTCCCAGGGCGCGAGAAACTGCCCCTTTTTGACATTGATGACGCGGCCTGTCTCTGCCGCTGCGATGATCAGGTCGGTTTGACGACAGAGGAACGCCGGGATCTGCAGCACGTTGCAGACTTCGGCCACGGGTTTGCACTGCCACGACTCGTGCACATCCGTCAGGACCGGTACGCCGAACTCCTGCTTGATCTGCGCCAGCACTTCCAGGCCCTTCTCCATCCCCTCCCCACGAAAGGCGCTGCCGGAGGTTCGGTTGGCCTTGTCGAAACTGGCTTTGAAGATGAAATGGATGCCCAGTTCGCGGGTCACGCGCTGCACTTCCGAAGCTATCTGTCGGCAGAGATCGAGACTCTCGATGACACAAGGCCCCGCGATCAGCGTAAGCGGCCCTTTCTGGGCTCCTATCGTCATGTCCTTAAGAAGCACCGTTGCCATTACGTTCTTATTCCTTTTCTCGGTTTTGCTGTTAGCGTCGGCGCGCGGGAACCAACTGCGCGGCGGTAAGTCGCGCGGCATAGTAGGGCGGACGAGAAGGAACGACTTCCGGCAGGCTCAACAGTTCTTCGGTCGTGCGCTCCTCGTTCGGCTGGCGCAGGACGGCCTGCGCTGTCTCCAGTACGCTCTCCTCGGTGATGGCGTCGAGGCAGCGGCGCACCGCATCGTCGTCTTGTGCCGGTTCGTCCGGAAAGACGACGACCGAACGATGGCGCGGCGCATCGTATCCCCAGCGCACCACTTTATTTGGACCGAAGATGCCGACGCTGGCGACCCGCTGCGCGACCGCAGCGTGCAGCAAGCCTGTATCGTTGCTAAGCCACAAGTCGCACTGTCCGATGGCGGCCAGAGCCTCGCGAAGAGGCAGCTTGCCGACCAGATCGATGACAGGGAACTGAAGAGCTTTCGCTGTGCGTTCCGCCGTCGCGCGTTCGGCTTCCCCTCCCATCAGTACCACCTGACCGCCGTTGTCCGCGACTAAGGTGTTGGCGACGTAGGCGTAGCGCTCCGCGCCCCATTCGCGGATCGGGGCGTCGTTGGCTCCGGGCTGAATACCGATCAACGGACGACTCCCGTCCCAGCCGTGTTGACGAAGAATTTCTCGGCCTCGTTCCTTTTCGTCCTCCGTCATCCAGAGGTCCGGCAGGGCGTCACGGGCGGGAAGGCCGAGCGCGCGCAGCATATCGAGATGGCAGTCCACCTCGTTACGGTCGAAGAAGTAAGGAATGGGAACGGTGAGAAATGGCCGACGAAACTCATTGATGTAACCGATTCGGGCAGGAAGATGCGCGGCCCAGCAGGTCACGGCGCAGTGCAGCGAACGATTGAGCAAAAATCCGGCCTCATAGTTCCCGGTCCGCAGCAGGGCATGAAGCTCGCGACCGTGCTGCCAG
>JBBQPO010000200.1:0-11686 GCA_038217285.1 Chthonomonadales bacterium
ACTCGCCTTGAAACAGGAACACAGGAAAGTGGCATCGTGCTATGGAACAACCGAGTGGGTTGAAACACGACGAAGGAGACGAGCGCTATGGAACTCAAAGAGAAGGTCTGTCTGATTACAGGGGGCACCAAGGGGATCGGCGCGGCGGCTGCCATCGGATGCGCACAGCGTGGGGCGAGCGTTGTCGTGGTAGGACGCCATCAGGATGCAGAGACGCTGCAGACACTGCAACGCCTGGAAGAGATCGGCAACCCGTCTCTCTTTCTTGCCGCAGATATCGGGAAGCCGGAGGAGGCGAAGCGCTGCGTCGAGCAGACAGCAGAACGTTTTGGGACGGTGGACGTGCTGATACACTCCGCAGGCGGCCCTATCAACGGCGGCCTGTTGGCGCTGACGCCCGAGGCGTGGTACGAGGCGTTCAATGTCCATGTGCATCCGATTTTCCATCTGTGTCGTGCGGCGGTGCCTGGAATGCAGCAGCGCAAAGAGGGTGTGATTGTGCTCATCTCCTCCACGGCCGGAATCCGGGGAATCAAGACCAACGTCGCGTATCAGACGGTAAAGGGCGCCATACCGCAGTTGACACGGGCGCTGGCCTATGAGTTCGCGGACGACAATATCCGGGTCAACTGTGTCGCGCCTGGGGTGGTCCGGACGGCCTTCCATGCCCAGATGCCGGACGCGGTCAAGAAGAACAATCTGGAAAACCGCATCCCTCTGCACCGCGAAGGCACCCCCGAACAGGTCGGAACACTCATCCTGGAGATGGTCACCAACGACTACATCACCGGCGAAACCTTCACCATCGACGGTGGCTTGACGATGCGCATCGCTTAAGCGCGAAGTCACAGACGCGGCGCTGCGGCGTGTCAACTGCCGTGGAGAAGCTCGATGACGGCGGCGCCATAAGAGGCGATTTTGGCGGGTCCGATGCCGGGAACGGTCTGCAACGCCTCTGAGGTGTCGGGATTGAGCTGGGCGATGGCGCGCAGGGTCGCGTCGTGGAAGATAACGTAGGGCGGCTGTTGGGCGCGCTGGGCTTCTCGGCGTCGCCAGACCCGGAGCCGTTCGTAGCGGTCGTCTTCGTCTTCGGTGAGCGAAACCGCTGCGGTTTCGGTGCGGGGAGCGGACGAGCCAGAGGAGGTCGAGGAGGCGCGGGCGGGTTTGGGGGCGGCTACTCTGGTGAGGTTGGGCAGGAGGGTTTCGCCGGACTGCAGAGCGTCGCTGCCTGCCGCTGTCAGGCGGAGGAGCGGATACTCCGTGTCGGTCGTCATGGCGAGCAGGCCGCGCTGGACGAGGGCGTCGGTCTGTTCGCGGATCGACTTGAGGGTCATCCCGGTCAGGAGGCCGAACTCCGCGCAGCGATCCTTGTTGACCGAACTGTCGGCGGCTCCGGTGAGAACCTTCGCCAGCCCGGTGCGCCCGAGGGGATAGGGCAAGGCGCGTACCGTCGCCAGGATGGCCAGGCCGAAGTCCGGGACTCGGGCGGCAGTTGGCGGTAGGGCGCGGGCGGCAGGGGCCTCGTGTTCGACGCCGCGGCAGTTGTCGCAGGCCGTCTCGCAGGGGTCCAGCTCCTGTCCGAAATGCTGCGAGAGCACGACATGGCGACAGCCGGAGCCCTCCGCAAAAGCGATCACTTCGGAGAGGCGGGCGTCGGCATGGACCTGACGGGCCGCGAGCAGACGGTCCAGTTCCGCGCGGGCCTCGGCGGGAGCGCGCAGCATCGTGATTCGCATCTCCCGCCCGGAATCGGCCGCGCGGCGCACGAGCCCAACACGCTCCAGCAGGCTGATCGCGACCCGCATCTTATTCCCGGCCCCCGGATCGGCTTCTCCGTCTCCCGAGACGATCACTTCCAATGCTTCCGGTGCAACCGGCCCCGACCCCTTGCCGAGCGCGGCCTGCAGCGCCCGATAGACATCCCGCACCGTTTCGAGCTTGACCTCTTCCTGACGTTTCCAGCGGCCCAGCGTCGCCTTGTCGGAAGCGGCGTAGAGCAGGACACAGCGGGCGACCTTGCCGTCGCGCCCGGCCCGCCCGGCCTCTTGCGTATACGATTCGAGCGACTCGGGCAGCGTGAAATGCACGACGAGCCGCACATTGGGCTTATCCACCCCCATGCCGAATGCCACGGTCGCGACGATAATACGCGTTCGGTCGAGCATAAAGGCTTCCTGTGCGGCCTGCCTCTCGTCACGCTCCATGCCGGCATGGTAGTGGCAGGCGGGCAGACGCTGACGCCGCAGAAACTCCGCCAGCCTCTCACAGCGGTCCCGCGAATTGGCATAGACGATCACCGAACCCGGAACTGCCTTACAGAGATCGGCCAGCCGCTGCATCTTGGCATCGGCGTTGGCGCAGGGGACGGCCTCGAAGTGCAGATTGGGCCGGAAAGCGGGCGCAATAACCGGCTCCAACTCCCGCCCCAACTGCCTCCCTATCTCGCCCTGCATTTCGGGAGTGGCCGTCGCCGTCAGCGCGAGGAGCACGGGGCGCCCCCTCTTCTCGACCGCGTCGGCATCGATTTCGTCCGTCTCGCCACCATCGAAACGCTCCAGCGCCTTGCGGATAAAGAGGTAGTCGGGCCGGAAGTCGTGGCCCCAGACACTGACACAGTGCGCCTCGTCCACGACGACCAGCGACAGTCCGACCGCCTCCAGCAGCCGCAGAAAACTCTCCTGCCGCAGCCGTTCCGGAGCCACATAGATGAGGCGGATCTCTCCGGCGGCGATGGCGGCGGTGCGGCGGGCGGCTTCGTCCCGATCCAGACTGCTGTTGAGCAGAGTCGCCTGCGGATAGAGCGAGGGAGGGAGGCTGTCGAGCTGATCCTTCATCAGGGCGATAAGCGGGGAGATCACGAGGGTCGGACGCGGCAGCAGCAGAGACGGCAGTTGATAACAGAGCGACTTGCCCGCCCCGGTCGGCAGAACGCCAAGCGTATCCTTCCCTTCCAGCACAGAGCGAATGATCTGCTCCTGAAAGGGACGAAACTCGACATGACCAAAATGGGTTTCTAAGGCGGTCGATAGCTCTTCCACGTTCCCTGCCTTTCTCAATTCAGGTCGAGGCGGCCACTTCGGCGGCGGGAACCGGAGGAACGTTGGTGAGGATGCGGCGGTCGTGTTCGGAGAGGAGAGGCAGCGTCAGCGTGTCACCCTGACGCTCGAACTCGGTCACAGGATGCCCCTCTTCCTTGCCGTCTCCAAGGTAGAGATCAGGGATGGGAAGGCGGGCAGGCCAGTGGAGATGCAGTGTGACCGGAACTCCCTTCGCCCAGTAGAGGCCTACCGAGAAGCGCGGCTGGCCTTCCGGCGTGAGTGAGGCGTCGAGGGGAAGCGCACAGGAGGCTTCGGCACTCCGCGCCGCGCCGTTGTTGCTATCGCGTGTGGTATCACAATGTAAGTCGGCAGCGGAGGCGCCTTCGTAGTTGGTCTCCAGCACGACCGGCGGATGGGCCCAGCCATACGGGCACTCCGTCTCGCCGACCCGCACAGCCCAGGCCGAATCGCCGTAGGAGTAGTGCCAGTACTCGTCGCGGCAGTTCGAAAACCCCGCGCTCAGCATCGCCTCGACCATCATGGTGCGGTTGGCCTTCGCCTCCGGGGAGAGCAGGTCGGACCACGTGTAAGCCGCCTGCCACCCTTCCGTCGGGGCGACCATATCCAAGGCGCTGCCATCGGGAGCATCGATGCCGACATCGATTGCGCCGCCCGTGCAGTGGCCGGGCGGCGCTTTCTGATCGTAGGGGGCAAAATATTTGTTGGTGGCGCGGCGCAGCGCAGAAAGAGGCCAGGCCGGATGCTCCTCCTGCATGCGCCGGAAATAGCCGTCCCACCCTCCGCTCTGCATCGAGAGCGTCCGGAGCGCGGTTCCCGCCCGAAGATGATAGCCCATCGGCAGAGCGGCCTGCGCCCTATTCACCTTATCCGCCACAGAACGACGCAGATAGGGGCAAATCCGTTCTGTCCAGACGACTTCCGGGCAGTAGGTACGCACATGCACCAGCGGCTCCCGCTGTGACCAGGGCAGCGCGTACTCCAGGATGCGGACGCGGTTCAGAGCGGCGATTGGCTCAGGCGCGCCCTGCTTGACGATACGAGAAGGGGAGTTGGGTTTAGACATCGTGTGCTTCTGAGCGGTAAGCCGCGCTACTCCTCGTGCTCGTCTTCGTCTTCCATATCGTCGATAGCGCCAGAGCAGTCGGTATAGCGACTGATCTCTTCGCCTCGAAACACATGCGCCACGAAATCTTCGCGCTCGAACCGCGGCAGATAGGACGAAACCACATCGTCGTCTATCTGCGCGAGCAGTTCTTCTTCCTCGCTCACGGTCAGATCGGCCTCGAAGATGACCGTCGCATGAATCGTATCGTGCGCGAAATGCACATCGACCTGCCCGACCCGCTTCTCTCCATCCCAAACCAGATAGATTTCGGAGGACTGCGTGCGAACCAGGCGGGTGAGTTTGAAGCGTGTCTCCACGGGAACCTCCTGAGAGTGTCTGGTCGCGCGTCTCGTCCGCAGATGACGAGAAGGCCAGACAGATAGTTGCTTAATTCGTCCACGACACCGCGAAATCCTTCCCTTTCACATCGGTTTGCGCAGGCCAAGGGGTGTTACCCCTCGCTACGCGGCTACGCCGGATCGTCCTTCGGACGAGGCAATATCAGATCCAGAGTCAACTTGCTTGCAGAAAGCAACGGCTTTGTGCCCGCGCAGGCAGGACATTCGGGTGACGACGCCGAAAATCGCTCCAGTGTCAATGAAGTGCCATTCTTTTCCTACAGGAGAAATCTCTCATGTTCACCCTTCATGGCCGCAGTGGCCGAGCCGGCCTGCTGCTCACACTCCTTCTCCCCCTCGTCGCTTCCACGTTCGCCGGAGCCGGCGTTAAAGACGGCGATCTGAAAGACCCGAAAGAGGCCGCGCAAAAGTTTATCGCCACCGAACGCACCAACTCCGACGTCATGACCAACCTGGAGTATCTGAGCGATATGATCGGGCCGCGCCTGACCGGTTCCGACCGCCTCAAACGCGCCAACGACTGGACCGCCGAGAAGATGAAGGCCTACGGTCTGGAGAATGTCCACCTCGAACCCTACACGATCCCACGCGGCTGGGAACGCGGCAAGGTCGAGATGACGATCGTCGAGAACGGCCTGCCTGTAGAAGCGGCGCAGATGGCGTGGACGCCGGGAACGCCCGGCAAAATCACCGGCCCGGTCGTCGTCTTCAATCCCCGCACGGAAGCCGACCTCGAAGGCTATAGAGGCAAACTCAAAAACGCGATCCTGCTGAGCAGCGACGTCTCCGTCGAACCGAGCCTCCCCGACGCGAAACCCGTCACCCCGATCCCCGGACTTTCGGTTCCTGACGAAGCGAAGCCTGCGCCAGCACGCGGAGGCCAGAGCGGAAACCGCCGCCCGGCGAACATGCAGAAGATGCTGGCGTTTCGCAAAGCACGGAACGAGTTTCTGCAGCGCGAAGGCGCGGCGGTCGTCCTGCAAGATTCTGGCAAACCCCACGCCCTGCTCAACATGACGGGAAGCTGGACGTCGAACACCGCGCTGCCGACTCTGTTCGTCTCGCACGAATATATCGCCATGATGCAGCGGATGCTGAAACGCGGGAACCCCGTACATGTCTCGGTCGAGGTCACGAGCAAATTCGTCGAAGGGCCGGTGACGGTCTATAACACGGTTGGCGAGATCCAAGGCTCCGAAAAGCCGGAGGAGATCGTCCTGCTCGGCGCGCACCTCGATTCGTGGGATCTGGGGACCGGCAGCACGGACAATGGGACGGGCAGTATGGCGGTGCTGGAAGCGGCACGGCTCATCAAATCTCTCGGCGTGGCTCCGAAGCGTACCATGCGGTTCGTGCTTTTCACTGGCGAGGAAGAGGGCCTGATGGGCTCCAAAGCCTACGTGGAAGCGCACCAGTCCGAGATGGTCAACTTCAATGTCGTCTTTATCCATGACACCGGCACCGGCCGCGTCAAAGGAGCCTGGCTGCAGGATCGCGCCGAAGACCGCGCGATGCTGGAAGGGCAGTTCGGGATGCTCAAAGATCTGAAGCTGCTCACGGATGAACTGACACTGCTGCCCGGCAAGATGAACGGCACAGATCACGCCTCCTTCGACAACGCGGGCGTTCCCGCCTTTGCCTTCCATCAGGACCCTGCGGAGTACAGTCTGACGCACCATTCCCAGTCCGACACCTTCGACAAGGTCCGCGCAGACGACCTGAAGCAGGGAGCCTGCGCCCTCGCCATAATGGGTTACACGGCCGCCCAGTCCGCAGACCGTTATCCGCGCAAACCGTAAGGAGATCCCACGACACAGAGCGGTCGGTGTTCCGGTCTGGAATTTCCGACCCGCTTTTGTCGGCAATGCGACTCGATGGGCGAACGGGCGACGCGAAACAGGATAGGATACTGTTGAGGAATGGCATATCGGGTTCGCCCCAGCCTCCTTACGGATGAGAACCCGCTGCTATGGTATCATATTGGTATATTTACACCGTGAGGAACAAGGCCATGACCGAAGCGTTAACCAATGAGATAATGACCCTGAAGGAGATCGAAAACCTGTTTGACGGCGAATGGATTCTGGTGGAAGATCCGGAACTCGACCGCAATAATGAGGTAATCCGAGGCAAGGTGCTTTGTCACAGTAAAGACCGCGATGAAGTGGATGCTGTCGCTATGCGACTGCACCCGAAGCGTTCCGCTTTTCTTTATATGGGTCCCACCCCAGACAACATTTTCATCAATCTATGACAGCCTTCAATGTACGCCACGGACTGATTATCGTCAGCACACGCCTCTACGGACCGTTGGGTGAGGTAGTGGCGCGCCTCGCGCTGGACACCGGAGCCTCTGCCACGGTAGTACGGAACGCGCTTCTCGTCACTATCGGCTACGATCCGGACAGCTTGCCGAAAACGGTCAACTTCACCACAGGAAGCGGCGTCGAGTCGGCGGCCCGCGTCAGCGTTAACAAGTTGGAAGCGTTGGGACAAGAACGATCCGAATTTTCCGTTATCGCCCACACGCTTCCGCCTACTGCCGCAATCGACGGTCTTCTCGGTCTGGACTTCTTCCGCGATCACATTCTCACCCTCGATTTCCAGAACGGCGAAATCACTCTCATTTAGTCTCGTCACCCGGCGATAGGAATTTCCTGCTTGCAGGCTTGATGCCAGGCAGGCAGAATTCTCCGATGCCACACAGAATCGTTCCAGCAATGCAACACTCGTCGCCAGGAGGTCACATGAACCGCTATTCTGTCGCTCTCATATTCGTACTGGCTGTTTGCGCCATGCCCTCCGCCACATTCGCCCAGGCCCCGACGCCTGGGAAAGAAACGGCTCTTTTTGACTTTGAGGGAGGTAGCTACCATGGCTGGACCTTGACTGGCGACTGCTGGGACAAACAACCCGCTGCTGCCAATACATTTGTGGACAGGCAGGGAAAGCCACTCGTCACAGGCATCGTCGGCACAAGCTATCTCACTACACTGAACCCCAGGACAGGTGCGGCAGCACAGGGCAAAGCCGTCTCAACAGAATTCACGATCAACAAGCCTTTCCTTACATTTAAGATTGGCGGAGGTTCCTACCCGAAAGAAGCGTGTCTCAACCTCATCGTCAATGGAAAAATCGTCCGCACCGAAACCGGCAACGGCAGCGCAGAACTGCTCCCCACTCCCAGTAAGGAGAGGAAATTTCAATGACGAATGTGATACTGGTCAGCCTGGATACGACTCGGGCTGACCACCTCTCCTGCTACAGCCATTTTCGCTGCACGAGCCCCCATATCGACCGCGTGGCGGCGGAGGGCGTGGTTTTTACAGACCATTTCAGCCCGCATGTTCCCACCTATCCCGGCCACACCACGCTCATGACGGGCAAAGACATCTATGCCCATCAGATCACCTGTCAGTCGGGGTCGCCGGAGCCGGCGCCCGGCGTGAAGATGCTGGCGGAGCTATTGCAGGAACAGGGCTACTACACCGCTGCCGCCGACAATCTGGGCCGCTGGTTCGCGCGGGGCTTCGAACAGATCGAGACCTACAGTTGGGACTACAGCCAGAAGCACAGCCTCCGTAAGGGCGAGGCCGTTCTCGAAGCCTCCCTGAAAGCGCTGAACACGGCTGCCGCCCAGGATAAACCGTTCTTTCTGTTTCTGCACTTCTGGGATCCGCACACGCCCTACCTGCCGCCCCCACCCTTCGACCGCATGTTCTATAGGGGCAACGAGCACGACCTCGCCAATACCAGCATGGATGCGCTCTGGGAGTTCGAGCCATTCCGGCGCTACTTCGCGGAGTGGATGCCAGGCGTCACGGACATCGAGTTCCCGAAAGCCCAGTACGACGCCGAAATCGCGTATATGGACGCCTGTTTCGCGCACCTCCTGACCCGACTGGATGAGTTGAGCCTGAGCGCAGATACGCTGCTCATTCTGACGGCGGACCACGGCGAAGAGCTGGACGAGCACGGTCACTGGTTCGACCACCACGGTCTCTACGATACCAATATCCACATCCCGCTCATCCTGCGCTGCCCGTCGCTGCTGCCTGCGGGTAAGCGCATCGGCGGCCTCACCCGGATGTTCGATGTGGCTCCCACGATTCTGGACATCCTCGGCCTGGGGCAGATCGCGACGCGGGAAGGCATGCTTGGCGTCAGTCTGGTCCCCCTGATCGAATCGCCTTCCGCCACCGCTCGTGGCACGACCGATGCTCTCCACATCACCGAAAACACCTGGATGAAGAAGCGCGGAATCCGCACCCACACGTGGAAACTGATCGTGCCGCTCGAAATACCCGACATGCACGGCAGCTCGGATACGGAGCTCTACCATCTGCCCTCCGACCCTGGCGAACTGCTCAATGTCGCCTCCGAACATCCAGAAGTCGTTGCCCGGCTGACGCGACAGATGGAAGATAAGGTCGCCGAGCGTCTGGCCGCGACCGGTCTGCCCGATCCCCTGCCCCTCCAGCCCATTCCGCTGCGCCATATCGGCAGCATGGAAGTCGCCGTTCCCCGCGACAAGCGCCTGATGGGCGAGGAAGCCCCGCCCCAGACCGAAAGCGAAAACCTGGAGTCCGGCGACTTCGTCGGCTACGACCGCGACGCCGATACCAACACAGCGTGACAACCTTACGTTACAATGCGTATAGAATGTAACGAACCCCGAGGCGCGGAAGAGTGTGCGTAACTTCTGCGCCTTCGTAACGTCAATTCTGATTGCCCACATTATTCCTTTCCGGGGATCGAGGTAGATGTCTCCATACCTCCTCGGGTTACGAAAGCGAGCCACAGCAAATGAACTCCTTTAGCGTGAAGACGCGACATCGCGCCGTCGCTTCCCTTTTGGTCGGCTTCCTGGGCGTGTGCGGCGGCCTGCCTGCCAGTTATGCTGCGCAGACACCGAAGGCCGCCCCCCCGACCGTGACCGCGCCGCCGAAACCCACGCAGGATCTGCTCGCGCCGCCGACCGACAAGATCGCGCACGGCGTTACCTGGCCCTCTCCTTCCCCGGACGGCAAGATGATCTGCTTCACCTATCTTGGCAACCTCTGGACCGTTCCGGCCGCAGGTGGCGTCGCAACGCGCCTGACCATCCACGAATCCATCGACTATTCGGCGCGCTGGTCGCCGGATGGGAAATGGATCGCCTTTTCCAGCTTTCGCAACGGGCACGCCGACATCTTCCTCATTCCCTCCACCGGAGGCGAAGTGCGGCAGGTGACGGCCTATGCGGGCCTCAACCTGGTGACGGACTGGACCGATGATGGCTCGAAACTGCTCTTCTACGGGCAGCGGGATACCCGCACGCTCAGCCTCTTCAGTATCGAACTGCACACGCGCGCCCTCAAACAACTCGCCACCGACAACGAAGCCCTGCGCTACCCCACCATTTCGCCCGACCATAAGACCCTCGCCTATGTGCGCGGCGGCTTTCCCTGGTCTCGGCCCTGGTATCGCGGAAGCGCGGCGGCAAGCATCGTGCTCGAAGATCTCGCTACCAAGACCACGCGTCCCGCGCTCAAGTCCGATGCGCAGCAGTTCTGGCCTCTCTTCAGTCCGGACAGCCGCTCGGTTTTCGTCACCACCCTGCATGGCGATAACAAGACGCCCAACCTGTGGCGCGTTCCCGTCAACGGAGGCGAACCGAAAGCAGTCACACGCTATACCACCGATGCCGTGCGCTTCCCGGCCATAGCCCGCAACGGCTCCCTGATCGCCTATCTCTACAACGGCGACATCTACACGGTGCATCTCGACGGTGCCGACGCGCACAAAGTCAACACCATCATCCGCACGGACGATAAGGTCAACAACACCGAACACCAGACGCTGACCACGGGAGACGGCGGTGAGATCTCGCCGGATATGAAACAGTTCGCCCTGCTCATCAAGGGAGCGCTCTGGCTGATTCCTTCCACCGGGGGAACCGCCACGCAACTGACTCCGGCCGACGGACATTACGAAGATTTCGCCTGGTCGCCCGATGGCACGAAGATCGTCACCATCTCGGATCGTGGCAATCAGACCGATGTCTATGTGATCGATATCAAGACGAAAGCCCTGACCCGCATCACCAACGACGCCGACACGGAGAGCGATACGCACTATGCGCCGGATGGCAAGAGCGTCTCCTTCGTGAAGGCGGGCGCACAGTCCGGCCTCTATGTCGCCCCGGCGGACGGCAGCGCGCCCGCCCGCCGGGTCGCCATCGGCAACGGCATCAACAACGAAACCTATGGCCTCGGCATCACCTCTCACGCCTGGTCACCCGACAGCCGCTGGCTCACCTTTGTACGCACCGACCGCTATGAAGATCACGATCTCTGGGTCGTCCCGACCGTAGGCGGCGAGGCCGTCAACGTAACCCGCTATCCCGGTTACTACAGCGAACCTACCTTTACGCCCGACGGCAAGAAGCTGCTCTTTATCACCGACCGCAATGTTCTCCCCGGCCTGTTCAAAGTCAACCTGGAGAACCCCGAGGCCGCCGCGCCCGACGCCAAACCGGCGCCCGGCGACCGCAGCAAGGATGTCAAGATCGATTTCGAGGACATCCATCTGCGAGCCCAGCCCGTCACGCCCGCTGGCGGGATCGTGAGCAGCTACGGCATCTCCCCGGACAGCGGCCTGGTCGCGGTTCACTTTAACGGCAACTACATTCTCGCCGCCCTCAATTCCGGCATGAACGTGCCTCTGACGACCGCAGGAGAGGCGGGCGGACAGCCCATCTTTACGCCGGACAACCAGCGCATCTTTTACTTCGGCGCAGGGGGGGTGCCGCACACCCTGGGCCTGAATGCTCCGCCCTATATCGGCGTGCCGCTCCTCTATTCGGACGGTGCGGGCGCGAACAAGATCCTGCATATTCCACCGCAGCCGTCGCAGGCCATCGGGTTCAGCGCAGACTATCTCTTCGACCGGCGCGCGCTCTACTCGGAGGCGTTCGAGGAGTTCTACCGCCGCTTCGGGCAGCAGTTCTACGACCCGAAACTGCACGGCGTCGACTGGCGAGGAATCCGGGCGAAGTACGCCTCTCAGATCGACTCCGTCGCGACGCCGCAGGAGTTCGGCGATCTGCTCTCCAAGATGGTCGGGGAGGTCAACTCCTCGCACTCGGAGATCTCGCCTGCGGTCAAAGATTTCGGTCCCAC
>JBBQPO010000201.1:0-11631 GCA_038217285.1 Chthonomonadales bacterium
GCCTCTTGACGGACAGTCGAGATTAGGGCAAAATGTAGGTTGTGGGTGCATGGAAACCTCCTAAGTTGGATGTGGTAATCAAACTTACGAAGGACATGCCCCACTTTTCACATTTTCACCGTTTGATGCGGTTCTACCAAGCAGACCGATGAGGCTCAGTAATATTGGTTATCTACGTGTCTACCGCCCCAGGGCTGACATATCCCGGAACAGAGCCAGATGTTCCGTCAGTTTGAAGGTTGTCGGATAGTTGTCTGGAACTGGGCGCTAACACGCCGGATGGAGCACTTCAAGCGGACAGGGTCCAGCAAAGGATGAAGGATGAGAATTGATTCATCCCTCATATGTTATCTTTTACTAGACGTTTGTGGAGAAAATGTCAGACTGCTGAAAAGAAGCAGTTCTTCCGCGAAGCAGAAAACTCTCACCACGGCTTTAGCCATGGTGAGAGTCCACGAACTTTACCAGATCCGTCAGATTTGCGCCTATAGCGTCCGGAGCAATATCCAACTGCTCGGCAGGGAGATGCGCCCGATTGGCCCAGAACGTGGGATAGCCGAACCATTTCGCGCCAGCGGCATCCCACCCGGCGTAGGCAACGAAGAGAATCTCCTCGCGCTTGAGCCGGAAGGCGTCCATCCCCATTTGATAGGCGCGCGGCGCAGGTTTGTAGGTTTTTACCCTGTCGGTGCTGAGGATGTGTTCGAACATACCGTGCAGGTGTGAGTTCTTGATACCGGCGTTGAGCATCGTGGGAGTGAATTTGGACAAGAAGGCGAGCCGTATGCCTGCCTCCCGGAGTGACGTGAGGGCCGGGACGACATCGGGCCAGGTTTTAAGTTCCAGGTAAGCCTGCATAAGCCGAGCGCGCTTTTCCGGCGTGAGTTCAATCGGAAGCGTTTTGGCGGCGAACACCAGCGCATCTTCCGTGACTTTCCAGAAATCGGCATAGTGGTGCGACATACTCCGCAGCCAGGTGTACTCGAACTGCCGTGTACGCCACGCACTGCTCAGATCGCCGCCTTTCCCAGGAAACAGCTCTTCGGCCAGCGCGAAGATGGGCCTGGGATCAAAGATAGGAAAGGCATCGAACGCAATGGCTTTGATCTTCGATTTCGGAGCGGCCAGCACAGACGGAGACGACATCAGCACTCCCGTTGCCACGCTCCCGGCCAAAAATTCACTACGGCTAATAGGCATCATTACCTCCCTTGGAGAATGCACCGAACACAAACGAAGCCACTCAGTCGCGGAAGGGTTCGGGGATGGCGCGGTGGGGGACAGCCAGGGTGCGGACGAGTTCGGCGAGCATCTGCTCTTTGTAGACGGAGTTGAGGGCGAGCGCGGCCTGGGTCTGGGCGTAGCCGAAGGGGATGCCGATGTCGTGGCGGTCGCCGATAGTCTCGTAGGCATAATACTTCTCGCCGCCAGCGCGGAAGCGCTCCTGCGCGGCGGTGAACTGGAACTCGCCCTTCTCGCGCAGGTCGTTGTCGATGGCGTATTTCAGGCAGTCGAAGATGCCAGGATTCATGACATGCATGCCGAAGAAGCAGAGATACATCCCGTGCAGCAGCCCTTGCTGCTGAAGATGCTGCTCGGCATACTCCACCGAGGGCTTCTCGACGATGGTGGCGACATCGTAGACGGCGGGGCGCTCGGAAACCCGCTCCCCGCAGACCGTGCCGAAGAGGTGCAGTAGCTCGGTCGGAGTCTGCTGCACGGCGGAGACGCTGCCTCCGTACTGCTCGTAGACGTCGAGCACCTGCCGCGCGCAAGGGCGCTCCTCCCCACTCGTATAGATATGGTCGCCCAGCATGATCAGGAACGGCTCGTCTCCCACAAACTCCCGCGCCGAATAGACCGCGTGCCCATACCCTTCAGGCTTTTCCTGCACCGCGAATGTGAGCCGTGCCGCGATCTGCTGAATGCGCGCCGATTCGAGCAGGGCCCAGTCTTTGCCCTGGAAGGTGCGCAGATCCTCCGGGGTAAGCGGGGCGAAATGCTGCTCGATCTGATGCCGGTTGTGCGGATTGACGATCAGGCAGACCTCCTCGATCCCACTGGCCAATGCCTCCTCGATGATGATCTGAATGACGGGCCGGCAGAGGCCATCGACATCCATGAGCGGCAGCATCTCTTTTTGAATGGTCGTCGTGGCAGGATACATCCGTGTCCCGCGCCCCGCCGCCGTAATCACCGCCTTGCGTACCCTATCAGCCAATGGTTCTCTCCTCGAATTCCCGAGCGGGCATTCCTAATCCTGTCAATCCTGAAAATCCTGTCTCAAAAACGTCTCTCTTCAGCCTCGCGGAATAAGGCGCGCGCCGAAGGCGACGGCTCCCGGCGAGCTGCCGACGAAGGTGCGCGGCGTGATGCCGGTGCGCCCGGCGTAGAGGGCACAGACTTCGCGCAGGGCGTCCTCCGCCTCCGGGGTGTCGAGGCAGAGCACGGCGACCGTGCCTCCCGCGCCTCCGCCCGTGATCTTTGCGCCGTAGAGACCCCGCGCCGCGCCGCGCTCCCGCACCAGCTCGACCAAAATGTCCGTTTCGCGTGATCCAAGATCGAGGCGCTCGCTATACGAAGTGTGCGCCGCATACATCAGGCGGCCCGCCTCGATAAGCACTGGCTCGTCCAGCACCGCGTGACCATGGACCGCAATGCTCTCGTCGTGTCGTATGACCGCGATCTGCAGTAGGGCGAACAGATGCTTGGCCCGCTCGTTCTCCAGAATCGGATGCTCGGCGCAGGCGCGCGGGCGGTAGGTCTCTACGGGATCGACGCGTGTGACGAGGTCGGGCAGGCGCCCGTAGAGGTCGTGATACTCCGCGCCGGTGAGCGTCTCCGGGATCAGTTCGCGATAGGCGAGGAACTCATCGGGACTCATATTGCACAGGTAGTTGTCGAGCAGCTTGCCTCCGCTCTCCAACTGAATGATCTTCAGGCCCATAAATGCGCCGACACGAGCGCGGGCATAGGCCGTGCCGCCGATCGAGTGCTTGACGCCCGAATCGATCCCGACCAGCCGCCATCCCGCCGGGATCTGCTGCGTTCCCAGCAGCTCGTGCGGCTGACAGCGCAGCACCGTCAGGGCGTTGGCCTCGCCGAGCGCCACCGTCACCTGATCCATGATACCGCAGGGCGCGCCGACCAGGGCGTTCTCGACACGCTGGCACCACGCCGCGAGAGTCAGGTCGCTGGGCTGTACGCCCGAGGCCTCGCTGAGCGCCATCATGGTCGCCACCTCGATGGCGGCGGAGGAGGAGACGCCCGCGCCAAGCGGCACGTCGCTCTTCAGCAGAATGTTCGCGCCCTGCTCCCCGAGCCGCGAATCGACCCGGCCCTGCGAAACCTTGCTGTAAGCGGCAAGGAGCACATAGTAGCAGCCTGCGAGATAGGCGGCCCAGCGCGACGAGGGCTCGGCCGTCAGATGGCGGTGGACCTCGTCGAGGGGACGCATCCGATTTTCGCTGTCGATCAGGTCGTCGAGCGCCAGCGTCACCTCCGGAGTCAGACCTGCGCTCTCTGCGCCGACGGTGCGAATGCGCAGCTTGCGGTCTTCGCGCCACTGCCACGCGACACAGGCCGCCTCCGCAATGGGCATCTCCAGCACGATGCTCCCAGAGTAGTCCGCGACCCCGCCCATCACATCCAGCCGACCCGGCGCCCGCGCGCCCGCAATAGGCCCGGTGGAATCGAAAAACTCCGTTTGAGCGCGCACCAGCGCTTCGAACTCCCGCCACTGCGCCTCCGCGTCAGGCGGCGCGACAAACAGCATTTCAGCCTCACTCATAACTTTCCTTAACAGGCTCCCCTTCCAGGCTGCGGAGGGCGGTCCGTTCCCGCTCGTCCGTATCCAGGTTGACGGTCACATGTAGTGTCATAATCATAGGTCTCTCCTTATTCAACATCGTAGCCTACAAGAGAGCGAATGTCAAGGGGCATTCCGGCAACCCTGCTTTACGCGGGAGGAGTCGGGGTGATAATGCAAAGACAACGGCGCCGGTAGGATACCGGCGCCGTTGCGCTGTAGGGAGAGACGGCTCCTGTAAAAGCAGCCGACTGCGGGAACTAGATCTGGGGCGGGGCGCCGGGAGGAGGAGCGCCCGGGCGACCACCGCGTCCGCCGCCCTGGGGCTGCGGATGATCTTTGAGGTACGCCTCCAGCTTGTTCTTCTGGGAGAGGTTCAGAACGTTCATCGCTTTTTCGGTCGTGGCCTTTCGCATATCCTGCATCGCCTGCCGGTCGATCTGGCCGCCGTTCGCCTGGGCCTCCTGTCGTTTCGCCCGCATCTCTTTCTGACTGTCATCGGAGATGGTGACGATCTGGGTGCGCTGCGTTTCGGACAGTTTCAGATCGGCGAGGACTTCGATGGGAATGCCGACCGAGCGAAGCGCCCCGAACTCCTTGTTCATGTCGGCCATCATCTTCTTCTGGTCGTCGGTGAGGAGAGCGGTGATGTCGGCATCCGCTTTGGCGACGGCTGCCCCACGCTTCTGACCCATATCGCGGCGCACTTGAGGATCGACCGGCGTGTTGGGATCGGCGGGCGGAGGCGTAAAGGCCTTGGCGTCCTCTTTGTACTGGGTCTGGATGGCGGTGATCTTGTTTTTCTGATCGGCCGTCAATTTCAGAGAAGTGTTAAGGTAACTGATCGGCAGGATGACCATGCCGCCGCCGCGACCAAAACCGCCCTGGCCCTGGCGACCTCCCCCTTGCCCTGACTGCCCCGGCGTAGCCTGTCCGGCGCCCTGCGCAAGTGCGGTAAGAGAGACTGCGGAGAGCAGGAAGAGAGTAGCGCAAGCCAGCCCGATTTTTCCGAATTTCATCTTGAGAATAACCTCCTTCAGGTGGTTAACACACGAAGCTCCATGAAGGCGCACGTCCAAGTGCGTCGCATTCATATCCGGAAAGATGGACGAGACCGATTTGCAAACGTTTCTATAGATTCGTCACCGCACACGCGAACCGGTCGGAACCACCGCGTCGGGATGGACGAGAACGGCCCGGCCCTCCACATCAGCAGCCAGCAGCATGCCCTGCGACTCGATGCCGCGCATCTTGCGGGGCAGCAGATTGGCGACCACCACGACCTGCTTCCCGACCAGATCTTCCGGCTTATAGTACTCCGCGATGCCGGAGAGAATCGTCCGGGTCTCGTCCTCGCCGGTCTGCACGGCGAGGCGCAGCAGCTTGGTGGCGTTCGGGACGGCCTCGGCGGCCAGCACTTCACCGATCAGGAGCTGCACCTTCATAAAATCGTCTATGGTGATCGGCGCGACGGTTTCGGGCGCGATTTCGGCAGGGGCGACCGGTGTGCCGGGCTTCGGCGCAGATTCGGGGGCTGTTTCGCTCACGGGTGGTGATGTCTCCTTGGAAGATTGCAAAGCGTTCGGTGGGTTCGCGCTGCCGAGGGCGAAGAGAGTGAGGTCGTCTACGGTCAGCTCCTGTATGCGCGGAAAGACCGGCTGCGGCGCGTTGACCCGCGTGCCCGCTGGCAGCCCGCCCCACGCCAGGTCTGCCCAGCGCGTGGCAGCGACCGGTTCCGTCAGACCAATTTGGGAGCGCAGCGCGTCGGCGGCGACCGGCAGGAACGGGCTGACGAGGATCGAGACGATACGCACGACCTCCAGGCAGGCGTAGAGCACGCTGTGCAGCGCCTCCCGCGCGTCGGCATCGCCGCCACCCGCCGCTTTGGCCAGCGCCCAGGGCGCTTTCTCGTCGATATACTTGTTCATGCGCGCCACCAGCCGCCACGTCGATTCGAGCGCGGCGTTGAGGCGACAGTCCGCGAAGGCGCGCGCGGTCTCCTCCTGAACCAGCAGGGAGAGGGCTGCGATCTCCGGGTCGTGCGCCGTGACAACTGGCACCACGCCGTCGCAGTAGCGCACCAGCATGTTGAGGGTGCGGTTGAGCAGGTTGCCCAGGTCGTTGGCGAGGTCCGTGTTGTAGCGGCGCAGGCAGTTCTCGACCGTGAACTCGGTGTCCAGACCGTAGTTCATTTCGCGGCAGAGCAGATAGCGAACCGCGTCGGAGGCGAGATCGAAAGAGGTGCCGGAGCGCTCGGCGATAAGCTGTGTGAAGCGCGTCGGGTGCGGCAGGCTGGCGCCCGTCTTGCCGCCCTTCGCGCCCTGCACCGTCCACCAGCCGTGCGCGTAGACCTGTTTCGGCAGCGGCAGATCGAGGGCCATCAGCATGGCGGGCCAGAGGGTGGCGTGGAAGCGCACGAAGATCTCTTTGCCCATGAAGTGCAGGTCGGCGGGCCACTTCTCCTGCCAGGCCGGGTCATCGGGCCAGCCGACGGCGGCGAGATAGTTGATCAGCGCATCGAACCAGACATAGATGTAGTTCGCCGGATCGCCGGGCACCTGAATGCCCCAGCCGCGATAGGGGCGGGTGATGCTCATATCCCGCAGCCCCTCGTTGATAAAACCGACGACCTCGTTGCGGCGGAACTCCGGCAGCAGAAAGCCGGGGTTCGCCTCGATATGGGCCAGAAGCCGCTCTCCGAAGGCGGAGAGTCGGAAAAACCAGTTCTGCTCCTGGGTCCGCACGACGGGCTTGCCGCTCTCGATGGCGAAGCCGTCCTTCACTTCGTTGTCGCGGAAGAAGGTCTCGTCACTGACGGAGTACCAGCCCTCATAGGTATCCAGATAGATGTAGCCGCGGTCGCGCAGCCGGGAGAAAAACTCCTGCACGGCGTGGACGTGGCGCGGCTCGGTGGTGCGGATAAAGTCGTCGCAGGCGACATGAAGCTCTTTCCAGCACTCCTCGAAGGCGCCCGCCAGTCCGTCCACGAACTCTTGCGTCGGCACACCCGCCTTCTCCGCCGCCTCCTGCACCTTCGTGGCGTTCTCATCGGTACCCGTCAGCATCCAGGTCTTGCGCCCATGCAGACGCTGATACCGCGCCAGCACATCGCAGGAGATGGTCGTCAGGGCGGAGCCGACATGCGGCAGGCCGTTGACATAGTAGATCGGCGTGGTGATATAGTAGGTTTTCGGTTCGGCTTCGGGCATAATAGGTGCGTTCAGAGGTTGCGGACGCGGGTCTCGGCCTCTTCCAGGGTCGTGGGATCGGCCTCTTCTTCGGCGGTCAGCTCGGCTTCCGTCGGCAGGGAGGCGCTGAGCAGGGCGCGGGCGGCCTCGACGTTGGAAGGCGCGACATAGAGGTGATGCGTCCAGGCGCTGTCGATATTGCCGTCGATCGCGCCGAAATAGGGGTTGGCGGTTTCGCCCGACTGGTAGGTCTTGATACCGGCGGCAGAGAGGGTCGCGCGGATCACTTCGGCCTCTTCACCCGTCGCAGCCTCGAATATAAGGACAGGATCACCGTGCGGATCGTGTGCAGCGAGCCCATCGGCGGCCGCGATGACATCGGGATTCTCTTCGGATAGTTCACTCATGCGGTTCGGACTCCTTGACATGAAAACTTATAGATCGGCATTCGGATCCTCCTCGCCTTCGGACCGTATGTCACCGGCGCGCTCGGCGGCGATCTCCTGCGCACCGGCGCGGGTGTCGGCGTCCGGCCGCACGGCCTCGTCGGCGTCTTCCTTCAACTCGTTGACGCTGCAGCCCCGACAGTCCGTGCATTTGGTCGTCTTCTCGATACGCAGCTCGGAGGCGGGAAACTCCATCTCGGCCTTGCTCTCCAGCAACTGGATCAGCGCGGTCTCTTTGAGCAGGTTCAGATCGATGACTTTCGCCTGTCCCTCGGGCGACATAACGATCTCACCGATCTGCGGCAGACGCTTCTTGGCGTCCACATAGGTTTCGTGCTCGTAGCGCAGGCAGCACATCAGTTTGCCGCAGACGCCGGAAAATTTGACGGGATTCAGAAACAGGCTCTGATCCTTCGCCATCTTCATCGAGATGGGCGCGAACTCGGTGAGGAACGAGGCGCAGCAGAGGGTCAGACCGCACGGCCCGACGCCGCCGATCATCTTGGCCTGGTCGCGTGCTCCGACCTGATGGAGTTGGACCTTGCAGCGCAGTTGCGCCGCCACGTCGCGCACCAGATCGCGGAAGTCCACGCGGCTCTCGGAGGCGAAATAGACGGTCACCTGACTTCCGTCGAAACAGTACTCGGCCTGGAGCAGTTTCATCGGCAGTTGATGGTACGCCACGCGCTCCTGACAGACGGCCAGGGCCTGCTTCGCCCGGTCGCGGTTCTGGCGCTCCTGCTTGTGATCCTCTTGTGTGGAAGTGCGCAGCACCCGTTTCAGAGGCGCCTGCATCTCCTCCGCAGGGACTTCGTGCGGCCCGATCTTGATGCTTCCGACCTCCAGCCCACGCGTGGTCTCGACGACGACGCGCTGCCCTTCGGTGAGCGCCAGATCGCCGGGATCGAACCAGTAGGATTTGGCGACGCGCTTGAACGCGACTCCAACACAGACGGGCATATTTCACTCCCATTCCGAAGCACAAGGAGACGACGACCGACACACCCAGGTGCCCAAACACCGCACCTTTGCAAACCTGCCGCAACCACCCTGCCGACAAAAAACCCTGTTCATCCTGTCCTAATAACGAAGGACGAAAGCAGGCATTCGCTATTGTATCACAATCCGCCCCTCGAATCAAGGCGCGTCGCAGGGTGTGGGCACGAAGGGAACGGGCGGAAATTGCAGTATAATGGGAGGAGACTGCGAGCCGGATGGGCAAGGAGACGGTATGTTCGGGTTGATGATGCGGCTGCGGCTATTGAGCGGGCGAAACATGGTGCGGGAGATGTGGCGGCGCAGTCCGCTGCTGTCCGTCGCCGTCAGCCTGCTGGGCACAGCGCTGTTCGGCGCGGTCTACTTCGGCTTTCTCCTCTTCTTCGGGATCGCGGAGAAGATGAACATCCTTGGGGAAACCGCCTATCAGATCTTCTATTTCCTGTTTCTGTTTCTGCTGGCAGGGGCCGTGCCGTTTGTCTCCGCCACTTTATTGCAGTCCTCCGATTACGCCCTGCTCTACTCCTCTCCGCTGCCTCCGCGCGCCATCGTGGCGGCCAAGCTGCTGGATGCCACCGTCGTCAACTCCCTCCAGTTCGCGATCCTGGGCGTTCCGGCCATCGCGGCCTGCGCGGAGGCACTCGGGCTGCCGTGGTGGGCCTGGATCGTGGTTCCTCTGCTGGTGACGCTCTTCGTCCTTCTGCCCGCGCTGCTGACCGCCCTGGCCCTCCTGCTCGCGCTGGCCCTGCTGGGCATGCGGCGGCTGCGCGGCGCGATCACCCTGGTAAACGCGCTGACCGGCGCGGTCGTCTGCCTGACCATCGTGACGGAGATAGGGCATCAGGGCCTGGGCCGACACGGGCTCGGACAGATACTCAGTGGGCAGACGCCGAACCTGATGCAGACGTCGGCCACCGCGCACCTCACGCCCTCCGCCTGGTTCGCAACATTGCTTCTAGGGCTGAGTTCGGGAGAGGGGAAGGGGGCGCTGTGGGCGAGCGCGGAGATCGTGCTGACGGTGGGAGGACTCTTCGGACTCTGCACCCTGCTGGGCAGCCGTCTGCTCTCGGCAGCGAACGTGGCGGAGGAGAACGAGGGCGGCGTCATCCAGGAGGCGGACCCCGGAGAGCGCGGCGGCTGGCGGAGACTCTTTTCGGCTCCGATGGCGGCGCTGCTCCGCAAAGACTTCAAATATCTGCGCCGCGACAGCGTTCTCCCGGCGCAGTTGGGCATGCCGATGATCCTGTTCTGTATTCCCTTTGTGCTGGCGACCCAGAACCGGGAGTTTCGCAGCATCGATGAGCTCTATCCTATCACGGTCCTGATGACGGGCGTGATCGTTTTCATGCAGACCAGTATCCTCTCGCTCTCCTCGATAGGAATCGAGGGCCGGGCATTCTGGATTCTGCGAGTCGCGCCGAACTCGGGCGCAACTCTGCTGAAGGCCAAGTTCTGGATGAGCACACTGTTCTGCGGCGGCGTCGGCGCCATTCTGACCCTGCTGACCGGGCTGATGCTGCGGATGCCGATTCTCATCACACTGCTGCAACTGGCGCTGGTCGTCGTCTGCACCGCCGGGCTCTGCGGGCTGGGGGTGGGGCTCTCCGCCGCTCTGCCGCGCTTCGTCTACGAGAACCCGGCGCACCGCGTAAGCGCCTGGGCGCTGATACTCGGCTTCTTCACCACGACCGGCTATCTGCTGCTGACCGGGACGATCTTCGGAGTCGCCTACTTCCTCGTCACGCAGTCGGAGTTCTTCCCGCCCGCCTCGGTTTTCGCCGTCGCCACGCTCCTCTTTCTGGCGCTGACCGCAACAGCGATCTTTGTGCCGATGGGCATCGGTGCGCGGCGGCTGGAGAGGTTTCAGTGGGAGCATTGACGCCGACCTCACCGCCTGAACCCGAACCCTCCTCGCCCGTCTCCAGCGCCCGTCTGCCCTCGTCGGTCCGAGCCGCCGTCGCGACCGTGTTCGGGATTATCGCCTGGATCGCCCTGCCGCCGCTGCTGGAGTGGCGAGAGATGGGCGAGCGCCGCGCCCTCAGCCTGTCGAACATCCGCCGCATCGGCACAGGCGCGCTTCTCTATGCCCAGGACTGGGACGGTCGCCTTATGCCTGTGGCGGAGCGTCTGCCCGAGGGCCCCTGGCAGACCTGGCCCGAGACTCTGCGCCCCTACGTCAGCGGCGACAGCACTTATGAGAACCCGTCCAACCCCACGACCGCTGCGACACACCATCCGACCGCCGGCTATCCGATCCGGGCTTCTTATGCGCTGAACCGCCGTTTCTGGAACACCTTCTCACCCGGCCCGTTCCCACTGGACAATCTGGAGCTCTCCGAGCAGACCGTGCTGTTCGTGGAGGCGGGCCCGTTCTGGGGCCGCCCCACGCGCAAACTGCGCTCGGATACGCCCGAGAGGGCGCTGCTCGACTACGGCGACACGACCGACCGCCTGCACGACCTCTGCCCCTACCCCTCGACGCACGACGGACGCATCGCGGTGGTCGCCGCAGACGGCCACGGACTGATCGTCAATGTAGAGCACTACGACCTCAAAACCCGTCACGATCCGATGTTTGGCCGGATCGGCGGCAGTATCTACAACTGGAACGGCGGCCATCCCAACGGCGAAACAGACCGTCCACCCCGAGAATAGGGTTTATTTCTCATTTGCCCTTGACAGGGCGGCGAACGTGCCGTATACTACGTAGGCTTCTGCTTGATACGGCGATCCCGACGAACTGAAAAAACGGTTTTGAACCAGTTTCAAAATCGCTCTTGACAGGGAGACGGAGTTGGAGTACAATACGGAGGCTTCGAGAAGAGGAAACGCTGAAAGGCGCGAAATCGGAACGAAGGCGAGACGTGAGCGCTCCCAATGTGGAACGTTCGCAGCCGTTGATCCTTGAGAGTCATGTGAATATGGATTTGTTTGTGCCTGCGTTCAATCAGGCATTTTCCTGAAAGGGAAGGTGTCTTTTACGAACCAAAAGTAACCTTGTGCCAGGGGTTCAAAATGTTTGATATTCCTATCCCTTTCGAGGGATGGGTTCACATCAGTTTTCTGATGGAGAGTTTGATCCTGGCTCAGGACGAACGCTTGCGGCGTGCCTAAGAAATGCAAGTCGAGCGGGGGAGCAATCCCTAGCGGCGAACGGTCGCGTAACACGTAAGCAACCTGCCCGAAAGACCGG
>JBBQPO010000202.1:0-11529 GCA_038217285.1 Chthonomonadales bacterium
GGTGATCTAGGCCGATGCCCTCTGTTCCAGGAGTGTTCATTTACCTCTCCTATCGAATAGAGTAGAAGCGCGTCGAACTGTATTCCGTGAGATTATTTCTCCCACAGTAGTTCCTGAATATGTTGCGCCATGATCGCTTCCCCACCAGCATGCTCGTATTCTAGCTCTCCTTCCCAGCGGTAACGTACGTGCCCTTTCTTGTCGAGCAGATAGACCGTCGGCCAGAAATGCTGTTCCCAGCGATTCCAGTTCTCGCCTTTCTGATCGAGCAGGATCGGGTATGTGATCCCGAGGCGCTTTACCCGTCGAACGACGTTGGCCGCCACCTTCTCTTCCTCGGTTTCAGGAGTATGGATACCGAGAATCACGACACCCTTCCCAGCAAACTGCTTTTGCCATCTGCCGTAACTCGGCAGGTTCCTTCGACAGTTGATTCAACCGAAGGTCCAGAACTCGATCACCGTCACTTTGCCTTTGCGGGAAGCTATCTTGATCGATCTGTTCTGGGGCGTGTTGAGCCACGCACCGCCGACGAGTTCCGGGGGAACCACGTCCATCTCGACGGGTTGCTGCGCCTGGGCGGCCCCGAGCGATCCGACGAGCGCGAGAGCCACGCCGAATGCTCGCAGGCTCTTCGCTGGCGAGTATGGAAATCGAAATGTCACCTCTTCTCTCCTTCTCCGGTTGTTCCAGGACACCGCCTTCGGCACAGAGGGACGGCCGTCTCCGCCAGTCCCGAGACTATCTCGGATGATTATATACAGAACGGTCTGTATATAATCATCTACCCTTCTTTAGTTGAGACAGTCGGGCGAAAGGTTCACGAGAATACCGCCCCGTTCTACCGCCTCGCCTTCTGGACACAGCCACTCTCTTTCCACTACAAGGCTGGATGGGAAACATAAGTTCCCAACTCCCAGAATCTCCGAAGACAGCATTCGTTCTTCCAGGCGTCGCCTCCTGAAGCCACGATTTGAAAGAGGTATACTGGGAGGAATAGAAGGGAGAGAGACTATGCGCGGAGAGGCCCGTGAAAAAATATTGGAGACAGCGTGCCGACTGTTCTATGAAAGCGGCCTCCATGCGACTGGTATCGACACGATTGTGGCACAGTCGGGTGTCACCAAGATGACGCTCTACAAACACTTTGCCTCCAAGCAGGAGTTGATTCTGGCGGTGCTGCAGCGTCGCGATGAAGAGTGGCGTTGCTGGTTTCAGCAGGCGGTGGAAGCGCGGGCGGAGCAGCCTGCAGAGCGACTGCTCGCCCTCTTCGATGCGCTCAAGAGCTGGTTCGAGCAGGAGGATTTCAAAGGGTGCGCTTTCCTGAAAGCAGCGGCGGAGTATCCCGACCCGTCGCACCCGATCCACCGTATCGTGGTGGAGCATATCCGAAGGGTCGGTGACTATGTCGTGGGACTGACCACACAGGCGTGCGCCCGGAACCCGGCGGCCCTGGCCGACGCCCTCAACCTGCTTATCATGGGCGCGATCGCCATCGCCTTTGCAGGCGATCAACGTCAGATCGTGGAGAAAGCCCATGATTCGGCACGGGTGCTTTTAGTCGCCCACGGTGTCACTCTCCGATAACCAGAGGCGCAGGCAGGTCCCACCGCGAACTTTGGTCGATGAAACGACGTATTCCGATGAAATAGACGGTGATCCAGGCCGATGCCCTCTGTTCCAGGAGTATTCCCATGCGTCCCAATGTAACCGAGCCTACTATGTCCGGCCAGTCGTCTGCGAATGTCTCCCCGATTCTGCTTCCCGAGCCCAAGCTCTCTCGCCTCGATCGCATCGGAATCGCTCTCATCGAAAAGTTCGGTTCAATGGGATTCGTCTTGATTGTGCTGGTGTGGACCATCTTGTGGTGCGGCTATAACATTCTTGCCTCGGAAGTGAAGTCCCTGCACTGGAAAGCCTTTGATCCGTTCCCCGCATTCGTAGCCTATCTGCTCGTTTGTGTGATGATCCAGATGTTTCTGCTGCCGCTTATCCTGGTCAAACAGAACCTACAAGCCAAACACGATGACGCCCACGCTGAATTCGATTTCCAGACGAACCTCAAAGCGGAAAAGAATATCTGCAAGGTGCTGGAACAGTTGGATAGGCGCAATAAGGCGCTTCTGGAGCTTGTGCCTCAGCAGTCGCACAACGTCGACAAACTGGCGAGCGCAACGGAAGAGAATCCTCAGCGAAATAGATCCCAATCCTCAGTGTGATCGATGACCCTTGACAGAACGAACAGCCTGAGCCATAATAATTCAACATTTCGCGAAATGAGAAAATTATGAATCCACAGGATCGGAATCCATTGGCGAACGAACGTCCAGACGTGGTCGCGATGTTCCGCGCGTTGGGAGATCCGACGCGGCTGCACATCTTCGAGTTTTTACGTTCGTGCTGCTGTCCGGTAGCCGTCGAGGAGTCCGGCGCCGTGCGGCCTGTCACCGGACCGACCGTCGGCGAGGTCTGCTGTCATGTGACAGGCGCCGAACAGATCAACTCGAAAATCTCGCATCACTTGAAGGAGCTGCGTCTGGCCGGTCTCATCACGGTCGAGCGGCGCGGCAAGAACATGATCTGCGGCGTGAACCGCGAAGCCGTCGCAGCGCTGGCCTCGTACCTGGCCCGCGAGATCTCGGACAACACAGAGAGCGGCTCTTGCTGCTGACACATACGGGAGAAAATAGTAATGGCAGAAACAGTCAAGCTTACGGATAGAAACGATGTACGCGATCTGGTACGCGAAAAGTACGGTGCAGCGGCCCTGACGGTCTTGAACGGCGAAGGCGCGGCGTGCTGTGGCGGCAATACGGGAGGCGGCAACGATGCGTGCTGTGGCGGCGACACTATCACAGGCGGTCTGTATGACGATGTAGAAGCCGCAAGCATCCCCGAGGCGGCGCTGCTGGCCTCCCTCGGATGCGGCAATCCTACAGCGCTGGCAGCGCTCAAGGGGGGCGAAGTCGTGCTCGATCTCGGTAGCGGGGGCGGTATCGACGTGCTGCTCTCGGCAAGGCGGGTGGGCCCCACCGGATTTGCCTATGGTCTGGATATGACCGATGCCATGCTCGCGCTCGCCGAAAAGAACAAAGCGGAAAGCGGCGCGAAGAATGTGGCGTTCCTGAAAGGGCATATCGAAGAGGTACCCCTTCCCGACAACGCGGTCGATGTCATTATCTCCAACTGCGTGATCAACCTCTCTGCCGACAAAGACGCCGTCCTGCGCGAAGCCTTCCGCGTCCTGAAACCCGGCGGACGGTTTGCCGTCTCGGATGTGGTCGTGGAGGGGGAGCTTCCTCCGGCCGTGCGTGCCGATATGGAGGCTTATGTCGGCTGCGTGGCCGGTGCGCTGGAAGTGAACGACTATCTCGCCCGGCTCGCCAGGGCCGGCTTTGTAGACGCCTCGATCGAGCCGACCCGCCGCTATACCTTCGCAGACCTGGAAGAAGCAACCTGCTGCTCTCCCGAGGTGGCCGCACTGCCTGCGGAGGAAAAAGCCGCGCTCGATGGCCGCGTTATGGGAGCTTTCATCCGTGCCGTGAAGCCGGCGGCCTCCTGCTGCGAGCCGGCGTGAAGCCCTTCCTCGAAGCGAAGAGGGTTCCTGTGGACGACGGCATGATGCGCCGCTATACGGCGGAGTTTGTCGGCACATTCGGCATCGTGTTCGCTCCTGTGGCGCTCTCCGCCACAGGCAGCCTGCACGGCAGCGAAAGCGGACTGATGGCGGCCGCCTGGGTTTCTGGGCTCGCCGTGCTCGCGATGATCTACGCGCTCGGTCCTATCTCTGCGGCCCATTTCAACCCGGCCGTGACTCTGGGTTTCGCGCTCGCGGGGCGGTTCCCGTGGCGCTACGTTGTGCCCTACTGGATCGCGGAGTTCCTCGGCGGCATCGCTGCAGCGGCCCTGGCAGCCCTGCTCTTCGGCGGTGGGCATGGGGTCCATATTCCCGCCAACGGCCTGCTTGTTCGCGCCGTGGCGGTCGAGGCCGTGCTGACCTTCTTCCTGATGCTGGTCGTCATCGCGGTTGCGACCGATAAGCGGGCGAAC
This sequence comes from Chthonomonadales bacterium, assembly GCA_038217285.1. Classification (GTDB taxonomy): domain Bacteria; phylum Armatimonadota; class Chthonomonadetes; order Chthonomonadales; family Chthonomonadaceae; genus JANXLO01. Next base: position 4,051 of record JBBQPO010000202.1, read on the forward strand.
GGCGCGATCCCCGGTCTCGCCATCGGGCTCACCGTCGTCTTCGACGTCCTGATCGGCGGTCCGGTCACGGGCGGCTCGATGAACCCGGCGCGCTCCCTTGGCCCCGCCCTTTTCGGCGGCCCAGCCGCGCTTGCCGTCTACTGGGTCTACGTCGTCGGTCCTGTCCTGGGAGCGGTAGTGGCAGCCTGGCTCTACGAGCACATTCGTGGCGGCGAGCACCACGCACAGGGCGCGCCAAACGACATTTACGCAGCGCTGCAAGAGATCGAAGAGAAGGCCCACGAGGCGTAAGAGCGTCCCATAGCGCAAGAGGAGAACATTCGTATGGCAACACGCATCGCCATTTTTTCGGACATCCACGCCAACCTACCTGCCATGGAGGTTACAGCCCGGCATATTCAGCAGGGCGGCTATGACGGCGTCTACTGTCTCGGCGATGTGGGCGGATACGCGGCGCAACCAAACGAGGTTCAACAGCTCCTTATGGGAATGGGCTGCCCGACCGTGATGGGCAACTACGACGAAAGCGTTGGGTTCGAGAAAGACGACTGTGGCTGCCTCTACATCAAGCCCTTCGACATCGAGATGAGCAATATCTCGTTTCTCTGGACCCGCGCGCAGGCTACTGTGTCCTGACGCTCGACGGTCAGAATGTCAGCGCCGAGCAGGTCCGCCTGCCCTACCCGGTTGAGACCGCCTGCGAACGCCTGCTCGCGGCCGGCCTTCCCACCTACTTCGCCGACTATCTCCGAAAAGCCGGCAACGTTACACCAGCCTGAGTAGACGTCAACACCGGTACGTTCTCGCCTGCCGCACCTACGAGACACCGACAGGCAGAGGCGGCGCTCCTCCCGAAGAGGCGGTTCGCGCCGCGATCCGGCCTGCGGTCTGACCTGTTCTGCTACGGAACGCGGGGGACGGAGAGATACGTCGTGTAACTTTCGGCCTTCACCTTGTAGAACGGCAGAAAGGTCATCGTATTATGGTGCGTGTGGAACGTAGGAAGCCCGCCGGGGTGCTTTACAACGTCCACACCAGCTTTGCCTCCAGGAACCGAAACAGGCTTGTCGGAGAGAGCTACCAGGAGCAGTGGCCCGTAGAGCAGCGCCTGGCGGTCCGGCGTCTCGGAGGCGATGGCCTCGGAGTGCAGCGCCATCGGGAACGTGACCTGAAGCGTATCTCCCTCGTGCCATAACCGCTCCACTTCGAGGAACGTCCCCGGCACGGCCTTTACCTGCGTGACTTTGCCTCTGATTTTAACGGTTACAGGCTTCGCTGTCCAGCCAGGGACGCGCACATGCAGCGCAAAGCGCACAGGCTTTTGGGAATGCACCGTCAGCGTCGTCGTATCTGTCTCCGGGTAGAGCGTGGTCTGCTCGACCGTGACAGCCTGCGGCCCCTCCTTCCAGTGCACCTGCGAAGGTGTGAAGAGGTTGACGTAGAGGCCGTGCGCAGCGTGGAAATAGATGTCGAGCGGATAGTCTGCGGTGATCTGTGCATACGTCCCCGAACAGCAGGGCCAGGCCGCGCCGAAGTAGGCTTTCTTGGTTCCGGAGCGATAGTTCGAATAGTAGAAGGTCTTGCCGTCCGGCTGCATGGGAAGCGTCGCGAGCATACCGTTGAAGAGGACGCGTTCCATGTTGTCGCCGTATTTGGCGTCTCCGGTAAACCGCAGCAGATAGCGGTCGAGGTTGACGTTGGCGTAGGAGCCGCATGGCGTCTCGAAGTGGTTGTCGACGCTCTCGATGGATTCTGCGAGCTTCCCCTGCCCCGGTGTCACGAACCGCTCGAGTGGCCCCCATCCGCCCGAAGCGTACATCTGCGTGGTGGTAAGGAACGTCCAGGCGTTCTCTATCGCCTTGAAGTACTTTTCATCGCCTGTCACTTCATAGGCTTTGGCCGCTGACAACAGGGTGTTGACATGGCTGTAGGCGTGATGGTCCGGTGTAAACGCATTGATGCCATTTGCGAAGGGGTCGTAGTACTCCTTGCTGTAGTCGTACTCTTTCGCCATATCGAGATACCGCGGATCTTGCGTAAGCGCATAGCAGTTGTAGAGATTTTCGGGCAGCGTGTACCATTCGTCTCGTCGGCGCGGCAGGTTCTTCACCGCCCAGTCGGTCATCTGCTTGAGAACGACGAGTCCCTCCGCATTGCCGGTCAGCGTATAAGCGTCCCGCATCCCGATGCAGTTCTTATCGTAGAGGTAGTTCGGCCACTCCCGGAAGACCTTCTCGGACGAGTAGAAATAGCCGTCTGGCGCTAAGGTTTCGTGGAAACCGTGCACCAGTCGGGCGACCTTCTCCTTATACCGCACATCTCCCGTATTGGCGTACATCCGGGCCAGGGCGGAGACATACTGCCCGAAAGGATGCGCTCCGGCGAAGCCGTCCGGATCGTACCAACCGCCCATCGGTTTGCCGGGCGCGGGAAGTCCGGCGCGTTTGCGGAAGCCGTTGAGCAGATTGTCCTCCGACAGCGATAGAAAGAAGTCGCGCGCTTCCAGGGCCTGGGTTCCCAGAGGGCCGCCTTTCAGAGTGACGTCCTGATAGCCAAAGGGCTGCACGAGGCCCGAAGATCGGTGTGCCTCCAGAGCGACTGCCTTCTGGGCCGGGGCGCTCTGCTGGCAGAAGAGCCCTCCAGCAAGTACAAGCAGGGCGCAAAGTCCTACTCCAGTCAACTTCTTCATCGATTTACTCTCTTTCCGGTGGTCTTACGTGCGACCACTTCCGCAACCATTACTTTTGGGTCTGTGGTTCTGGCGTTGCGCAATGCGCGAAGCAAGACCACCTCGCCAAACCCGGCGGCCCGAAACTCCTCAAGGAAAGCCCCGCTCTCCTTTGCGCCGGCAATTCAAGTGAACCAGTCAGCCGCGCTGTTTTGGCTTTCCGCAGGCAAGGGGCCGGTCAAGACAAGCTCCGCCGCATAGACAGATCCCCCTGTTTTGAGAACGCGCGACAACTCAGAAAATATCTGCTCCCGGTAGGGATTCAGGTTGAAAATGCCGTTGATGAGGGCGACATCAATACTCGCGTCTTTGATCGGCAACTGTTCCGCGTCTGTTAGATATACGTTGACATTCGCAGCCCGCATCTCGGCTGCGGCCAGTCGGGCGCGGCCCGCCATCTCCGCACTAAAATCGATGGCGATCACCTTGCCCTGCTCTCCGGTGCGTCTGGCCGCAATGAGCGTGTCCAGACCTGCCCCTGCGCCCAGGTCAAGAACGGTCGCTCCTGCCGGTATCCTGGCAAAGAGACTCACATTCGAGATACCGCAAAATCCTTCTACCGATGTGGCTGGGATCGTATCGAGCAAAGTAGACGGATAGCCTAAATCCTCCGCCAGGGCCCGTCCGGTGGGAAAAGGCAAATGGCGCGCGGTCTGCTGTGCGATCGAGGAATAGACATCTCTTACTCCGTCGCGGAGTGCGGTTGTGCCGTTCATAAAAAACCTTCCTGGCTCTGTCTTGAAGGAAGGATACCGGGCCAGGGTGAATAAAGCAAATACAGATTTATTTATACAGCCTATAAGGAAAATATTATGACAGAGAAATACAACCTTTACCCGCTTCATATCTTTCAGCTCGTGGCACGGCATAGCAGCGTCACCGGCGCTGCACAGGAGCTCTGCATCAGTCAACCTGCTGTCTCGTCTCACCTTAAAGCGCTGGAAGCCAGATACAAAGAGGCGCTTTTTGAGCGGACGCCGCGCGGTATGCTGCTCACGCCTGCCGGTGCGGCGGTCGCCGAGCACGCGAGCCGCATCTTTGCGCTCCTGGAAGAGATGGAAGCAGTGGTGAACGCCACACGCGGAGAGGTCAAGGGGATTGTGACCATGGCCGCCTCCAGTACTCCTGGCGCCTACCTTGTTCCCCGGCTCCTGCGACGCTTTCAGGACCGCTATCCCGACGTGCAAGCGACACTCCTCGTCGGAGACAGCAGGGAGGTGCTTTCCTGGCTGCGAGATTACCATGCAGCGCTCGGTGTCGTCGGCGAAACGGACATGGAAGACGGACTGATCCGGGAGGAGATCGCGCAGGATGAACTGCGACTCATGACAGCGGCGACGGACGATCTGTGTCGGAGGGAAGAGATCAAGGCGGAGCATCTTTACGGGCGTACGCTGTTCCTGCGGGAACCCGGCTCCAGTACACGTGCCGGGGCGCAAACGCTCCTGTATGATTGGCAGAAAGACTTTGCACGGATCGTCGAACAGCACAGCATAGAAGCCATCAAGCAACAGGTCATCGCCGGGCTAGGCGTTGCCGTTCTCTCCTCCTGGGCTACCGAACTTGAAGAAAAGGCGGGTCTGCTCTGCCCTGTCCGGGATACCCGGTTTTGGCAGAGGCGTAAGTTTTACCTGGTGCGCCGCGCGGATCGCCCACTCCTCGGCGGAGCGGCGGCGCTCTGGGACTGTCTGGCCTCCTGCCCGCGTACATCCGGTGGTAGCCCTCCCTAGCCCCACATGCGACCACCCTCTCTAGCGGTGTACTGCTGCGCTCTTTATGACTTCCCTTCTCGGCTCTACACTCGCAGGAAGAATATCGAGTCAGCGCGAACTAAAGGATAGGCAGAGTTAGGAAGGCCCACTGGCAGAACTTCGACGTTAACGGCTGGATTGAGGAGACAAACTATGAGCGAACTGGTGAGCATCGTTTACAAGCCGCGCAAGGCAACGCCTACGGAGGACGGCTATACGCGGGTGCCCCGGCAGCAGGCGCTGCTGGTGGCCGACTACGGCATCGAAGGCGACGCCAAAGGCGGCAGCCCGAAACGCCAGCTGAATGTGATGTCGGTTCGCGCGGTGCAGGAGTTGACCGCAGAAGGTTTTCAGGGAGCGCCCGGCCAGTTGGGGGAGCAGTTGATTGTGGCGGGTGTGGAGGTGGACACCCTACCACTTGGAACTCGATTATACATCGGCGAGCAGGCCTGTGTGGAGATTGTGGAGCCGCGCACCGGCTGCGGCAAGTTCGAGCGGTATCAGGGCAGATCGCCCCAGGAAGCAGCGGGACGCATGGGTATGATGGCCCGTGTAGTAATAGGCGGGGAGATTGCGGTCGGCGATCCTGTGAGGGTCGCAGACAGCGTCCGATGACCCCCTTACCCCAAAAAGGGCTGCGGAGTTTCACTCCATGTGGAAGGAGACGATTCCTTCGGTGGTGGTGAGCAGCAAATTGAACTTTTGCCTGTCGAAGGTGCGCGGGAGCTGCACCCGCAGGCGCATCAGACGGGTGGCTCCCATCGGACTTTTGTGGAGAGAGCCGTCTCCGGGAGAGCTGTTGATTCCATAGACGACGAAACCCTGCGAACAGAGCAGTTCCAGGATACGGGCCACGGTTTCGCTGGACTCATGCACTTCGATATCGATATTCTGGACCGGCTGCACAATTTTCAGGACGTATTCCAGGCGCTGCACCAGGGTCAGGGTGACCAGTACGATACCGGTCGTCAGGATCGCGAGTTCGCCGAGGCGCGGGCTGGCTCCGAGGGTGATTCCGATGGCGGCCGTCGCCCAGATGCTGGCGGCGGAGGTCAGGCCGCGCACGGTGACGCCGTCGCGCAGAATGGCTCCCGCCCCCAGAAATCCGATCCCGGAGACGATCTGCGCCGCGATATGCCCCGGATCGCCCCGCATTCCGCCGCGCACCCCGAGGCCGATCTCCACAGAGGTTATCGTCAGGATTGTCGATCCGACGCAGACCAGGATGTGCGTTCGCAGCCCTGCCGGATTGCCGTGCCACTGCCGCTCCAGGCCGATGAGTCCGCCGAGCAGCACCGCCAGCAGCGTAACGACCCCTTGGCCTCCGAACGACGACGGATCTATACGATGCCCGAAAAACAGGTCGCTATCCACGCGCACCTCCTCCGACCGACTTGACAGTCGCGGGTAACAGGCTATATACTACCACCATCTTAATATCTTCTTAATATTTTACCGCGCTTGTTTTTGTTTCGAAAGGATCTCTCTCCGTGAACATCCGCAAGGCCACCACGCTGTACGAGCAGTGGCTCGGCAGCTTTACTCCGTTGATCGCGCCGGACCTGGATTTCAAACATCAGCAGATGGCGACCGGGGCGTTCCCGTTCTTACGCTCCACCTTCTACCGCTGGATGCAGGTCTGGCCCGACGTCTGCCACGAGTTGGCGACCGCGCCGACCGTGCTCTCCGTCGGGGATCTGCATGTGGAGAACTTCGGTACCTGGCGCGACCGGGAGGGACGCCTGGTCTGGGGGGTGAACGACTTCGATGAGACGGCCCACCTGCCCTACACCAACGATCTGGTGCGCCTGACGACCAGCGCCCACCTGGCTATCGAGGCCAACCATCTCTGTGTGACGTGCGTGGCGGCGGGCGCGGCGATTCTCTCCGGTTACCGCGCCGGTCTGAAGGCGGGCGGGCGGCCCTTCGTTCTCGCGGAAGACCACACATGGCTGCGCAGCATTGCGACCAGCCACCTGCGGGATCCCGTCGCTTACTGGCAGAAGTTGAACGCCCTGCCGGACGTCAAACTCAATGTCCCGGAAACCGCCTCGAATGCGCTCGAGCACATGCTGCCCATCGTGGGAATCCCGTATGTCGTGAAGTCACGCATCGCCGGGCTGGGCAGTCTGGGTCATCCGCGCTATGTGGCTCTCGGCGACTATCAGGGCGGCAGGTTTGCACGCGAAGCGAAGGCGCTGGTGCCCTCTTCCGCGGTCTGGGCGCGGGATACGATGGACGCACCGGAGATCTTCTATCAGACGATCATTGATCGGGCTGTGCGCGCCATAGACCCCACTGTGCAGTTGCAGGGACACTGGATCGTGCGACGACTCGCTCCGGACTGCGCGCGAATCGAGTTGGCCTCGCTGCCAGAGGAGCGGGCGGAGACGCAACTGCTCTATGCCATGGGTTGGGAAACTGCCAATATCCATCTGGGCACGAAGGGCATCGCGAGAGAGGTGCTGCGGGATCTGCAGAAGCGCAAAGGCAAATGGCTGGATACGGCGGCGCAGGCGATGGCCAGGGCGACAACGGCGGACTGGGAAGCTTGGAAACGGCAGAAGTAGCGGGAGGAGGAGGGCTGTTCTGCACTGGGTTGTTCTGCACGACGACCAGAGCGCGAACCCGCGTGACGGGCCGCGCGTCGCGGTTCACCGCCCGAATCTCCAGTACGTGCTCGCCCTCCTCCACATTGCGGGTATTCCACAGATAGACGAAGGGCGCGGTGTTCTGCGCGGCGATGAACTTGCCGTCCACCATATAGGTGACGGCAGTGATGGGGTCGGGTTCCCCTTCCGGCACCTGTGCGCGTAAGGTGAGTGTCCCCGCGACGACCTTGCGTCCCGCGCTGCGGGCGCGGGCAAGCGCCCCGGCGGCATACTCCTTCTGCAAGGCAGTCACCTGCACGCGAACGGCTTCCTGGAGCGCGTCTTCGCGCTGCGCCTCCGTCTGTCCGACCTTCGCCGTCGGCAACGGCAGTCGGACATGGAACACAAA
>JBBQPO010000203.1:0-11495 GCA_038217285.1 Chthonomonadales bacterium
ACGCCTACAAAATCCAATTGAAAGGAGAATCGATGCGGAAACTGCGCGGTGGCTTGACATCTGAGCCGTCCGTACAGCCATAATATATCACCCGCGTAGCTTCGCTCCAGACCGTTCAGATTGAAACGGAATCAGTGTTCATTTTGAACGCGATTCAGTGTTCATTTTGAAACGGAATCAGTGTTCAAATTCGCCGGAATGTACAGGTATGCCACCCTCACCCTGTAATTCCACTTGCCTTCGAAGTCCCGATCCTGTCCATTTTCCATAAGTCGCAGGAGTTGCCAGCGAGGGCGGCGAATGAGCAGAGCATGGAACCAAAAGGATATGTCTGTTATCGGGCGGTGCAACCTGTCGAGATCGATGGCGATCTGACGAAGAGAGTTTGGCAGGATACAATTCCTAGCGGACTATTTCCCCAGGTTTTGAGGGCTATGGCTCTGTACTGCCATGTTCAAGGCTCGCACCCAGGCGGAAGAGTCTGCCCGGCTTGCCTTCGAGCGTCACGGAGCGACCGTCGTAGCGCACTCGGCAGACGGAGGATGCACATCCAGCATATTGGGAGAGGTCAATTCGGCGAGCAGCACATGCAGGCAGTCGTAGGCCCTGTCGCCTTCACCGAGACGGGCATACTGGTTCGGACTGGATAGACACGCTCCGCCAGGAACGCGCCGTCCCCGCTGAAGGCGTAGTGCTCCCAGAGGTGCTGGACAAGCCACGCGCCTCCCATCGGCCAGTTCGCTCAGAAGGGACTTCCGTCTCCGTCCCCAACGGGATTGGCCTGCGCGCACGGGGCCGACGGCATCACGGGCTCTGGCCCGGCAATATTGGCCCCCTGATCGTTCCACAAGGGTTGCGGTGGTGAACAAGCACGTCTGAGTGACGCAGTGTTTTTACTGGCTATAAGGGGCTAAACGTACAAAGATACGTATATTCCCGCATGGCGGTGCATCGAATTGTTCGGTATACTGTGCCTGTCGTTGAAAAACAAGACCGCTTTTCAGGTCGCCGACGACAGAGGTCACCGCAGCCGGTGTGCCACCAGGATACGCAGGAGTTCATCGCATGAAGCCCGTCAATCACTCATCGATCTCGGTTCTCGTTGTCGCAGGGTTGCTCTGTATGTCGAGTTCGCAGGTTTTCGCACAGGGCCGTTTCGCCACCGAACCTGTATCCGCAGATGTTACGGTAACGGACGGGCTGCGCGAGACGACGGTTGCGGATGCCGAGCAGACGTTGTTGATGGAGAACGAGGGCGAGTGCACCTGGACTTCGGAGCCGGAACCGGACCATTCACCAGTTTCCCGAACGTCTGTGGCCGGATGGCTGCCGGGCAGCGTGCTAGCGATGGGAGCATCGCTCGTTGCGCTGAATAGCGGGTCCAATCTGTCCGTCGTGGGAACCGCAGCTTTCCGTTCCCCCAGCCCGGTCAACACAACGTTTACCGTTGTTCCGCAGACCGGAAGTCCCACCAGCTACCATGCTCCTTCGACGTTCGGTAGAACTCGCGGACCGGGCGCCGTTGCGACGCCGGAGCCCGGCACCTGGGCCATGCTGTTCGGTGGCAGTGCGACCATGTTGTTGCAGCTACGCCGCCGGAATCGGAAAGCCAGGAGTTAGGCAAGGCGTGATAATTATCGCCTGAACTCAAATCTTTATGTGTGGCTCTATCCGTCCTGACCTGCCGATTTTCAGCACTTGGAGGCGACCCACCAGTACGCCAGGAACCTCCACAGCACCATTTTCGCAATACAGAGCCCATTCCACTGACTTTTTCAGCAGTCTCCTTTAGCCGTGGGTATCTGACTTCTGGTCACACTGCGCAGCAAACTCGTCATGGTGATATTCCTCAGGGAAGGAGTTTTCGTTCGGGTTATGGCGCGACGGTGCGCACTGTGAACGCCATACACGCTTCCTCCAGTTCCCTCTCCTGTGCCATTTTCCCTGTAGACCGCCAGCAACAGTGGCCAGCACCGGCTTAACGCATTCTCAGAATAGTTCAGATAATGCAGCCGTATAGCTACTATAGCCCTGTGGAGACACAAGGGACTGGGAAAGGACTCAACTTCATGAATACCAATCGTTCGCTGCGGGGTGTGCTCGCCGGATTTACGCTGCTCGGTCTGCTCGCTGTCGGGATCGGCCCGGTTCATGCTCAGACGCCGAAAACCAAACTGACCGCTGCACAGGCGGAAGCCGTCGCGCTCAAAAAGTACAAAAGCGGCAAGATCCAGGGCAAATCTGCGCTGGAAAACGAAGAGGGCAAGTGGCAGTACGGCGTGATGGTCAAAGCCAGCGGCAAGATGCATGAGGTGATGGTGGACGCGAACACCGGCAAGATCGCTTCGGAAGAGGTCGTCACCCCCAAAGAAGAGGCTGCCGAGAAGAAGGCCGAAGACGCTGCCAAAAAGGGCGGCAAGACCAAAAAGGTCGATAAGATGAAGGGCATCAAGTCTATGAAATTGGAAAAAGGCGAAACCGGCGATAAGTCCGAAAAGGGTGGGAAAGAGTAGTTCGCTTCCAGAGGCGATACCCTGAAGACAGAACGACTGTGCCTCGACCCTGTACAGAAGAGACGCCCGCCAACGTATAAGTCGGCGGGCGTCTCTTTTCAGCTTGCGGTTTTCCACCTGCGACCTACATAGGCGGGACCAGGCCATCCTTGCCGACAAGCACCCGGTCGGCGGCGACAACGCCGTCTGCCCCGCGACGACCGAAGACGACGACGTGCGCGCCAGGAGTAAGCTGACTCCTCTGACCCGGCCCGAAAGTTACGAACGGAATTCCTGCCGGAAGCGAGAGTGTTTGCGTTCCCTTACCGCCGCCATTCTTGAACTCCAGCGTCAGATTCGACGTTCCCGTCCCCTTGACTGTACCGTTGGTCATCCGCGAGCCCGAAACGGTTCCGTTCGCCATACGGGCCGTACCATTGGTCATGCGGGAGTGAGAAACAGTCCCATTGGTCATCCGAGAATGACCGCCCGCGCCACCGGTACTCTTCGACTTGCCTGCTCCGGGCAGATCCCAGTCGTAGTCGCCTTCCCCAGTCCCGCGTGCCGCTTCCGGGAAGACGACGACCTCGCGGGCCTGCCGCTTTCCGCCAGGGCCGGAGACGGAGGCAATGCCTAGAAAAGAGCCTTCCTTGACGTGTGCGCGGTCCGATGGAAGGACGCTCACGACCGGCGCTTTCTCTGGAAGCTGCACACGAACAGGACCTGAATCCGATTTGACGGTAAGCACGCCGCCCTGGAGGCTCTGAATGGTTCCGCGAACGTGAACCGTGCCCGGCGCGGGAGGATCGGCAAGGGTCGGGGACGCGGCGAGCACAGTCGCGGCAAGCCCGAGGAGCGGCAGAAAGGGTGTTTTCATGAGTTTCCTTTTGGGTTTCTGAAGTCGAAGCAGCGCTAACGAGAGCGGAGCGACTAACTTTTTCTTTAAACGAAGGAAGAGACTGCCCTGTTCCCTACACTATTTCTCCACGCGACTCTTTCCGTGCATACCGTTAACCCCCGGCGTCGTAAGGGGGCTGGGGCGACAGGGCGGTTAGGCCGCCGTCTACGATGATGTTCTGCCCGTTCACCCAGCTCGCCTCCTCGGAGACGAGAAACGCGACTATGGCGGCGATGTCGTGCGGCGTACCGATGCGGCCCGTCGGATTCAGGGTGGCCTCCCGCGCCTCCATATTGCCGATGTCGAGCAGGGCGGCATTCAGGCGGGTGCGAATCGTGCTGGGACCGACCGCATTGACCGTGATCCCCAGCGGGCCGAGCTCCACCGCCATCGCTTTCGTCAGCATCGCCAGACCCGCCTTCGAGGCGCAGTAGTGGGCGAGTTGGGGAATCGCGACCTGGCTGCCGGTGCTGGTGATATGCACGATGCGCCCGAACTTACGCGCCGCCATCGCGCGTGCCGCGATCTGCGAACAGAGGAACGCAGCCCGGAGGTTGGTATCCATCGTCTCCGTCCAGATCTGCAGAGAGGTTTCCAGAAAGGGCGAGAAGAGGCCGATCCCCGCATTGTTCACCAGAATATCCAGTGTGCCGAATGTCTGCAGAACGCGATCCATCATCGAATCTATCGCCTGCGGGTCGCGCAGGTCGGCGGGGACCAGCAGCGCCTGTCGCCCCATGGCGCGAATCTGCGCGGCGATGGCCTCCGCCTCGGCGTCGCCCTCCAGATAGTTGATCGCCACATCCGCGCCGTCCGCCGCCAGACGCAGCGCGATGCCCGCTCCTATTCCACGATTGCTCCCTGTGACCAGGCTGGTACGCCTCTTCGTATTCACGGCAGATCTCCTGGCGAACGCCCGAACGCCCGAACGCCCGGACGCTCGCGCTCTCAACGTGAGCACGAGCGTCCGGAAAGAACGGATCTCAAAATGTCTTGGAGAGAAAAATCCCGTAGGCGGTGCCTTTGCTCTGCGGCTGAATGAAAGGCATCAGCAGCAGGCCGCGCCGTGAGGAGAGCTCCCAGCGTCCCACGCCGTAGCCGAGCGCAGCGCCCGCCAGTATATCGCCCACGGTATGCCGATGGAGTGTGACACGGGAGGCCGAGATGAGGGAGGCGCCGGTAAACCAGTATATCGCCTGTTTGGGATGGAAGGCGCTCTCCACCGTCGCGATGGCGAAGGCCCCGGTCGCATGGCCGCTCGGGAAACTGTCGTGCTCGTTGGAATCCGGCCGCTTCTCCTTGACCAGACTCTTCATGCCTTCGGAGAGCAAAATACTGCTGGTCACCGCATCGAGAGCCCGCAGGGAACGTATTTTGCCGGCCTTGCCATCCTCCAGGAGCGGCGCTCCGACCCCCGCGACGAGATAGAGGATACTCCCCGTGCCTGAAAAGAAGTTGCCGACCTGTTGGTCGAAAGGAGGATCGGCAGACGCTGCGAGCGAGAGCGGTGCGGCCAGCGCGACAAGGGCCGCCGTGAGAAACGGAACGCGGGGTATGGACATGCGGGTAAAGAGCCTCCTTCGTGGGAACCGGGACGTAAAAATGCCCTCCTCCCGGCCTGCCCGTATGATACCTGAAAACATTTGCCCGCGGGTAGCGATGGGACCGAAGAGAGGTCGGTGGCGCTAGGTGCTTGCCCCTCGAATCGCGGCCCTATAGGCCGGATCTCGCGCCGCGTTCACAACGCCGAGCAGCACTCTGGCACCCTCTTTTCGTGCCAGAAGGGGAACCACCCTCCTCGGCGAACAGTCAAAGGACGCAGAAGTTTAGCGAGCATTCGTCGAAATGCCTGCTTCGGACATAGGCATTGTTCTATCCTCTGATCTTCCTACTTTCGTCGTTGAGCTCTGCAATGCAGTTTCCGCGAGTGTGCTGCGAATACTGGCTTCCAGCGGTGAGTAGTTTGCGTTCGGCCGATCAAAGCACATCGGTTCTAACAGCGGTGTGGTGCGGTTGCAGAGAAAGCGCGGCGTTCCGTTGTGGTTCTGCGACTGGCAGTGGAAGAGGAAAGGGTGGCAGAGGTAGATGTCGCCGGGCGCGGCGGTGGCTTCCACGACACGGAGTGAGGAGCCATCGTCGTCCATGAAAACATGATCCATGAACCGCTCAATGCGATCCCTGTTCTGCTTCCACGCGGCGAACCGCTCCCGGTCCCAGCGGGCGTCGGCAGCGAGAGGTCTGCCTGTCAAGTCTGAGAGCCAGGGATGTGTCGCGATGCAGGCGCGAATCCCCTCGACTAATTCGACTCCCTCCGTCTGGTGGCTCAGGAAGCGGGCGACGATCCGGTGTGAGCCTTCCGCAATGACGGTCGCGCCCCCATGCGACTGAATATCGGAGAAGATGCAGAGCAGCAGCAGGCCCTGATCCGGCGCGCTGACATAGTGTCGGAAATGCTGGCCGTCCCAGTGCCAGCCGTTCTCAGGCACATCCCAGGGGCGGTCGGCGCCCAGAGCGAAGTTGACTGGCCACCATCCCCAGCCGTCCTGCGTATCGCGCGTACGCCATCGGCCTTCCCCCACCAGATCTTCGACGGCATCTTTGAGGCGTTGAGTTTTGCAGGCGCGAAAAGCGGGGGTATCGAAGGTTTCCTGGATCGACACCATCGGCTTCGTCCATGTTGCCAGAACATTTTTCTGTACGCCCCGCTCGGCCAGGGGCCCCCACAGATCCTCCTGCGCTCGCAACGCCAGAGCTGGCGAAAACGCCTCCTCGACACGTACGTAACCACGCTCCTGGAAGTGGACGACGTCTGCCTCGGAAAGCACCTTGTATCGCATTGACCTGCTCCCTTCTTCAGGAATATCTATTCCTCTTGCCTACGTATGACACGATCAGGCAGGCACCGGAGGATGTCATGAAACAATGGGACTCCGGTTGAACTATCACAGAACTTCCGGGTTTTTAGAGGCTCGTGCGCTTCTATTGTACACGAAAGCAACGGCATTTAGAACAGCGGAACGGAACCCTGTGCGCCCGTTGAATTTGCCAAAGCGGGGGAAATAGAGTACAATTCTGCTATTGGCGGTGGGGCAGGCCGTGAACGTCGCAGCCCCGCCGCATCATTTTGCCGGAAGGTAGGGAACGCGCGTTGTCTCTGGATCAGGCGAAGGCCAAACTGGAAGAAGTCCAAAGTCGTTATGAGGAGATCGAGGCGCAGATCAACGATCCCGCGTTCAGCAGCGACTATCAGTTGTATATGCAGGCGGCGAAATCGAAGAACGAGATCGAGCCGGTCGTGCTGAAATACAAGCACTACAAGCGTATTCTGAGCGACATCCCCGACGCCGAAGAGATGCTGGGCATGTCGGAGGGCGCGGACCGCGAAACGGCGCATGAGATGCTCGACACGCTGAAGACGCAGCGGGACGTGATCGAAGAGGAGATCCGCCTGCTGCTCATGCCGAAAGACCCCAAGGACGACCGCAACGTGATCGTGGAGATCCGGGCCGCTGCCGGGGGGGAAGAGGCCAAACTGTTCGCAGGTGAGCTCTACCGGATGTACTCCCGCTATGCCGAGCGCCGCAAATGGAAGACCGAGCTGATCGATATCGACGAGACAGGGATCGGTGGCGTGCAGGCCGTGACCTTCGAGATCGACGGCCAGGGCGCGTACAGCCAGTTGAAGTTCGAAGGCGGCGTCCATCGGGTGCAGCGCGTACCGCTCACCGAATCGGCGGGCCGTATTCAGACCTCGACCGCCACCGTGGCCGTGCTGCCGGAAGTCGAAGAGGTCGAGGTCGAACTGGACGAGAAGGAGATCAAGCAGGACATCTACCACTCGTCGAGCGCGGGCGGGCAGAACGTGCAGAAGGTGGCGACCGCCATTCGCCTGACCCATCTTCCGACGGGCATCGTGGTGCAGTGCCAGGACGAACGCAGCCAGTTGCAGAACCGGATTAAGGCGCGCGGCGTGCTGCTCTCGCGTCTTTACGACCTCCAGCAACAGCAGGCGGCCGCCGCCCTTTCCGGGGTGCGCAAGTCGCAGGTCGGATCGGGCGAGCGCAGCGAGAAGATCCGCACCTACAACTTCCCGGATGGACGCGTGACCGATCACCGCATCAACAAGACGATATTCAACGTGCCCGGTGTCATGGACGGCGAGATACAGCCGTTTATCGACGATCTGATCGCCGCCGATCAGGCCGAAAAGATGCGTGAGAACGCGGTAGAGTAGAAGCGTGAGGCGCTGCTTCTCCTCGCAGGTATAGAGGCGAGCCTGGAAGCGATACGAACGCGGGAAAATAGACGACGAAGGAAAGAATGACCATGACGCCAACGCTGACGCCATCGCCGCGTATAAAGACGGATAGTATCGCGGCCCGCTGGATGCTGGCCACCCTGATGACAGGTGTGACCTGTGTCTGCGCCCGAATCTCGGCTCCCCTGCCGTTCACCCCGGTGCCAGCCACCCTGCAGGTCTTCGCCGTGCTGCTCTCCGGCCTGTTGCTGGGAAAGCGGTGGGGCACGGTCGCGCAGTTGCAGTATCTGCTTCTGGGGGCGATGGGTCTACCGGTCTTCGCGCTGGGCAGAAGCGGGATCGTGGTGCTGTTCGGGATTACTGGGGGCTATCTGCTCAGTTATCCCGTTGTGGCGGGCATGATTGGCGGATTGAGTCGGCGATCGCCGTCGTTGAAGGGGCAGTTGGTTGCCTGCGCTGTGGGCCTGGGAATCCTCTATGGGCTGGGCTGTCTGTGGCTGGGACTGATGTCACAGCCTGCTCTGTCACTTCGAGGGATTCTCGTTATGGGCGCGGGCTGGTTTGTCGCCTGGGACGCCGTCAAGGCCCTGCTGGCCGTCGCGGTCGCAGGCGGGCTGAAGAGGCGATTTAAAGACGAGACGTCGGGGCTGTAAAAGGTCGTCCGACCGGTAGTGGGGAATGCGTGGAAACTTCCGAGAGGCTGCAGGCAGCCATAGCGCGTTTGACGGCGGCTGGAGTGGAGAGCCCGCGTCTGGAGGCGCAGTTGCTGCTGGCGCAGGCGTTGGGCGTGACCCGCACGGCTGTGGTCGCGGGGACGCACCGGCATCCGGATGCGGAGCACTACGCGGAGTTCGCGCGGCTGGTGCGGGAGCGGGAGCGTCGCATTCCGCTGGCCTATCTGCGGGGCACCCAGGAGTTTTTCGGATTGACGTTTCTGGTCGGCCCGGAGGTGCTCATTCCGCGCCCCGAAACCGAGATGCTCGTCGAGTTCGCCCTGGAGAAGCTGCGGGCGGGAACGCTGGCGGATGTCGGGACGGGCAGCGGGTGCATCCTGACGGCCGTTCTGGCCGGTGCGCTGCAGGCGCGCGGCGTCGGGTTCGATCTGTCGGCTGGCGCGCTGGCCGTGGCACGGCAGAACGCAGCGCGGAACGGCGTTGCGGAGCGGACTCGCCTGGTGCGTGGAGACTTGTTGACCGGGGCGGAATCGCAAAAGTTCGAGGTGATCGTCTCGAACCCTCCCTATATTCCCTCTGCCGAGATCGCCGATCTCGCCCCGGAAGTGCGCGACGGGGAGCCGAGACTGGCGCTCGATGGCGGCGCAGACGGACTGAACTGCTATCGGCGACTGGCGCTGCAGGCGTTGCGGGCGCTGCGACCCGGCGGTTGGCTGGCCGTCGAAGTCGGACGGGGACAGGCACCTGCGGTGGCAGCTCTCTGGCAGGAAGCGGGCTGGGGGGAGGTCAGCGTCCGAAGCGATCTGGCGGGGATTGATCGCGTGGTATGCGGGCGAAAAGGAGAGACATGATCGTCTGTCAGAACCTGACCAAACAGTTCGGAGAACTGACGGCGGTGGATAATATGAGTTTCTCAGTCGCGGAGGGCGAGCTGTTCGGCTTTCTAGGCCCCAATGGAGCCGGGAAGACGACGACCATCAAGATGATGACGGGCCTTCTGCGCCCCACCTCCGGCTGTGCGATGATCGGGGAGTTCGACGTCGAGACGCAGCCGCTGGAAGCCAAGCGACTGTTCGGCTACATTCCCGACAACCCTTTCCTCTACGAAAAACTGACCGGGCGCGAGTATCTGGCCTTCATGGCCGACCTCTACGCCACGATTCTGCCGGATCGCACACGACGCATCGGCGAACTGCTTCATCTTTTCGACCTGTACGACAAGGGCAACGAGATGATCCAGGGTTATTCGCGGGGTATGCGGCAGAAAATCGCCCTGGCCGGTGCGTTGATCCATACGCCGAAGCTTATCCTGATGGACGAGCCGACCGTCGGCCTCGACCCGCAGAGCGCGCAGGTGATGCAGGATATTCTGCGCGAACTCTGTCGTCGTGGCACAACGGTCTTTATCTCGACGCACAACCTCGGGATCGCCGAAAAACTGTGTGACCGCGTCGCCATCGTCAACAAAGGGCAACTGATCGCACAGGGCACGGTGGAGGAGCTGCGGGCACATGTCGAGCCGACGGCAGAGGGCGCGCCGCCGCGCAGTCTGGAAGAGATCTTTTTCCTGTTGACGGGCAGCGCGACCCGCGAAGAGCTGATGCGCTATCTCGGATAGCCTGGAGAATCGACCCGTTATGAATCCATCTGAACTGAGTCCGCCGCCTCGATTTCAACGTCCCCTCTTCGTCACCCTGTTGTTCCCGTTCAGCCTGGTCGTCTTCTTCGCCTGGTTCCTTTTCATGCGCGTTCAGGAAACACGGTATCAGGCTGTAGGTCAGGCGGGTGCTGCCGCCCTGGCGAAGAAGGATACGAAACGGGCCCGCGACCTTTTCGATACGTTTCTGCGCACGCGTCCGAACGATCCACTGGCCTACAAGGCGGTCAGTGAAGTCTGCGCGGCATTCGAGCAGCCGACAATGGCGATAGAGTATGCGCAGCGTGGTCTGGACGCCTGCAAGAACGCACCCAACGCATCGCGCGCCCTGCTCTATTTGCAACTCGCGGAGAGCCAGAGTCTCGCCGAACCCGCGCATCCTCAGACCAAAGCGATCGCTTCGGCCCGCACCGCCCTCAGCCTCGACCCGCAGAACTTCCAGTTGCAGAACGCCATTGGCTATATGCTCGTGGACAACGACCAGAATCTGGACGAGGCGGAGAAGCTGCTGCGCACGGCGCTGAAGTCTCTCAAGCCAGCGGGGGAAGATCCCCTTTCCGACGAACTGCGGCCCGCTATGGAAGACAGTTACGGCTGGCTGCTCTACAAAAAGGCCGACTATGCGGGCGCCGTGGCCGCGCTCGATCAGGCCAGCCATGACCTGCCCACCGGAACTCCGGGCTATGGGGCAAAATACTTTTTCTATCATCTCGGGGCGGCCTATCGTAAGACCGGTCAGACCGAAGAGGCGCGCCGCGCGCTGGCGGTCGCCCTCCAGTACGACCCGGCCTTTGCGGAAGCGAAAGCCGAAGTGGTTCTGCTCCCTCCTCCCAATACCCCTGCGGCAACGCCCGCAGTCTCCCCTCCCGCTGCTTCATCGCCCACGACTCCTGCCTCCGCCCACGGCTTGAAACTCTAACTCTTTCCCTGAACGCCCCCTGCCTTTCCAATACGCGGCTGTCTGCTTCCGCCCTGGAAACAAAACTGCGGCAAAGCGCCCCCATATCAGGAGGCAGGGCGATCTCTGCGTGGCTTCAGAGACAGAAAGTGTGCCTGAATAAGAAAAACTAAACTCAACCTTAGAAAAAATCAGTAATATTGCCGAAACTATTGACTTTTCGTTTCCGTAGGGCTATTATAGAGGCCGGAGGTGAACTTATGGCGAAAACGTTGACGCGCTGTCCTGTGTGTGAATCGGCCCTGCATGTGTCGGAGCTGACGTGCGGTCATTGCCGCACACGTATTGTCGGGCAGTTCGATCCGTGCCGGTTTTGCAGTCTGCCCACCGAGCATCTGGCGTTTCTAGAGACGTTTTTGCGGTGTGAGGGCAACCTCAGCCGCGTGGAGAAGGATCTGGGGCTCTCCTATCCGACCGTACGCAATCGCTTTACCGCCATGCTGGGGGCGCTCGGCTATGGCGACGCTCCGACCCCGCCGACGGAGCGCAAAGTGGAGAACGGTTTTGCCTATGCTTACACGACCAAATCACCGACTGCGCCGCCCACTTCCCCTGCAC
>JBBQPO010000204.1:0-11459 GCA_038217285.1 Chthonomonadales bacterium
CTGGATATGTGGGGCGACGGGGCTGGGCCTGGCGATCCTGGTGGTTATCGCGTTCGCCCTGGTGACCGTGCCCGCGCCACTGGTAAAACTCATCGGTACGCTGCTGCTGCTGGGGCTGGGCGGCCTGCTCTGCATCGGGGGCGCCGGGGTGGCGCTGCTGATGGGCGAGCGGATCAGTGAGCTCTCCGGAGCGCACACCTCCTTCAGCGCGCTGGTGCGCGGCAGCGTCGTCTACAGTCTGGCGGTCGGTTTCCCGTTTATCGGGTGGATGCTGTTCGCGCCGCTTTCCATTATCTTCGCACTGGGGGCGGGCGTGGTCGCGCTGCGGCCGGCGCGGGCGACCGTCGTTCCGCCGATGGCGCCGCCGATGCGCGGAGAGTACGATCTGGCGGAGCGCCAGGGAGCGATTTAGCGATGGACAGCAACATTGAAGAGAGAGCGGTGGAGACACCGAAGGTTGACCTTCGAACTCCGGCTTCTCCCGCGCCTTCTCGCGCCATCGCGGCGGTTGCGGTCGGCGCGATAGCGCTGGGGGCGGTCGGGTGCGGCGAAGCCAGGAAGCAGGCGCAGAAGCTGACGGGGCCGCTTGCGGCGACCTACACGGCGCTGCCGAAGAGTGTCGAGGTCGTCGCCTCCGCCCTTCATGCCCTGAACCGCATCGGTTTCGGGCCGAAGCCGGGAGACGTTGCGCATGTCGTGGCGGTCGGGCCGGCGGCGTGGATCGAGGAGCAGTTGGCGGACAAGATGGAGGAGGACCCGACGGTCACCTGGCGCGTCAACGGGCTGGACACCCAGCAGATGGAGCAGGACTCCCCGGACACCTTCTACTGCACCGACTACGACCAGATTCAGCGCGAGATGGCGCAGGCGGCGATCCTGCGCGCCGTCTATAGCACCCATCAGTTGCGGGAGCAGTTGGCGGACTTCTGGACGAACCATTTCAACATCTTCTCGCTCAAGAACGACGGCAGGGCGCTCTTGCCGACCGATACGGCCCGCGTCGTCAGGCCGCACGTTCTGGGCCGTTTCCACGATATGCTGACCGCCTCGGCCAAAAGCCCGGCGATGCTCGCCTATCTGGACAACAATCAGAACCAGAAACGCGACCCGCGCACGGGAGGCGGGGCGAACGAAAACTATGCGCGCGAGCTGCTGGAGCTGCACACGCTGGGCGTGAAGAGCGGCTACAGCATGAAGGACATTCAGGCGGTGGCGCGCTGCTTCACAGGCTGGACCGTCACCACCGGCTTCAACCGGGGACAGTTCAGCTATCAGGCGGGAGGCCATGACGACGGGCTGAAATATATTCCGTTCCTGAACCTGACGATCCTGCCGAACGGTGGCCAGAAGGATGCGGACCGGGTGCTGGAGACGCTGTCGGCACACCCGGCGACGGCGCGGTTCGTGGTGCAGAAGCTCTGCCTGCGGTTTTTGGGCGAAGTACCGGAGCCTGTCGCGGCGAAGGCGGAGAGCGCCTACCTGCGCAGCGGCGGCGATATTCGCAAGACGCTGCGCCCGCTCCTGCTCGATTCCGACGGACTGCTCGACCCCGCAAGGCGCAAGCCGATCCTGAAGCGGCCGCTGGACATGCTCGTGTCGGCAGCGCGGGCGCTGGCCGCCGACACGGATGGAGGCGAGCCGCTGCAGCGACATCTGGTGCAGATGGGCCAGCCGCTCTACGAGTGGCCGATGCCCGACGGCTTCCCGGAAAAGGCGGCGGCCTGGACCGGCTCGCTGCTGCCGCGCTGGAACTTCGCGCTCGCGCTCGCCTCGAATGCGGTGCCCGGCACACGCGTCGATCTCAACGCGCCGCTGGCGGCCGCAAAGGCCCATACCGAAACGGAGCTGCTGGACGCCCTCACGGAGACGGTGCTGGCGCGGCCTGCCGGGGCAGCCGAGGTGCAGCAGATCAAGACACAGGTACGCGGACATATTCAGCGGGCGCGCGCGGCAGGGCTGCCGGACGCGACGATCATGGCGGAGGCGACGGGCCTGCTGCTCGCATCGCCCGTCTTTCAGTGGAAGTAGGGAATCAGATCATGCAACTGCGATTGACCAGACGGCAGGTTCTGACGGGAGCGGCGCTGGCTGCGGCTGCCGGAGGAGTCGGCAGCCGCCTCTCCGCGCTGGAGGGCGTGGCGATGGGCCCGCGCAACGGTCAGACGGGCGGAGATACGCTTGTCGTCATCTTCCTGCGCGGTGGCGCGGACGGACTCAATATCGTTGTGCCGTACGGCGATGCGGACTACTATCGGCTGCGGCCCTCGCTCGGCCTGCCCGGCCCCAAAGACCGGGGCGCGGCGGTCGGAGCGCGCTGCCTGGAGCTAAGCGACTTTTTCGGACTGCATCCGGCGCTCGCGCCCTTGCTGCCGCTCTATCGCGACGGGAAGTTCGCCGCCGTGCATGCTATCGGATCGGGGGACCAGACCCGGTCGCATTTCGAGGCGATGGCGACGATGGAGCGCGGACTGGCACGCGACAGCGGCGCAGCCGGAGGCTGGCTGGCACGGCACCTGACGGCGACCGCCTCCGAAATCGATTCGCCGCTCAGGGCCGTCTCGATCACCGAAACCGTCCCCGACTCCCTGCGGGGCGCACCCAACGTGGCGGCGATGCTCTCGCTCAATGAGTTCCGATTGACGACCCCAAATGTGGTGCCGACGGGCAGCGGCAATCGGGTGTTTCATCGGGCGCAGCAGCAGGCGGCCGCTGCGAAGACGACCACACGTGCCGATGCCGTCGCCGAGACGCTGCGCGGCATGTACGGCGGCACGGCGAGCGAAGAGACGAAACTCCTTGCCGGAGCCGGCCGGGAGACGCTGGCGGCGCTCGACGCGGTGAAGCGGCTCGACCCGAACCACTACAAGGCGGAGTTCGGCGTGACCTATCCCAACACCGAGATGGCGAACGGCCTCAAGCAGGTGGCCTGCCTGCTCAAAGGCGATGTCGGACTGGAGATCGCCTGCCTGGACCTGGGCGGCTGGGACACCCATGTCGCACAGGGACGGGAGACAGGCTGGCAGGCCGGACGGCTGGGCGAACTGGCGCAGGGCGTGGCGGCATTTACGCGGGATCTCGGCGCTCATCTGGAACGCACGACCATTATGGTCATGACGGAGTTCGGGCGGCGCGCCGCGGAAAACAGCGGTCTCGGCACCGATCACGGCCGGGCAAGCTGTATGTTCCTCGTCGGCGGCGGCGTTCAGGGCGGCAAAGTCTATGCCGACTGGCCCGGCCTCGCTCCGACGAAGTTGGAAGGCCCCGGCGACCTGCACGTCACCACGGACTACCGCGACGTGCTGGCCGAAATCGTCGCCCGACGTCTGAAAAGCCCCCACCTCGACGCCGTCTTCCCCGAATACACGCCTCGTTACCACGACATCTTCCGCACCGCATAAGCAAGCGTGAGCTCTCCTTCCCGATTTCTCGGGAGGAGAGCGCGGACGACCTGGATAATCTATAGAGGAGCAGAGTGCAGGCCGCTGCACTCTGCTCCTTTGTGCTGAGCGCAGGCGGAAAGGCCTCGACCCCGAGAGGCCTCCCTCTGCAGCGACCTGATGCGCTTCGATCACAACCTGGAGGGATTCACTTGCTGGTTCATAACACCCAACCGAAGAGTCCCGTGGCACCGGACCCCAAGGTCGATCTGGAGCCACCGGAACCGCGCTGGCCCGCACTGGTCGCCGTCATTGGAGTCGCGGGACTGAATACGGCGCTGCCCGCCAGCCTCGTGGCCGGGCCGCGCTGGCTGCTCCTTGTCATCGTAGTCGCACTGCTGATTCCGGTCTACATCACGCATCGTATGGGGGAGCACAAGCTAAACCATTTTCTGGGACAGTCGGTCGCCGCCGTCGTGACTGCCTCCCTGGTACTGTCCCTTCTGCTGCTGATTCGCGCCCTGCCGAGCCACAAGGAAGCGCCGGTGGACATGCTGCTCTCCGCCACGTCGCTGTGGGTGACGAATGTGCTGGTCTTCGCCTCCTGGTACTGGCGGCTGGACGCCGGAGGGCCCAACGTCCGGGATATGCGCGGCGTTCACTGTTCGGGAGCGTTTCTCTTCCCTCAGATGACTCTGTCACCGGAACATGCCGAAGAGGGCGCCGGACCGATCTGGTCCCCGCAGTTCATTGACTACCTTTTTCTGGCGTTCAACACCAGTACCGCGCTCTCTCCCACCGACACGGCGGTGCTGTCACGGTGGGCGAAAGTGCTGGTAATGGCCCAGGCAGGCATCTCGCTGACGATCATCGTCATTCTGGCGGGGCGGGCAGTCAATATTTTGTAAAGAAAAGAGGGGCAGCAGGGTGATGGCGACGGGAACAAGCGTCTATGGGGGCATGGGGGCGAACCTGCAGGCAGGGGATGTCTGTTCTTTTCGGGTCTGGGCGCCGAACGCAAAAGCGGTCACGGTCGTAGGAGACTTTACGCAGTGGATGACAAAAGGTGTGAATATGGCCGCGGAAGGCGACGGCTACTGGTCGGCGGATGTCGCCCAGGTTTCGGCGGGACAGGCGTATAAGTTCGTCATCGAGAACATCGGCGGTTCCGTGAACAATCCGGGTGGTCCGATCTGGAGGGTCGATGCCTACGCGCGCGAAGTGCAGAACTCTCTGGTCAACGCCAACAGTTATGTCGTCGATCCGACCTTTGCCTTCACACCGTTCCGGACGCCGGCTTTTGAAAACTTCGTGTTGTATCAGCTTCATATAGGCACTTTCGCAGGCCGAAACGACAACGTACCCGTCGATCCCGATACCCGCGAAGCGACGTTCGTTGACATCATCCCCAAGCTAAACTATATTCGTGCGCTGGGGTTCAATGCGCTGGCCCTGCTGCCGGTGGGGCAGATGGGTCTGCGGATCGGGGAGGGCTACTCGCCGACGAACTGGTTTGCGCCGGACGAGTACTACGGCTCCCCGACAGCGTTGCGCCAACTCGTGGAAGCGGCGCATCAGACGGGGCTGGCGGTTATCTTCGATGTCGTCTACAACCATGCCGCCACCAGCGACAACCGGTACTGGGAGTACGACGGGATGAACTCCGATGGCGGTATCTACTTCGAAGGCGGCGGCGACACCCCGTTCGGCAGACGGCCCGCGCTGTGGAAGCGCGAGGTCCAGAACTTCTTCCTCGACAATGCGCGCATGTGGTTTCGAGAGTACGGGGCGGACGGCCTGCGGTTCGATGCCACGCATCTCATGCCGGAGGATGCCGTTCAGCATATCGTGCTGAACGGAGTACGCAAGGAGTTTCCGGACAAGTATCTGATCGCCGAATATTTCAAGACCTTTCCCGACCCGTATGCCGATCTGGGCTTCGATGCGATCTGGGACGGGCTCTCTGCCCATGCGTTTCTGTCGGCTGTCAATGGGCCGGGAGGCGGCGCGTGGGTCCAGTCGCTGCTGAACGAGCATATACAGCACGCCTGGAATCTGGTTCGGTATCCGCTGGGGTCGCACGATGAGATCGCCGACCTGAGAGGCGGAACGATGCCGGACTTCCGGTATTTCATCGAGAAAGTCGGCGGGCGGGACAACTGGTTCGCGCGGGCCAAGGCGCGTCTTGGCTGGGCGCTGGCGGTAGCGCTGCCCGGCACGCCCATGCTCTTCATGGGCACCGAATGCCACACCTGGGGCTACTGGAGCCCGAACGCCGACGCCAACGGGGACCATCGGTTCGACTGGAATCTGGCGGGAGATCGCATCGGGCTGGAGATGCGACGGCTGGTGACAGATGCCAACAATGTGCGCTGGGGCCATCCGGCCCTGCGCAGCGACTCGGCCCAGTGGACCTTCGCCGATGCGACGAATCAGGTCGTCGCGTTCAGACGCTGGGATGGGAACGGAGACGTCGTGCTGACCATTGTGAACCTGAGCGACGGCCAGTGGTCGCATGGCGAGTACGGCGTGGGTACAGGCGACGCGGCCGGAACCTGGGAGGAGATCTTCAACTCGCAGTCTCCTCAGTATGGAGGCTGGGACGGGGCCGGCAACTACGGTGCGCACAAATCGGTACAGCCCGACACGAAGATCTACATCAACCTGCCGCAATGGTCGGTGCTGATGTTTCGCAAGGTCTGAGGTATGATAGAAATCATGAAAGAGACAAACTTGAGGCCAAAAATACGGTCCACGACTATCGTGGCGGTGAAGCGTGAGGGACAGGTCGCCATCGCGGGTGACGGGCAGGTGACGCTGGAGCATACGGTGTTGAAACAGGGCGCGCGCAAGGTGCGACGCCTCTATCAGGAGCGGGTGATCGCCGGTTTCGCCGGCTCTGTGGCGGACGCGCAGGCGCTCTCCGACAAGTTCGAGAGTAAGCTGGAAGCCTCGAACGGCAACCTGACCCGAGCGGCGGTGGAGTTCGCGAAAGAGTGGCGCACCGACCGCATGATGCGCAAACTCGAAGCCATGATGATCGTGACCGACGGCACGACCATCTACATCCTCTCCGGCGACGGCAACGTGGTCGAACCCGACGACGGCGTCGCGGCCATCGGCTCCGGCGGCATGTTCGCCTCTGCGGCCGCCAAAGCCCTGGTGAAAAACACGACGATGACCGCCCGTGAGATCGTGCAGGAAGCCATGCGAATCGCCGCCGAGATCTGCATTTACACCAACGATCGCATCACCGTAGATTCGCTGCCCTCCTGATGTCGTGTTCAGTGAGGAGTTCGTTGTGTCAGATAGCGCAGCCACCAGGAGAAGCGCTCCTGCAGTGCAACAGTATAGATACAAATTTGACATAATCTCTGCTCGTCCCTATAATTAGGTGATAATAAGGGACGAGCGTGGACTGCACCCTAAAAACCGGTAAGACGTAGGTACGATGGCTTTACCCGATTATCCGAGAGAAATTTACCAAAAGAACCCGCTGGCCGAAGTTGTCTGCCAGGTACGTTTTTTTGCTTCATCCGATGTGTCAGGCCAGTCGTTGGACTCCTTCCGAGAGTCTATCCGTGAACGCTTTCCGCATATGGAAATTGAGGCAGGGATCGAACCGCCGAAGGAAGGACAGTTGCCACAGGAGGTAATCGAAAACCTTCCCACGCAGAATTTTTATGATTTCACCTCGGACGATGGACTCTGGACGCTCAGCCTTACCAAAGGTGTATTGGCGCTTACTTGCCGCCGCTATGAGCGTTGGGAGGAGTACACGTCGTGGTTGTCCCTGGCTCTTGATGCCTTGCAGCATGCCTATCAGCCACAAACTTATCTTCGAATCGGGTTGCGCTATTTGGATGTTGTGCAGCGATCCCAGTTAGGATTGGAGAGCGTAGCGTGGCCGGACCTGCTGGCAGGACCAATAGTCGGGGAACTGGCCTCGCCTGACATTGGAAACGACATTGAAGATGTGACGCGCGAGTTTATCTTCCGACTAAACGATGCCTACGGCAGTAGAGTGCGGGTTCGACATGGTTTTGTGCAGACGGAGGAAGATGCCGACGAAACCTGCTATCTGGTCGACAGCGACTTCTATACGGACACAGAGGTAAAGATCACCGATGTCTATAAAATACTTGATGCCTACCATGGATACGCACGGCGCTTCTTTCGCTGGTGCCTCTCAGAACAGCTACACGCGGCCATGGAACCAATTCGGGCCTAGCAAGTTGGCTCCCAGGCGAGGGGCGAAATATAGGTTCCTCACAAAGAAGATCGAGGCTGCGGCAGTGGCTTCGTCTCCGAGAACTCCTGAGGCGGTCATCCGACGGAGTCAATATGTGGAGGCTGTGAGTGGCGTTTTGCGGGATAGCCGAAGGACCACATTGCGGTTAGCAGAGGCGCATTATCTTATGAGGCTGTTGACTCCGATTTCCTCTATCACTCCACTGGGAAAACATGGTTCTGCTCCTAATACCGGGCGATACCCGGCTCCGCTTATGCAGGAGTATGACGCGCTGACAGACAAAAAACTGCGTCGTACAATAACGCCGCATGAGCGGATCCACCTCCAGGAAGTGCGGAACCAGATCGCAGCGATTGACGAGCAACGCCCCAAGCCGGATAATTGGGATATTCAATCCCAGAAATTAAGGCAGGAACTCGCGCAATTGCGAGCCGAGGTAGACGCCCTACCCGATGCGACGCCTATGCACAGATGATTTTCACGCGCAACCCGCCAGTACGCCGTTATCGGGATTACACAAGGTATCGACCGGCACTCCGGCGCGATTTCCAGAACCGATGTGCCTACTGCCTGAGTCATGAGTTTTTCATGGGCGGTGAGGCGGGTTTTGAGATCGACCACTACCGACCGCAAAACGGCACCTATCCCCGACCGGATCTTGTAACCGAATACAGCAATCTCTACTGGTCATGTGGCGAATGTAACAGCAACAAAGGCGATATATGGCCTAGCCCTGAAGACGAGTCTCAGGGCCTTCGCTTTATCGATCCATGCACCCCGGAGGGCGACCACGAGAAACATTGGCATTACCACCGCGATGGAACGCTGGAAGCTCTTACGCTCGCAGGTGAATTCACGGAAGAGAAATTATTGCTTTGGCGCCCTTTTCTGCAAAACAGGAGGAGGCAACAGTTTGCCGATCAGGAAGAGGAGCAACAAATATCCGCCAAACTGAAAGACAAGGTTGTGGACGCCGAAAGGCGCCTGGAACTTGAACAGCGGCTGTCCGAAATAAAAGAACGCTTAACTCCGCCTGCTTACGACCGTGCGCGCCGAGGCGAACGGTCAACCAAACCACGTAATTGAGTGAGTCCCGATAATAGTTCGACGGAGAAAGAGTGATGATTGCACCTTATTGAACTTACGCGAGGATGTAAAGCATCTTATGATGATCGAAGCGGACAATACAGAATTTGCTATAGGCCAGGTCGTCTGCTTACGTGCAGACCCATCCCTTCGCGGCCCTGTCATGGGGCTGTTGCCAGGTAAGCCTGAAAACCGATTTGACGTGTGGCTTAGTCATCGAAAAGAAACGTTCTATGCTAGCCAGCTATTTGCGTACGAGGAGATCGAGAAAAATCAGGTTCCACTTTCGATCAAAGAGTTCCAGGCAGTTCTTACGGCGCTCCTGATCAGCCATCCGTCCCTTGCTGCTCTCTACTCCCTGAACGCAGCGCGCGTAGACTTTATCCCGTACCAGTTCCGCCCTGTAATGAAATTCATACGGGCAGACCGGCCCCGCCTGCTTATCGCTGATGAGGTTGGTGTAGGAAAAACGATTGAGGCTGGACTAATCCTGCGTGAACTGCAATCTCGAAGTGACCTGAATTCGGTCCTAATCATCTGCCCCAAGGCCCTCGTTGCAGAACGCAAATGGGAGCGTGAACTCAAGCGTTTCGATGAGGACTTCACGCCGCTTGATGGCGGATTGCTTCGGCATTGCTTGGAAGAAACGGATCTCGACGGCGTATGGCCAGGAAAGTATCAAAAGAGCATCCTGCCATTTTCCCTATTCGATAAGCGACTGCTTGAAGGGGCAGGTAAACGCGAAATCGGCTTAGAGAACCTTGACCCATTTCCTCAATTTGATCTGGTTATCGTGGATGAGGCTCACCACCTACGCAATTCCAGCACTTACCTTCATCGCGGTGTGAAGCGCTTTTGCCTTCAGGCTAAAGCACTTCTCTTGCTGACTGCGACGCCTATCCAACTCGGCAACATGGATCTCTATGTTCTGCTTAACTTACTGCGCCCTGACCTCATTTTGGATCAAGCCAGTTTCGAGGCGATGGCAGAGCCCAATGGCAGTATAAACTATGCTGTGGAAGCGGCGCGGACAGCAAAACCTTCGTGGGAACTGGAGGCCCTCACTGCGCTGGAAGCGGCAGCATCCACCGGTTGGGGGGCACGTCTCCTGCGCGGTAAGCCAGAATTCGAGGATTTGTGTATTCAATTAGGAGCAGGCTCCTTAACGACGCCTGAGCGCATCCAATTTATTCGGGGGGCAGAAGAACACCACACTTTCGCTACGCTGATCAACCGAACGAGACGCCGAGACATCGGCACGTTTACAACACGCAAGGCCGAGACCGTGGTGACGGAGTTCTCAGATACTCATCGGCTATTGCACAATGCGCTCCTGGCAGCGCAGGCGCGCATCCTCCAGCGAATACACGGTGACAAGGGGATTATATTTATGATGACGACTCTGCGCCGCCAGGCTGCGAGTTGTCTTTTTGCTCTTGCGCCTTTAATCAGGACAATTCTGACTCGTCGTTTCGACGACGTGGACTGGATCGAGCTTGATGGCGAAGAAGAAGCCCCTGTTGAAGCACATTATCAGACACTCTCAGCAGAGATCGAAAGTGTACTTCGCATGGCAGAGACACTTGATCCCTTTGACCCTAAATTGCAGTGACTGCTTACACTGGTACGTGACAAGCAAGCTTTACCGAATAACAAGATTATCTTGTTCAGCAGCTTCCGCCACACGCTGAGCTACTTATTTACCCATCTTCAGCAGGAGAACATCCGCGTCGGATTAGTGCATGGTGGAATATCGGACACACAACGCTCGAATTTACGAGACCGCTTCAGCATGGATCGCGCAGACTACGACACCATCGATCTACTTCTTTCTTCAGAAGTCGGATGTGAAGGGCTAGATTACCAGTTTTGTGACTGTTTGATTAACTACGATCTGCCCTGGAATCCGATGCGCATAGAGCAAAGAATCGGACGGATTGACCGCTATGGGCAGAAGAGCGAGACTGTCGTCATTTATAATATGGTCACGCCTGGGACAGTGGATTATGATATTTACGACAGATGTCTGCTCCGGATCGGTATTTTCCGTCAGGCATTGGGGGGAAGCGAGGAAGTACTAGGCCGAATTACGCATGCACTTCGTAATATTGCGGAAAATATGGAGTTGACTGAAGAGGAACGCGAGGCAAGACTTCAGCAACTAGCAGACAACGAGATACGTCTCCTTCAGGAGCAAGAGCGGTTAGAAGAAGAGCAGGGAGAACTCTTCGGATTAATATTACCGCCGAAACAATTAGAGGCTGAAATCCTTAAGGCATCCAGCGTATGGCTCGCGCCAGGCGCGATGCAGAATCTCATCCAACGCTATTTGAGTAGTTCCTGCGGAGGGGACGATCATATTCTAGGACAACGACCGCTAAAGACGCTGAGACTTGGACGTGACGGGCGCCAAACCCTGTTGGGCGAATTCCGAAAACTTCCCCGTAAAGTATCCTCACTATACCGTGATTGGGAGAAGTGGCTCAAGGGCGACGACCAACATTTACTAATCACCTTCGAAGCAGAATGTGCGATAGAGAACCGGTCGTGCCAGTTTATTATGCCGATCCACCCATTAGCTATACAGGCATCGGCAGCTAGAAACGATGTGCCGCCCGTCTGTACATTCCGGCGAATTTGAACACTGATTCCGTTTCAAAATGAACACTGAATCGCGTTCAAAATGAACACTGATTCCGTTTCAATCTGAACGGTCTGGAGCGAAGCTACGCGGGTGATATATT
>JBBQPO010000205.1:0-11367 GCA_038217285.1 Chthonomonadales bacterium
GGGGGCGCAGCAGCGTTTCGGGTTGGGCGTCCTGCAGGTAGCTGCCACGCAGCAGGGTCATCATCTCCGGGTTATTCTGGCGAATGCTGGCCAGGGCCTGCGCGGCGTGGGGCGCCAGCAGGCTGTTAGGATCGGCGGCGATCGGCTGGAGATAAGGCACGGCACGCGCCTCGCCCAGCCTGCCGAGCGCCAGGATCGCGGTTCCTCGGATCTCCAACGTCGGCGCACCCAGCGCTTCGACAAAAAGGGCGAAACTGTCCGTGCCGAGAAACTCGATCAGCGCCAGAGCGGTCTCCTCCCGAACCGGCTCCCCGATCTCCGTATACTGGCCACCGGCGACCGGAATATGCTTGAGCGTATGGAAGGCACGGAAAAGCTCCTTCTGCGCCGTCAGCGCATCGGGAACGCCCAGGCGGCGCAGCGTACGAACGGAGGTTACGCTCAGAGCAAGCGCTTCTTCCGCCTCCTCCACGGTGCGCGCCTCCTCCAGATACCGCAGAGCGGTGATCAGAAGCCTGCGTACCAGTCCGGGAACCCGTCCATCGTGCTGAGCGGTGGTGCGAATCGGCTCGCGTGCCGGCGCAGGAGAACTGAGCCGTACCACGGCCTCCCGCGACAGACGCGTGACCCACTGCTGGACCTGCTGTACTGCCTGTGTCGCCGCCTGCGATGCGTCCGGGCCGCCCCGCAGCAGGGTCGTCAGTTTTTCCAGGAAACTTCCCTGCGGACGGCACTCCGCCAGAAGTTCGAGGAACTGTTTTCCTTTCGGATCTCCCCAGATGACGAGCGCCTGGGCCGCTCGAGTCCGCACCTTGGGATTGAAATCCGCGAGCAGATTCCAGAGGGCGTTGTGTGCGCACGCTTCCTGATCGGGACTGCGTCCCTGGTGCGCCGCAACCTGCGCGATGCCTGCCAGCACGACCTCGATTGGGACCGGCTTTTCCAGCAGTTTGCAGACGATGTCAAGCCGTGATTCGGGTGGCCAGGGCGCGTGCATCAGCAGATCCAGCGCGAGGTGGACCGCAGCCGGAGTATCCTGGGTCGTACGGAACAGGGACGCCGCGCGTTCTATAAGCTGCAGCAGGATGTCGTAGAACTGGGGATGGCCGTAGGACGCCAGCAGACGCACGGCGTCCTCCGTGCTGTATCCGGCCTGGATCGCCTTTGCCAACGCCTCGCTATTTGCCCGAGGAGTGCCGACGACGTTGAGCGCCCTGCACACCTCGGAGCGCACCAGTGGCTCCGGATCGCGCAGTAGCGGTACAAGAGTCTGAAAACTCGGTTCGCCCGGTATGCGTTCGAGAGTCCGAACGACGAGGAGGCGCTGGAAAGGTTCGCCGTTGCGCGCCGCTGCCCGTAACTTCCGCATCGCCATCTGTCCAAAAGCGGCGACCGTCGGGGGGAACAGATCGGGAATACGCGTGGAGTAGGCGAAGAGCGTGTCGAGAGCCGCTGGATTCTGCGAACTCGCCCAGACCGAGCAGATCATCTGGATGCGGACACTTGCATCGGGTCGAATGGGGGCGGTGTTGTGCCATTCCGTCAGTTCATGCCACAGAGACTGCAGCGCAAGCGTCGCATCATGAGAGCCTGCCAGAAAGAAGGCCTCTTTCAGCAAGGGGCCAATATCGGCGAAGGCGTTGGCGCGATGCTGCACCGCGTTCAGGAGGGTGGTCATTCCCTCCGGGGCGTTCAGGCGGTGCAGAGCGACGGCGGCGGCAAACTGCACACGCGCATTCCCCTTGCGCTGAAGCTGGAAGCGCAGACAGGGAATAGCCGCGCTTCCGGCATTGCTTAAAACATCGATGGCCCGCAGCCGTTCCACAATATCGGACGCGCCCAGACGCAGACTTGTGTTCCACAACCGGGCCTGCAATACCGCACTGTCCCACAGTTCCACCGGCTTGCTTCCTTTCCGCTTGAGTACCCCTCTGCACCTATTATAGCATTTTCGCTTTCGTGGCAGGGAGGAGTCGAAACGGTTGGCGCGGAATGATATGGCCAGCGCGGGGGACATTCCCCGTACCGAATTTTTGCTCTGAGAAGAGCGCAAGAGGGAGATGCTGATGTCTGAAGAGGGGAAGTTGGGTGTGGCGCTGCTGTCGTTCGCGCATGTGCATGCGGAGGGGTATGCCGATCAGGTGCGTGGGCATGCGGAGTGCCGGATCGTTCTGGTCTGGGACGAGGATGCGGAGCGGGGGCAGGCCCAGGCGGACAGGCTCGATGTGCCGTTCCTCGCCGATCTGGACGATGCGCTGGCCCATGCCGATGTCGAGGCCGTCGTCGTCAATGCACCGACCGCGATGCACCGGGACATCCTGGTAAAAGCCGCGAAACTGGGGAAACATATCTTCACCGAAAAGTCGCTGACCGTCACCACCGAAGAGGCGACCGAGGTGCTGCGGGCGGTCGAAGACGCGGGCATCAAATTCATGATCTCGCTGCCTTCCCGAATGCGTCCGGAGATCCTCTTTGCGAAGAAGGTGCTGGACGAAGGGCTGCTGGGCGAAGTGACGATGATGCGCGCGCGTATTGCGCACATGGCCGCGCTCGACCGCTGGTTCAAGGACGGCTCGGCCTGGTTCGGGGACGAGGCGCAGGCGGGTGGCGGCGCTTTCTTCGACCTGGGATGCCATCGTGTGGACATCATGCGCTGGTTCCTGGGTGAGCCGGCTTCGGTCGTGACTCAGATGAACAACTTCAGCAACGCTTACGATGTGGACGACAACATGGTCTCCGTCGTCACGTTCCGCAACCGCGCCATCGGCATTCTGGATGTCTCCTGGGTCCATCGCTACGGCCCCAATCCCCTGGAGATCTACGGGACCGATGGCTATCTGAGCATCGAGGCCGCGCCCAATGGCCCCCGCGTACAGCTCATCAGCGGGCAGTTGAAGGCCGGAGGAATCCTCGGCTATATCGCGCCGACCACCCTTCCGGCGGCGCTGCCCTCCGCTCTGCATCAGTGGGTCTCCGCCATTCGGCACGGCACCGCCATGACCGTCAATATCTACGACGCCTACAATCTGGTGCAACTGCTCGAAGGTTGCTACAACGCCGGACGACAGGGCCACGAAGTGACCTTTTGATGCCTATGAACCTGCCGGAGAACGCGGAAGAGGAGATCTACGAGAGCGTCTACGCTTTCGTGCGGACGGTGCCGCCCGGCAAAGTCGTCACCTATGGGCAGGTCGCGGGGATGTTGGAAGGCGTCAGCCTGACAGCGCGGCAGGTAGGGACGGCGATGCGGACGGTGCCGGCAGGCGTTCCCTGGCAGCGCGTCGTGGGAGCGGGCGGCATCTTGCCGATTGCCAAACGCAGTCTGGAGTTGAAAAGCCGCCAGCGGGAGCTGCTGGAGCAGGAAGGCGTCGTCTTTCTTCCCGGCGATAGCGAACGCGTCGATATGCGTCAGTGTCAATGGCTGCCGCCGTTGGGAGAACAGTCCAGCCTGTTCGACACGGAATAGGCGACCCCTGATGTCACCCTCCTGGAAGTTCTATCGCTTCGACTATAGTCGCTACCTGGCGCTGCGCCCCGAGCTACGGGCGGCGGCGCAGCCGGACGATTTTAGGGCCTGGAGCGAGAACCCTCGGACCGAAATGATCGTCGATGCATTGAACGCCGAGGAGATCGATGCCGGAGCCGCCTGCAATGCGTTCGTGGAGATACTGTGCTGCGTCGGCGAACCGCTGCAACTCGACCCAGGGCTGTTGCGCATTGTCGCGCGCCTGGCCCATGTGCGTGGGACGGAGGATCTGGGCGAACAGTTGGAAACTCTGCTCGGCGGCAACGTGAACCTCGAACCCTGGCTGATTCCGACCCTCGTGCCCATAAGTCTCCTCGGTTTCCTGACGCCTCAGCAGACGCGGACCCTGCATGAGACCTACGGAGATGTTTTTCGGACGGGTGGGAAAGGCAGGTCGAGGCGGCGGCGCGGCGGTCTGGTCGGTAAGGTCGGGGAGTTCTGGCGACAACTTCTGGCGCTGGAGCTGAAACCGGAAGAATCGTTGAGTCTGCTCGGAGAACTGATCGCCGATGCCTCGGAGCGTCAAGAAGGAATTGCGGTCACTAAAAGCTGAAATCTGCGTGAACAACAGCCTAGAAACCCTGCTGGACGATGCGGCGGCGAAGCAGCCAGCAGAAAACGGGTGCGCCCAACAGCGACGTGATGACTCCGATATCCAGCCCCTCGAGGTAGACGCGTGACAGCCAGTCGGAGCCGACCAGAACCAGTCCCCCAAAAAGCATCGCGGTCGGTAAGAGGCGACGATGGTCGGGGCCGACCAGTCGCCGCGCAATCTGCGGCACGATCATTCCGACGAAGGCGATAATGCCTCCGACAGAGACCGCCGCCGCCGTCACCAGGGTGCCGGCGACCAGGACGCGGCGCTTGAACCGCTCCGTGTCCACTCCCAGATGCGCCGCACTCTCCTCCCCGAGCGCCATCATATTCAGCTCCCGCCAACTAGACCCTAAAACGACGCCTCCCAGCACACCAAACGGCAGCAGGAGCCAGACATCGCGCCAACCCAGGCCGTTCAACGATCCGAGCAACTGAGTCAGGATAGCGCTCGCCTTATACGCATCTCCGGCGCGGAAGGCCAGAGAGACGGTGAGCTTGGTCAACGAGTAG
Source organism: Chthonomonadales bacterium (assembly GCA_038217285.1). Taxonomy (GTDB): domain Bacteria; phylum Armatimonadota; class Chthonomonadetes; order Chthonomonadales; family Chthonomonadaceae; genus JANXLO01. The sequence continues at coordinate 4,634 of JBBQPO010000205.1, forward strand.
AGGGCCGTTCCTACCACGATACCTGCCAGCAAAAAGGTTTGAACCGGCACCCTGCCGTTCACACGGGCCAGCGCATAGACGATGGCGACTGCGGCCAGGCCCGCTGCAAACGCCGCCAGCGTCGGCGCGAATCCCGCCAGCCAACCGGCCCCTCCCAACAGTGTCACGATGGCTGCCCCCAGGCCCGCTCCGGACGAAACTCCGACGAAATAGGGGTCCGCCAGGGGATTGAGCAGCAGGCTTTGAAACGCTACTCCCGCCAGCGCCAGCAGCATGCCGATCAATGCCCCTCCCAGAACACGCGGCAGACGAATGCTCCAGACGATGCCGTCCACGCTGCTATCCGGGGGGACGACATGGGCCGACACGACAGGAATGTGAGAGAGAACGACACGCAGAACGCTGCTCGGCGTCACAATTCGCGCCACCGTCGCTTCGCCCATCCAGACATCGGCCAGAATCGCCCCCAGGAGAGCGATAGTCAGGAGAGACAGCGCCAACAGAGGTGAATTTTGCAGATTACGCTTCGATGGAGGGTCGTCGAAGCGATTGTCGGTGACGGGGGGAGAGGGTGGGAGGGGATCTTCCCGATGAGGAGCCGGAGGGGTCATGGTTTGGCGCTGGAGCCGGAAAAGGAGGCCGGTTGGCCGTCGCTTGTGAACAGTTCCGGATGCAGAAAATGAGCCATCTCCTCGGCGGCCCCGGCCAGACGCGGGACGCCGCGGACGACCGTCGCGTTCTCCGAGGGCACGAAGTAGGTGGAGTGCATCACGGCGGGGACATGCTCTTTCCAACCGGGCATCTTTGCCACGCGATCTGTGATCGACGCATCGCACAGGATCACGTCCGGCTGCGCCAGAACGACCGCTTCGGACGAGATTTGCGACGCAGGCTGATCGACGATGTTCCTGCCGCCCGCGACCGTGACAAGGTCATCGAGGAACGTGCCCGGACCCGCCGTATAGATCGGATCGGTCCCGTAGACGATAAGCACCTTCGGTCGGCTGAGCGCGTGCGCAACGGTCTTTCGAATCGTGTCGAGCCGGGACTTCATCTGAGCGACGCTCTTTTCCGCTTCGGTATTCTGCCCGGTAGCGCGCCCTAGAATGCGGATGGTGTCGTACACCTGCACCAGGGTGTGGGCTTCGAGAACGATCACAGGAATGCGGACCGTTTCGAGCTGCGCGATGATCTGTTTGTTGATGGCGTTGTCGGCTACGATCAGGTCGGGCTTTTGCGCCAGAATGCGCTCGACGCTCATGTCCATATAACCGCCGATATGCGGTTTCACGGTCGCTTCCTGCGGATAGTCGTCCGCCGAGGTATCGGCGATCAACCGATTGCTCAGGCCCAGGTCGAACAAAAGTTCCGTACAACTGGGCGCCAGCGAAACGATCCGTTGGGGAGAGGACGGGAGGGAGACGAGTCGTCCAGTCGAATCGGTGAGAGCCAGCGGAAAGTTCGTGGGGAGGGCCGCGAGTTCTGCTTCGGTTCCGCTCTGCCCGGTGTGGGGAAGGACGGTGCGCTTGATCGGCCTGGGCTCGCTCTGAAAGCGCCAGTAGACAAGGCCCGCCATTCCCAGAATAAACAGGAAGCCGAAGAGATTTCGGACCTTCACCGGGGCCTGCCCTGCGGAGGACGCCCGCCGGAGGGGCGCGGTGTGCTGGGCCGGGCCGGTCGTGACGAACTGCCTCGGGAGAGGAAAGCCGGTCGGCCAGGGTTCGCCGGACGCGCTGGGGGCTGCGACACATAGGCGGGTCGGGAGTTGGGCCGCGCAGGGCGGTTTGCAGGCGGTGGCGCCGGGTTGGGAGCGCTGTTCGGGCGTGCCTGCGGACGGGAACGGGCACCGGAGTTGCGCGCCGATTCGTTGACAGGACGGCGCGGCGGCCGGACGACGTCGTTTTTGTGGCGAGGCGGCGGCTTGGCAGCAGCAGGGGTGACCGGCACCGTGACACCGGGCACAGGCAGCGGCTTTTGCGGCGTCCGTCTCGCTTCACGAGGCGGCGTGGGGGTCGGCTTCGCCTGGGCCAGCAGCTCCTCGACTTCTGTGGAGGTCAGTTTACGCCATGTTCCGGGGTTCAGTCCTTTGAGGCCGAGGGTGCCGAAGCGGATGCGCATCAGCTCGCGCACGGGATTTCCGACTGCTTCCATCATCCGGCGGACCTGACGGTTGCGGCCTTCGAACAGGGTGATGTCGACCGTCGTACACTGCGTGGCAGCATCGTACTCGACGAACATCAGTTCGGCGGGCGCCGTCTTGCCGTCCGGCAGATCGATGCCTTCTACAAGAGCGCTGGCCGCATCCCGATCCACAAAACCGCGCGCCCGGACGCGATAGACCTTCGGGACATGGAAGCGGGGGTGGGTGAGACGGTTGGCGAAATCCCCATCGTTGGTGAGCAGCAGCAGTCCAGCGCTGTCCACATCGAGGCGTCCGACCGGATAGACGCGCTCTTCTACCTGCGCAAGGAGCTCCATGACGGTTCGATCCGCATTGGTATCGCTCACCGTACAGGTATAGCCGACGGGCTTATTGAGCATGATATAGATCGGCTTGACGGCGACGGGAGCGACGATAGGCTCACTATCCACGCGAATATCGTCCTTTGTCGGGTCTACTTTCGTTCCCAGTTCCTTGACGATATTGCCGTTGACGGTGACTCTACCCTCCGTAATCATCGTCTCGCAGGCTCGGCGCGAGGCGACGCCGGCGGCGGCGAGGGCCTTTTGTAAACGTGGTAAATCTTGTCTTTTGTCTTGTTCCATACCGTAAGGATACCAGAACTGCCGCCAAAATGCCAATGAATGCGGTAAAACGCCCTGCAAAACGACCCTGCGCCTCTGCAATCGGACGCGCGAGCCGGACGCCGGAGGTCGCGATCAGGGGGGTAGAGGCGACCTGCCTGCCTCCGACGTCAAGCACCTCCATCGAGCCGATGCTGCTGCCCTCCACGACGGGAGCGACCGTCGGGGGCAGCGTGATGTGGCGGGAGAACGTCGCCGGCTCTCCCCGGCGCGAAACGAACTGCATCGCTCTGGGAATGGCAACCGTAACCGTCGGAAGCGCTCCGTTCTGCACAAGGCACTGTCCGGCCACTTCACCCGCCCGGGCGACTTCATGGGGCTCGAAGTTGGTGAAACCGAAGTTCATCATCTCCGCCGTCTCGTGAACATAGTTGGGACTCTTCAGGACGACGGAGATCAGTTGCCAGCCGTTGCGGGTGGCGGAGCCAACGTAGCAGTGGCCTGCCGGTATGGTCCATCCGGTTTTGATACCGTCTGCGCCTTCGTAGTGCCCGAGGAAATGGGAGTGATTGCGCATCGTAACGTCGCGGGTGTTCATGGAGCGCACGATCTTGCATTTTTCCATGCGCACCACGTCCCGGATGCGTTCTTCCTGCATGGCAGCGCGGGCGATCAGGGCGAGGTCACGCGCGGACGTGTAGTGCTGCGGGTTTTGCAGGCCGTGCGGATTCATAAAGTGCGTATTGGTTGCGCCGAGCTGAATGGCCTTCTGGTTCATCTTGTCGACGAAGGCGGCCTCGCTGCCGGCGACGTACTCGGCCGCCGCCACGCAGCCGTCGTTGGCAGAGCGCATCAAAAGGGCGCAGAGCATATCGTTCGAAGTCAGCTTCTCGCCCGGTTTTAGATGCAGGGAGCTCTCTTTGACCTGGCAGGCCTTCGGACTGGCGGTGATGATTTCACCGGGCTTCACGCTCTCACAGAAGAGCAGGGCGGTCATGATTTTGGTCGTGCTTGCCATCGGTCGCCGTGCATCGGCGTTCTTCGCGTAGAGCACCTGTCCGCTCACGGCGTCCACAAGGATCGCGCTGACCGCGTTGATGTCGGGAGGCTGCACCGGAGGGAGGGCTAAAGTTGCATCGGGCGGCGGAGTGACGATGCCCGGTCTCGGCGGAATAGGGGTCGGCGGCGTGACTACCAACGGCGGCGCGGCCGAGGGCGGCGGAGAGACGTTGTTGCTGGGTGCGGAATGCGAGCGCAGGGCAACTCCCACACCACCGACGACCAGGGCGCATGGCAAGGCGCGCCACAACAGACGGCGGAGACGGGTCGAACGGCGACTGGAAATAACGTTCGGTAAAGCGATGTCGGCGACCTCCCGGAACGGAAAGGATGGAATAGAATAGTGTAGCAGGTAAAACCGTCGGCAGGCAACCGTTTCGACATCCGGGATTCAAGTTCCTCCCCGTTCGGCCCCTTTTTCGGTGCGACATTGAAATCCCGGCAAAAAAGGGGGAAGCGATCCTGTGAAAATGCCCCGATTCTGGGGTATACTGTACACAAGTAGATTGTGCCGTTGGTGCGGTGTAGTCTGCTCCATTCATTGTAGGAGCAATCAGGAAAGGAACGATCCATTTGGCACAAGTGACTGTCAAGCCGGGTGAAAGTATCGAAACGGCGCTGCGACGTTTCAAGAAGATGACGATGGAGAGCGGTATTCTCAAAGAGGCCCGCGCGCACGAGCATTACGAGAAGCCCAGCGACAAGCGACGCCGCGAAGCGGCGGCACGGCTCCGGAAAATTGCCAAGGCCAAACGTCAGGCAGAGAGCCGCGAAGCTCGTTAGGCTTCCCGTCCCCTGAAAAGGTCCTATGAAATCAGAGGCTCCGTAGAATTTTCCACGGAGCCTCTGATTGCGTCTATTCTGGGCCCTGATCCCTGTCTAATATCACGTAAGCGGCAGAAGCGCCCGTTGGCCGCCTGCCGAGACAGGGTCTTTGGTCGGGGGCGGGTCTTTGCCTTTGTCGCCCGGATCGGTCGTTTTCTTTTCCGGAGCCGCAGGTCCACTGTCCGGCTTGGAAACGGGTCCGGGACTGTCGGGTTTGTCAGGTTTGTCGCTGCTGCTCTTCGAAGGAGCGTCACTGTTATCCGGGCCGGTCGGTGTCTCGTCGAGGGGAATATCGCTGTCGGGTAAGACAGGGGAGACGTCGTGGGGACGGAGGCGCGATCCCCGCCGCCGGGATCCCCGATGATTCATCGCGTAGACCGCCTCTTTGTCCGGGGCCGTGATATTGACCGCTTCCTCGTTGCCGCCAAAGAAGATCTCCGCGACCATCTTGCGCGTCGGCTTCCGGTTGACCGTCACGTAGCTCGGGCCTTCGATGCTCGGCACCGTCACCAGGGTGATGTTTTTCGGCGGCAACGACTTCGACCAGTTCGCCAGCGTAATCAACTGCTCGGTGGTGAGATTGGTATGCAGGTTGTCCGTGATGTTCTCCAGCACATTGGCCCCATTCAGAAGCATCGCCGGGGTGCGGATCTGACTGCGCAGTGCCTCCAGGAACTCGTGCTGCCGCTCGGCCCGCATCAGATCGCTGTCGGAGTGCCGAATACGCACGTATCCCATCGCCTTATAGCCGTCGAGATGCTGTAAGCCGGGCTTCAGGTGGATATGCAGCAGCGCCCAGTTATCGTCGTAGTCCAGGGGCTTCTTGACGTTGATATCCACGCCGCCCACGGTATCGACGATCTGCTGAAAGGCCTCGAAGTGCAGAGTGACATACGCGTCCGTATCGATGCCGAAAGCATCTTTGATCGTCGCTTGCGTAAGCTCAGGGCCACCGAACTGATGGGCGGCATTGATCTTGTGCGTACTATGACCGGGGACATGAACGGCGGTATCGCGAGGAATGGTCATCACACTGACCGTCTGCTTATCGAAATCGAAATGGGCGATGAGGATCGCGTCGCTGCGACCGTTGGTATTCATCAGGGGAACCGGAACCGCGATGCCGTTGATCCGTTTACCGACATAGTCTCTATCACAACCGAGGATCAACAGATTCAGCGTGTGCGGGTGATCGGGAAGGTATTTTGCGGGAGTGTAGGAAGCGAGGGGATTACCGCGGAACCAGTCCCCGGCGGAGGTACCGCTGAAGATCTTCCGGACCGCGGGATTATGCCAGTACTTCCCGAAGACCGCTCCTCCGGCGACAAGCGCCAGACAGAAGCCAGCGGCAAACATCCATTTCATCACCCGCCAAAATCTTTTCGGTTTCGCGCGACGCCGCGACACAGGCGCGTTTGGAACCGAAGACATTCCGCCAGAACCGGTTACGCCGGAATACTGCGCGCCCGGTTGCTCTGAATCGTTCACCGCTCTCTCCTTTGCCTGCCGCCGTTCATTTAAGCGCGCTGAAAATCCCTTGCGCTCACCGACAGCGTGAGCGCTTCCGGATATACTATATCATCGGTTTTCGTCTGCTGTCAAGCGTCCTGAGTCCTCACATGGCTCCTGAAGCGAGCGGGAAGAACCCCTTTAAGCGTTGGACGGAACCCGGTTCTCGCTGAAAACGCCCTTTATGCGGATTGACAACTCTTCGGAACGGGCCTATAATGAGTGCACCATGAACATCGTTTTCATTGTCATCGACACGCTGAGGGCCAGTCGAATCGGCTGTTATGGCTACCCGAAACCGACCAGTCCCACTCTAGACCGTCTGGCGGCGGAAGGAGCACGATTTGCTCGTTGTTTCGCGCCCGGTATCCCCACCACGCCCGCCCATACCACGATGTTTACCGGCCTGCACCCGTTGACGCATAATATCGTCTGTCACGGCGGACAGGTCGACCTCGACCGCAAAATCCCGGTGCTGGGCGAACTGCTTCAGAACGCCGGATATACCACGGCGGCCGTGGACAACCTGTTCGACATGAAGAACTGGCTGGCACGTGGGTACGAATTCTATATCAATCCCTCTTATCGGCATAAGT
>JBBQPO010000206.1:0-11185 GCA_038217285.1 Chthonomonadales bacterium
CAGGGGCGTCAGGATTGTCTGATTGAAGACTATCTGCGGCAGGGCCTGTGTATTCAGGAAACCTCCGTCTGTTCGGGGCAGGGTGCGGAGGAGCGTGCCGGTCAGTCCGAGCGCCAGGAGGTTGATGACGACGCCCACGACCACCTGATTGGCCGCAAGTCGCACCACAAAGAAGGCGAAGAGCAGCGCCATCAGCATGCCCGCCACAACGGCGACCAGGACACCTATGTACGGATTGGGCGCCGCTCCAATCGGATGCCCCGGCAGGTAGACGCTCAATACCGTTCCAACGAAGGCGGCGAACGCTCCCGTAAGAATCATGCCTTCGAGGCCGACGTTAACGACGCCAGACCGCTGAACGACGGTCTCCCCAAGCGCTGCCAATAGCAGCGGGGTCGCCAGCGAAATGGTTCCGAGCAGCGCTCCTCCTGCGACCGTCACGGTCTCCCTCCTCTCACTCCGTTTCAATCCCGGCGCGACGGGCGCGCCATGCCCTGCCGCCTACCACTGCGAGAACCGCTACTCCCTGTACGAGGTAGATCAAAACGGTCGGCACTCCCTGGAACTGCGACAGATTGCGGCAGCCCTGCGTCAACGCACCGAAGAACAGCGCGGAAAGAAGGGTACCCATGGGACTGAGTCCACCGAGCAGGGCGACGGGAACGGCGGTATAACCCCATCCCGGCGAGAAGTCCGAGGCCGGCAGACTGCCCGTCGAACTGCCAAGGAGCTCGATGACGCCGGCGAGACCGCACAGTCCTCCGGACAGCGCCATCGCCTGAAGGCGCAATCGGTCCACCGGAAACCGGGCCGCGCGTGCCGCCTCGGCGTTCTGGCCCATCACGCGCAGGCCGAAGCCCATCGACGTGCGAAACAGGATGATGGCGACGACCGGCACCACGAGAAACGCCAGCAACACGCCCACGTGCAGGCTGGTCTGCATGTTGTCCGACCATTGTCGCGGCAGAAGACGGGCAAACAGGATCGTATTCGGCAGGGGTTCCGACTGCGGATTGTGGTGCGTATGTTCTTGGAGAATCCCGAGCACGAGCCAGCTCACCACGAACCTGGCGACGTAGTTGAGCATGATCGTGCTGATCACCTCCTGGACGTTGCGCCGTACACGCAGCCATGCCGCCAGCACGCCCCATCCTGCGCCAGCCAATGTGGCGGCGACGACCATCAACGGTACCAGAAGCGGTGCGGGCAGGCTGGCACCGAACTTCGCCAGTGCCGTCGCCGCGAGCGCCCCGATGAGCAGCTGGCCTTCGCCTCCTATGCTGAACAGTCCCGCGCGCCACGCCACAACCACACCGAGGCCGGTGAGCAGCAACGGAGCGGTTTCGATCAGCGTGTTGGAGAGGGCTGCCAGATGCCCGCTGCGAGCATCCCCGACGGCGCCTGTCCAGAGGGAGCGAAGCGCCTCCAGCGGCGGGAGGCGCAGGGTGAGAAAAGTCAGGTAGAGCAGGAACAGGAAACCAGTCGCGTAGCCCACGGCTTGTAGAAGGACGCGAAGTATGCGCGTTGCGAAGGGCGAGACCTTTGCATCGGATTTCGGGAGAGGGAGCGTGTTCAAAAGTTCGACCCAGGTTCTGGTTCCACACCCTCCGGCACTCCGCCCAGCAGGAGGCCAAGCTGTGTCTCGTCGGCGACTTGCAGATCTATTTCCGTCAGATTTCCATTCGAGAGAATCGCGGCTCGGTCCGAAAGAGCGGCCAGTTCATCCAGGTCGGTGGAGATCAATACGATTGCCGCGCCCCGATCTCGGGCCATTCGCAGTTGGGCATGCACGAATCGCGTTGCGCCGATGTCGAGGCCGCGAGTAGGGTTCATCGCGACGATCAGGTCCGGTTGCCCACGCAGGGCGCGTGCCACCACGATCTTCTGCTGATTTCCGCCTGAAAGCGCCGACGCCGGCACCTCTGGACCCGTCGTCCGAATATCGAACTCCTCGATTAAGGTTTTTGCCAGAGCGCGGAGCGCACGGCGGCGCAGGAAAGGGCCCATGCGGAAAGCTGGCTCCGTGACCGCGTCGAAAAGCAGGTTGTCGGAGACGGTCATGGTGGTGGCAAGACCGACCCGCCGCCGGTCCTGCGGAATGTAACCAGTGCGCGGCTGTGTACCGGGCTGGAACGGCTGCTCCTCCCACTCTATCTTCTCTGCTATGAGGGGCCGCAGCCCCACCAACGCTTCAGCCAACTCCGACTGACCGTTGCCATCGACGCCACCGATCCCTAATATCTCGCCTCGCCCGACCGAGAAGGAAACGTCGTGCAGGATCTGCTCACCCCGGTCTGCCTGCACACCGATTCCCGTGCAACGGAGTGCAGGCGAAAGTGGTGCGCGTGTACATACGACCGACCTGATAGGGGAGACGGGTGGAGCGCCGGTCACGGCTGGACCGATCATCCAGGCGGCGAGTTGGCTGGCATCCGTCTCCGCTACGAGAACGGAAGCGACACGTCGACCTCGTCTGAGAACCGTCACTCGATCCGCGACCGCCAGAATCTCCGCGAGTTTGTGCGCGATGAGAAGAACGGTTTTTCCTGCATCTCGCAGGCGGCGCATTACGACGAACAACTCGTCGACTTCACTGCGCGACAGCACCGCTGTCGGCTCATCGAAAATGAGCAGGCGAGCCTCCGTCGCCAGCGCTTTTACGATCTCGACCCGCTGTTGTGTCCCGACAGAGAGTTCGGAGACTCGTGTGTCGGCGGGCAGATTCCAGCCCAGCGTCCGCGCATAGTCAAGAGCCCCGCCCGCAACTTCCCCAGCACGATAGGGACGAACTCCCTGCCATCCCTTCGGCGGGGTGTCCAGCGCCAGGTTCTCCGCGACCGTAAAGGCGGGAACGAGGGTGAAGTGCTGGTGTACCATAGCGATGCCGTGGCGGCGGGCATCACGCGGGGAGTTTAGGGGGGCTCGTTCTCCGTCCAGGAGGATCTCGCCTGCGTCGGGCCGTGTCAACCCTGCCAGTATCTGCATCAGGGTAGACTTTCCAGCCCCATTTTCTCCCAGCAACGCATGCACTTCCCCTGCCTGGGCGTCAAAGTCGACGCCATCCAGCGCGACTGTCCCGCCATACCGTTTTCGGATGCCCTGCATGACGAGTCGGACCGCCAACCGAGAGCCGACAGGCGAGGGGGACGCTCGGTGCGTCGCGCCCTCGGCTGAAGAGTGCATTACGATTTGTCCCTGGGAACGCTGAAGCTGCCGGAAATAATATTCTTCTGAGTCTCCAACAGCCTTGTCTGTATCTCCTGGGGGATGCTCGCCTTGAGCTTCGGGTTGATAACGAAGTCGATAACTCCCTCTTTCATCCCATACGGTTTGTCGCTTGGCTTGAGAGTGCCTGCCTTTGCCTCTTTCGCGATGGCGACGAACGCCTTATCGGAATAGATGGGTGCGCTGGCAAGAATTACGTCGGGAGCACTGGCGTTCTGGTCGCTGTTGGTGCCAAGGGCATAGACCGTCTTCCCGGTCTTCGCGCGCTCCTGGACCGCGTTGAACACGCCTTGCGCCGCCGAATCGACGTCTTGCATAATGACGTCCGCGCCCTGGTCCAGCAGCGCGAGCGTCGTCTGCTTCGCCTTGCCGACATCGTCCCAACTGCCTGTGTAGACGGGCGGCAGCACGATGATATCCGATTTGACGGACTTCGCGCCCGCCGCGAACGCCTTGAAGATACTTTTGAGCGGTACGCTCTCTTCGGCTCCGACGGAGGCGATTTTACCCGATTTGCTCATCGCCGCCGCGACCATGCCTTCCAGATAGGCGCCATCCTCCAACTGAAACACAATCGGCATGGTGTTTTTGCCGACCAGTCGTCCGGAAGAGATCACAAACATGGTCTGCGGGAAGTCGCCTTCCATCTTGAGCGCTGAAGCTTCGTACTCCGAACCGTGTCCGAAAACGAGATTGTACTTTTTTGTGGCAAAAGCCCGGAGGCTCTTCTCCTGGTCACCCGCCGCCGTCTGCTTTTCGATAGACGAAGCGTCTTCGTCGCTGAGACTCAGGCTCGATTTCACCGCCTGGAATGCTTTCAATGCGCCAGCATTCCAGCCTCCATCGGAACTGGATCCCGACATCACCAGCCCGACCTTAAAACTCCCCGCCGAGGCTGCCGTAGGCGCGGAAGCATCACCGGCTTTCGGCGCGGTCGAGCCGTTCTCATTATCAGGGCGTCCGCATCCGGCGATGGCCAATCCAGCGGCGGCGACGGCAGCAAGCAGGGACACAGTGGGGTTTCGATGGAAGCGCATACTCTCTCCTGTGGCGAAGCAGTGAATACATTACTCTACGATGATATTTTGTACGTTTGCTGCACGAAACGTTCGGTGCGGAAATAATACCCCGTCTCCTGCGAAAACCGTGCGTTACGCGGCCGAGGATTTAACGGCGTCCGGCTCGGCGATGGCGTGGAGGAGGTAGTCCGGCGGCTCTTTGTGAGGCCAGGCGAATGCATGCCGAAAGGCAGCGTCCTGACAGCGACGCAGTGTCGAAAAGTCGATGATGTCTTGAGAGAGCAGGTTCTCATATTCGAACGGCAGGCGGACATTGTGCAGGCCGGGATTGTCCGTGCAGATCGCGATATCGACTTCCGCCTTCTCGCAGCGGTCGAAGACCGTGCGCAAAGTCGTCAGATCGCTGAGCGTGCCCGTCTTAAGGTAGGACGTGGGACAGACTTCGAGGCACTGACCACGCTCTGCCAAGAGAGGCAGCAGATCGGGCCGATGCAGGGGGATCTGAATTCCGTGTCCTATACGATCGAGGTAGGGGAGCAATTCGGGATAGCTGCCGTTCGCCGTCTCGAACAGGTGACACGTTGTCTTCAGGCCGGACGCGCGGGCGTACTGGAACAGGTCGATAAGGTCGTCCATTCGGTCCCTGTAGAGCGGGTCTGGGCCGCTTAAGTCGATGCCGCAGACACTGTCCGATTCCGAGGCCGCGAGATCGACAATCGCCCGATTGATGTGCGTGGGCAGGCGGCTGTGCATGCAGAGGATCTGCCGGAGCCTGACCGGATACTCGTCCTGGTGACCGGCGTCGCGGATGATCCGCACGACCTCCCGCATCTGACGTATGCGCTCGGCTTCGGGTCGCTCCGCATCGGTACGATAGTACGGGGTATAGCGGAGTTCTAGGTAGATAATACCCTCGAAGATAAAGGCTCCCCGAACCAGCTTGGTGACGAAGTAGGGCAGGGTATCGAGCCTCTGAACGCCCTCCACGAGCGTGTGCAACTCTAGAAACTCCGTCAGGCTGGCGCGGGGGTAGGTCACGAACGCCTCGAACGATTCATAGTCCGGATATTTTTCGGCGAGGGGATGGCCCTGGCGTTTAAGGAACCGCCAAAATATGCGCGGCACCACCGCCCCTCCGAGGTGCCGATGCAGTTCCGCATGCAGAGGCATAAAACTCCTTCTATTTCGAATCCGGCGCGGTAGGCATCTCCCAGGTGTTGGTGTCGATGCGTGGCCCGATATTTTCGTCCGTCAGTTTGCGGGCTTCCAGAGCGCGCCGTACCATCGCCAGCAGAATACCGCTGACCGCGATGAGAACCCCGATCCATACCAGGTTGACCCACGGCTTGTAGGTGGCGACCATCGGAACGGCCCAGGCACCGTTGTAACCCGGAAGGCTTATGCGGATCGTGGCGGCTTTCGTCACCGGATCGATGTGGTCAAGGATAGCGACGGACGGATTACCGTTGTCGTCTTTAATCTCGGGGATCGCTTCATTGACGGGTGTCATAGCGCCCATATCCATGCGAAAGGCGGGTTTGGCTTCGACGATCTTTTTGTCAGGCGTCAGGATAACCAGATGGGCGCCCATTAACTTGCCTGGCTCACCGAATGTGTCGAAATAGCCGACCACATAGTTGCCGAGTTGACGGCGTTCGCCCTTCTGGAGCAGGATGCCAGGTCGCTCTTTATTCGGATCATCCGTGGGCCAGCGGAAGCTGGCGCTGTCGGCCAGAGTGATGTAGAGGTCGTGCCCAAAGTATTTCTGGATGGCGGGCCAGAAGGTGTGTTTGATTTCGCTTTCGTCCGCGACTCGCAGATCCGTCGCGAACCAGAGTGGCTCCATGACGAACGTCTTCGTAGCGCCGTCGGTCGGTGTTTCGCCGTTAGGCGGGGTCACGCGCACCCGAACACCGTTTTTGCGGTCATAATCGGGATTGAGCGGCCGGGCTTCGAGGGGTGTGCCCGTCATTCGCTCATAATTGAACTGATAGCCGAATGCCTCTTTTGGCCCCATACCCTCCATGAGAGTGAAGTTGACGCTGCGCTCATAGGTGTTAGAGACGATGACCCCAATCATGAGGATACCGATGCCGACATGCGCCAGCCATCCACCTGCCGCGAGTGGCTTGGAACGAAAGACCTTGTAGACGAGCATCGAATTGGACAGTGCAGCGAGGAATCCGAGGCAACAGAGAGTTACGACGGCCATGCGCTGCAAGATCACGTTTTTGCCCCAGGCGGCCCAGGTTGCGGTGATCGCAGGGTCGGACATATCCGCGACTGCCATCCATTCGCGCTCTGCAGAAAGGGTCCAGGCGATCATGAAGAAGCCGAAGACGATCATCAGAATCCAGGGAATGAGCAGTTTGCCAAGAAACTTATCGGTGTCCGTCTTGCGCCATGCCAACCAAGGCACGACACCCATAAAGAAGGCCGTGAGGATCGTGATGGGAAGCAGAGGCTTGTTATAAAAGACCGCCTCCGGCGCCATCGCTTTACGGTGTATGAGCGTCAGGCTGATCGGAGCCGTCGTACCAAGCATCACGATGAGGCAGGCGACGACCATCAGCACGACCGCCATAAAGAATGCAAAATCGCGGGAGACCAGCGAATCGCCCAGCGTCTTGCGACCGGGAATGGTGCGAAAGCGCCAGAGCCAGAGTCCCAGCCCACTGATTCCGTACAACGCCATCATCGCGACCATCAGGTTCTTACTGGCCAAATCGATGCTGACGAATGAATGGACGGAAAAGTCTTTTAGGATTCCGGACCGTGTCAGGAAGGTGCCCAAAAGGAATAGCCAGAAGGCGAAGATGGCCAGGAAGGTGTTGGTGCGGCCCATTCCTCCGCGGCTCTTCTGTACCACCAGTCCGTGGACGAGCGCGGTGATCGCCAGCCAGGGGAAAAACGAAGCGTTCTCAACGGGATCCCAGGCCCAGAAACCGTGCCACCCCTGCGTTTCGTACGCCCAGTAGCCGCCCATGAAGAGTCCGATACCTAGGGTGGCGCAGGTCAGGAGCGCGTAGGGCATGACGCGTGGCGTCCAGCCATCGTAGTCTTTCCAGATAAGCGAGGCCACGGCGTAGGCGAAAGGCACGGCGAGTGAGGCGAACCCGAAAAAGATAGTCGGTGGGTGAATGGTCATCCAGTAGTTTTGGAGGGACGCGTTCAGGCCCGTACCATCCGGAGGCGGATACTGCCAGGCCGTATTATGCAGGAAATCGGCCGCGGAGGGCAGAGGGACAAGATGGAACGGCGTCTGTTTGACCAGTATAGCGCAGAGGAACGCGATAATCGATATATAGAACGGCATCACGCGGGCTTCGTATTTGCCCGCTTTGGCGAACACCATGAAGCCGATAATCGCGACCCAGCAGGCCCATAGCAGGAAGCTGCCCTCCTGGCCTGCCCACGACGCGGCGACGCGCAGCCAGTGGTGCAGGAAGTCGGGCTGTATCAGGTCGCGTCCGGTCTCTTTGAAGGCGTAGTCGAAGCGAAAGTCCATGCCGTAGACGCGGGACATGAGAATTCCCATCGTTGCCAGCACGCTTAGGGCGGTCGCGGCATAGAGACTGCGAGCGATCCGGATCGCCCGTTTGTCGCCCGGTCGCTTGAGGGCGAGGGCATAAGCGATGATCGCGAGTACGGCGAAGATCAGTCCGAACCACGTCGTCGCCTTACCGGTGTTGGCGATCATCTGCGCCTCGTGCTGGAGGTGCAAGTACTTCTCCATTAAATCGTTTCCTTAGCAGATGCCGTTTTTTTGTACGGCGTTTTGTTGTCGTCGTATTTCGACGGGCATTTCACAACGAGCGAGTCGGACATGAAGACTTCCTGCCCCGACGCGTCTTTGCCGATCATGCCATGGGCGGCGGTCTCTTTCGCGGTATCAAACGATTCCGGCTTCGCGCCATGATAGATGACTTCGATCTTCGCGCCTTTGTCGTCCTGAATGGAGAAGCGCAGCGCATGGATCTGATCGTCGTAATGGGCAGTCTCGTGGAGGATGGCGCCGCGAACCTGGACGGTGGCGTCGGCTTTGCGCGCCCCAGCGATGTCGGTGTAGGGGGTCATCGTGTCTTTGAAGCTCCACAGGGTGAAACCCATTGCCACGCTGATCACCAGCAATCCGATGATATAAGCTTTATTCATAGGTCATCTTCTTTCCGCTCATCGCGCTCGAGCCGACGCAGGGATCGGTCTATCATCAACAGGTAGGCGAAAATGCCCGCCCAGGTGATCAGTGTCACCGTCATTACGAAGCCGAGTGTCATCATCCTCGTTTTCCTTCTACGTGCGTACGTAACTTATAGACGCGAAAGCGCAGTTGCGACATCCATATGTAGAGCATCGTAAACGCCAGAAACGACGAGTAAAGAACGATCTTATACGTGGTCGACAGGCGTTCTTGCTCAAACAGAACGTTTATGGGATGATTGGTGAACGCTACCAGGCGCGGAACGGCCCAGATAAGGTACTGAGCTGGCACCAGCGCGACGAGAGCATAGACGGCGGCGAGCTTCGCACGCTGTGTCGGGCGGGCAGCTAGGGCGGCTCTCAGTACTAGATACGATGCATAGAGCAGCAGCATTATCACAATCGAGATTTCGCGTGGATCCCAGTTCCAGTAGCTGTTCCACTGCATACCGGCGAAGATGCTGCCGGTGATCGTGGCCAGAATGCAGAAAAGGAAACCTAGCTCCATGGCGATCGCAGATTTCGCGTCGATCTCAGCGGCTTTTTCAGGCGCGAACTGCTTGAACAAATAGACGCCTGCGAAGCAGGCCCCTACGAAATAGCATACCGACGAGAGGATAGCGCCCGGCACGTGAAAGAAGACGATTCGGGCGATGTCGCCGGTCTTTCCGAAGCCGACCGCTCCGCCCGCGATGAAGAACGCGCCGTAGATGACGAAACACATCACCAGACCCATGCCCCACTTCCACCAGGCGCCCTGCAGTGCAGGAACGGTTGTGCTGCGCGTCGTCGCGGCAGCAGTACCTTCTGTTCTACGCTCTGTCGTTGCCATTGAGCCTCACTCTTCCCAGATGAAATGAAACAGCATCACGGACATGCTGATGATCAGAACCCCAAAACTGAACAACCCCCCGACGTCCTTTGCGACCCGCAGGGTGGGGGCGTCTACGATGTAAATCGTTGAGGCCGCGTTTAGCAACAGCATCAGGAACACGAGCAGCAGCGGCAGCCCGAGCGCGCCGTAGAGGGCTCCGGTGCCCTGGGCCTTCGCGGCGAGCGCGCCGATGATCGTCGCGGTCGCCGCCAGTCCGATGCATCCGCTCACCATAACTAACAGAAATACGAACAGGGAGCCGACCGACATTCCCGTCATGGCCATATAGATCGGCGTGACCGTAATCATAATGACGAGCAGCACGATCAAATTGAAGAGCAGTTTCCCGGTGTAGACAGCTTCCGCGGACATCGACAGGCGAAGGGCCGTCACCGTGCCGGTCTCCTCTTCGTGTACGAACGAGTGCGCGAGGCCAGCGAACGCTGCAAAACAGAACAGAACCCAGAGCATCCCCATCTTGGAAGGCGCATCCCAGGCCGGATGCATCTTGTTGATGACATCTGCGACCGTGATGGGGTCTATAAGCCCGATGATCTTTACGGTCGGAACCTCTTTAAGTACAGCGGTCGCCAGACCGAGCAGCAGCAGCGACGCGAACGTAAATACTCCTACGGCACTGACGGCTACTTTCGTCCGAAGTTCGGCCTTCAAGTCTTTCGCGAGGAGGGCGAGCGCCTGCTGCCACCACGAGATGCCGATTTCATGCGCGGAATTTGTGGCAGTCGTCATGATCCCGTGTCAACTCGCACGGTCATGTCACCCCACTCCAGTTCGCGTGGCTCATTCGTCGCTAAAATCGTCAGCCCACCCCCGGCTCTCCTTCTCTGCGCGGCGATGACGGCTTCCACCATGGCGATGCCGTTGACATCCAGATTCGCGGTCGGCTCGTCCAATAAGAGGATCGGCGGCTGCGCCAGGAGCGCGAAGGCGTATTTCAGGCGCTGCCGCATTCCTGAAGAGTAGGTGGCGACAAGGTCGCGTCCGCGCCCGCGCAGACCTACCAGGGTCAAGCGGTCGATCAGGTCCTCTCGCGTGAGCGTCATGCCGCGCAGACGGGCGAAGAACTGTAGATTCTCCGCTGCGGTCAGCTCGCGGTAGAGTGTAAGGTCGGGCGAAACATAGCCCAGAAGGCGCCTGCGATCACCGGGTAACTGCGGCTCTCCCTGAATAGTGACCGAAACCGTCCCTTCGGATGCTTCGAGTAGGCCCGCTACTATCCGAAGGAGAGTGCTCTTCCCGGATCCATTGGGACCGGTTACGGTGCAGACCTGGCCTGCAGCCACCGCAAAGCCGATGCCGCTAAAGACGCGTCGAATTCCAAAGCGGTGTCCGACGTTTTCAAGATGGATGCTCAAGTCGGGTTGCACATGTGAATCCATAGGGTAGGCGGGCTCTCCGTGACACTCAGATAGATTCACGCGTCCGATACGACTGTTTCTACCAGATGCGACAGAGTAGAAACGCGTATGTTTCGCCTCTTTTCTCCCTTCGAGAACAGTAGTTGATTATACCATGTACCTTATAGGCTTCGCAGCAAACTTCGCTCTTGTTGAACGTCTGCTGCCAGAGTTCGTGTGACGAGGCATTCGTCGAATGCTCTCTCGGCGTCGTCACAGGTCGTTCACCGTAAGATGCGGTCGGCGCCGTGGTTCAGCGTGAGAGCAGGCCAAAGAGGCGTATTTACCCGGCTGAGGCAAAATATGTTGAGATCGCCCTTGACAGATCGGGGTTCGTAGCGTATATTATAGAGCCCCGAGACGAGGAGCCCGAAACGAGCCGGAAACGGCGGAGTTCGGAGCGCAGGAGAGAGCGGTTTTTCGAAACTTCTCCTTCTTTACTCCTTGAC
>JBBQPO010000207.1:0-11154 GCA_038217285.1 Chthonomonadales bacterium
CTGCGTGAGCCATTCTTCCAACCCACTCCACGACTGATATTTGTGGTTACACTTCGCAGAGGAAATCACTTCCAACGTGTTGGGACGTTCCCTGATTCTTTGCTTGAATTCTGTATAAGCACTGTTGCTGTCGCCCAAATCTCTGTTCAAGTAAACAATGAACGTGTCATCTGCGCGGGCTTGAAGAGAAATACGCTGGACGCAATCCACCCATTTGCCCACTTCTTCAGTGACCCCTCCTTGCTCCCAAAAGTAGGAAAAATAAAAAACGAGTGTTCCTCCGTCTTTGACCGGGCAATCCACTTGCTCAATCCAGTGCGGATTTTTGATGTCAGGGTAGCATCCTCGAAAATGATCTCCAAAGAGATCATCTTGGTTTTGCTTTCTGTTGAAATTCAAGGCGATGTCCGTCATAAAAGAATGGATGTCACACCCCAGATAATCAAGCTCAAGCCGTTTTTTTGCAGGTAAACTTTGCTGGAAATCCGCGAGAGCCATACACGCGGTCATCGGACCGCAGCCGACATCAATCATCAAAACATTCGAGGGCTTTTGATAGATGTACGGCTTGAAAAATGTCTGATACTCGCGCTCAATCACCTTTTTGTTTCCGTCCAGATGCATAGGCATATAGATATAGCTGTATAACAACGCAAGCGCACGGGTTTCGCAAGGAGTTCGTGCGTACCCCAGTATTCTCATGCGGATATAATGATCGAACGACGAAAATTCGGTTCTGCTTTGCTGGTAGGCGACAAGATAGTGATTGACTTCTTGATTGATTTCTTCGTCCTCACGGAACGGCTTCAACACAATATCACGGAACGCTTCCTGATATCCCACTTTATTCTCCTGCTGCCACGCCTCCGAGATGTCGAGCAGCCCATACACCTTCGCCTGAATGTTGGGCAGCGGCAAGTATGCGTGTAAAAAACCCCACATTGGCAAATCGCTGCCCTGATGCCCGGAAAATGTCACGTAATCGGTCGTTTGCGTGACTCTTCCGTCTTGAACACGAGGCCGTTGTTGTCCTCGATCGCTTGCCGCAGCAGAGCATCGTGGCGCGCGAGGGCGAGGCGCATGTCGTCGGGATGGGCGTCCCAGAGTTTGGTGCTGCCTTCGATGTCGGTAAAGAGAAAGGTGATGGTTCCTGTGGGAAGAACGGGCATTGCCAAACTCCAACGCAAGGTCTTAACGAGGGTACGCGGATAGATTCACCGTCTTTTCCAGAATCCCTGCACGAGGGCGAAGGTGAGGAAAGGAAGGGCTCTGTTTCTGTCGGGTAAAACCAGTTCAAGAGACTGCTTTTCAGTCCTAACAACGTCTGATAACCTCATTTATGCTCGCCAGGGCTGAAGCAGTTGCCTCCAGCCCTGTGGCCTCTCCCGATATTACACGTCACAGATGCGGTAGGCCATCTCTAAGCTGATGGAGGCGTCTTTAAGGGGACTGAACTCCTGGCCGACGTACCCGTCATAGTTGGTAGCGGCGATTGCCCGCATGATAGCCGGGTAGAAGAGTTCCTGGCTCTCGTCGATTTCGTTGCGACCGGGATTTCCGGCGGTGTGGAAATGGCCGATGTGTTTGATGTTGTTGCGGAGAGTGCGGATGACGTCGCCTTCCATGATCTGCATGTGGTAGATGTCGTAGAGGAGTTTGACGCGGGGGGAATCGACGGCTTCGCAGGCAGCGACGCCCCAGGCCGTATGGTCGCACTGGTAGTCGGGATGGTCTACTTTGGAGTTCAGGAGTTCCATGACGAGGGTCACACCGGCGCTCTCAGCGGCCTTTTTGACCCGATTCAGACCTTCGACAGTATGCTCCAGGCCGACCGCGTCCGGCAGGCCATTGCGGTTACCGCTGAAGACGATCAGGGCAGGAATGCCCCACTGCACGGCCTTGGCCAGATTGGCCTCGATCTCCGCTTCGATGCGGTCGTGATTCTCGCGCTTGTTCAGGCCATCGCCGAGGGACTGATGCCCGCCCATCGTGATGATCTTCAGACCGCCGTCCACGATCTGCGGCCAGAGATTTTCCGGCGCCATCTCGACCCCGGCATAGCCGATAGCGGCCGCGCGGCCGATCAACGCGTCGGCCTCCATGTGGCGACCGAAACACCACCAGGCCAGGGACTGCCTTATCTTGCTCATCGTCTTGTTTTCTCCTTTGAAGGGTTCCAGGCTCCTCGGCAGGCGCGAAGACACCGAAGTGGACGCCGCAGGACGTCGCGCGATACACAAGCGCTTTTTCGCGAACTCTTGCCGGATCTCCTGCTCTCGGCGCTACCCGTTCGCTTCGCCCCCGAAGTGGCGTACAAGCATAAATTTCAACTGGGCAGAGGGCCAAATCAGGCGTCTGTGCCGCTTGACAGTTGCGAACCGGATAGCCTATAATGAATCTGCTCTCTTTTTATATGGTGCTGCGTGCGTCTCGAGATCGAGGTTTACGGTCGTGCTGCTCCAAAACGATCAACGTCAGGTTATTACTCAGCGGATCGATCCCAAGATTATCATGGCGAATTCGATCCTTCAGCTTACGTCGATGGAACTGGTACAGTCCGTCGAAAGCGAACTGCTGGAAAATCCGGCCCTGGATACTCTGGACGATTCTCCCTGCTCCGGCGACTGCATCGATCCCACCAACTGCCCCTACTGCTCCGCGCGACGCCTCCGCGACGCCGACGCCGACCCGCGTTCCGAAACCCCCGACTCCGGTGAACAGGAGACCGAATACGAACTCTTCGGATTTCAGACCGCCGAAGCCGAAGAAGAGTACGATTTCGTCGCCAATCTCGAAGCCGAACTGACCTTTCAGGAGCACCTGCGCGCGCTGATGCGCAATGTCGTGCCCGCCGAAGAGTACTGGATGGCCGAGTATCTCATCAACAGCCTCAATGAACGCGGCTGGCTGGATGCCGACCTCGACGAGATGGCGGCAGAGATGGGCGTTTCCCCTTCCGACCTGTGTCGGCTGCTCGACCTGCTGCAGACGTGCGACCCGCCGGGCGTGGGCGCGCGCAACCTGCAGGAGTGTCTGGCCATCCAACTCCGCTACCTGCTGGACGAAGATATCGACGCCGGCAAAAAGCACCTGATCACCTTCGCCCAAAAGATGGTGACCGAGCACTTCGATCATGTCACCGGACAGCGTCATCTGAAGCTGGCGCGTGCCGTCGGCTGCACGGTCGAGGAGGCGAAACAGGCGTTGGAGTATATCAGCGCCCGACTCAACCCCTCTCCCGCCAGCCAGTTCCGTCCGCCCTGGGCCTATCGCCCTAACAACAGCACCTCCTCCGTACGCCCGGACGTCCGGGTGCGACGCACCGAGATCGGTTATGATGTGGAGGTGGGAGGGGCCGATACGTTTTCTCTCTGCGTGAACCCGCAGTATCGCGCGACCTACGCCCAGATCAAAAGTGGGAAAGGGCACTATTCCGAAGAGGATCGAAAGAACGTCACGGAGTATGTGGAGCGCGCGGAGATGTTCATTCGCAACCTCAACCAGCGGCGGCAGTCCCTGCGGCTGATCACCCACTGCATTATCGAATATCAGATCGGGTTCCTGGAGACCGGATCGCGGCAGTTCCTGCGTCCTCTGACCCGCACACAGATCGCCCGACACCTCGATCTGCACGAGTCGACCGTGAGCCGCGCCACAGCCAACAAGTTCCTCCAGCTTCCCAATCAGGAAGTGATCAGTTTCAACCTCTT
This sequence comes from Chthonomonadales bacterium, assembly GCA_038217285.1. Taxonomy (GTDB): domain Bacteria; phylum Armatimonadota; class Chthonomonadetes; order Chthonomonadales; family Chthonomonadaceae; genus JANXLO01. Next base: position 3,711 of record JBBQPO010000207.1, read on the forward strand.
CTTCAACTCTTCTCTCTCCGTCAAAGACGCCATCGAGGAGATCATCCAGGAGGAAGACCCGGCCCATCCGCTCTCGGACCAGCAGATCGTAACCCTGCTTCTCGAAAAGGGCATCCATGTCGCCCGCCGCACCGTCGTGAAGTACCGCGAGTCCCAGAAGATCCTCTCCTCCACGCGCCGCCGCCGGTAGGAAATCCTCCGAAGGAAAGGAGGATTTGGAATGCCGCAAAGCGGCGACTTCTTAAAGAAGGAAGGGATACGAACAGGAAGGCAGGAAATCCCCGAGGGAATAGGGGTTTCGGGGCTGAGGGTGACTCCGGCGACCGTCGCCTGATGCAGACCAGCACGACATCGTAAGCAAAGCCCCGGAGGAGCGTTCGCTCTTCCAGGGCTCCGTTTTTGCTCTCTCCTCAACCGGTGAGAGGCGGATCGAGATAAAGACCGATACCCCTCAGCGCCTCCGCAGTAACTGGAGGCGTAAGGTCGCGAACTCGCCGCATAAATTCTCGCCCGGTGAGCCCAAGCGCGCCGAGCGCGCCGATCAATGCGACCTGTTCGTCCTCAGAGAGATCCCTTACTCGATCGACCAGTTCTCCCAGATCCGAAATCGCCTGTTGCGCCAGCGGATCGTTCAAATACGCAAGCTCGGCATTCTCCTTTCCGTATCGTTGTACGATATGCCAGCTGATCGCTTCCTCGATTACATCCAGAGCCAGCACGCGAGAGGACTCTGCGGCAAGCAACGGACGCACATGGTAAAACACAGCTTCCGGCGCCCGGACCGCCCACTCCTCTAAAAGGCGTGTGGCTTCATAGTCCCACTCGTTCCGGATACGTGGTCCCCACTCGCTCAGGTCCGGTGGGATGCGAACAAGATCGATGATGGTATCCAACCACGCGGCCGGTGCCTCCTGTACCCACTTCGTTCGGTACTCTTCTCGCTCGTCCCAGTCCGTAAATGGCCCGAAGATGTCGCCCATCGATCAATCGGTCACCACCATCAACCCGCTCCTGGCCCAGGCTTCGACCGGCGAGAACGGGCTCGCCATGTCCACAAGCAGATCGGTCACCAGCTTCCGAATGCGACCGTCATCCTCATCGGTCACGTGCACCGCCTTCCTATCGCGGGGCAGGGAATGATAATTGTCCTCATATCACCATCCTTCCTCGATCATTTCATACACATTCCGGGTGAACTTGTTCAGGGGGCGAGGGCGGTGTCGATGGCCTGGAGGATCTCGGGGGTGAGCGACTTTCCGACCGCACCGGCGTTGTCGTTGACCTGATCGGGGCGGCTCGCGCCGATGATGACGCTGGAGACGTTCTTCTGGCGCAGACACCAGGCGAGCGCCAACTGCGCCATGCTCAGTCCGAGTTCCGCAGCGATCGGTTTGAGTTTCTGAATCCGCTCCAGTACGGCGGAGTCGAGCTCACCGCGATTGAGGAACATATTCTGTTTGGGGTCCGCGGCGCGGCTGTCCGTGGGCGGAGGCTGGCCCGGCGTGTACTTACCGGTCAGCAGACCTTGCGCGAGCGGTGAGTAGACGATCTGGCCGATGCCTTCGCGCTCGCAGAGCGGGATGATCTCTTTCTCGATGCCGCGACTCAGCAGATTGTAGTCCGGCTGACTGGAGACAAACCGGTCCAGGTGACGCGCGCGTTGCAGGGCGAGCGCCTCCGCGATCTGCGCGGGCGACCATTGGCTGAACCCGATGTAGAGCACCTTGCCCTGCGTGACCAGATCGTCGAGGGCGGAGAGCGTCTCTTCCAGCGGGGTCTCGGTGTCGTAACGGTGGCACTGGTAGAGATCGATGTAGTCCAGTCCCATACGCTTGAGACTGGCCTCGCACTGCTCCATGATGTGCTTGCGCGAGAGCCCCTTGTTGTTGGGCATCGGCCCATCGTTCATCTGGAAGAAGACTTTGGTCGCGACCACGTAAGAGTCGCGCGGGAACTTGCTCAGCCCGCGTCCCACGACCTCTTCGCTCTTGCCCCGTGCATAGACATTCGCGGTATCGAAGAAGTTGATCCCCTGCTCATACGCCCGGTCGATACAGTTTATCGCAGTCTCGTCCTCGGTCGCGTTACCAAATGTCAGCCAGCTCCCCAGGCAAATTTCAGAAACCTTCACACCACTGTTGCCCAGTCGGCGATACTTCATCTCTGTCATCGGTTCTCCTTTGCGTCCTAAATTGGAATTGCAAACCGAGTTGACTACGTCCGACAAGCCCTGTTAGTTGCCTGAATGGTAATAGAAGTTCTACCGATAAGGATAGAGGCCGAAGCGCAGGAGGAGCCAGGCGCAGAGAACGCCGACGGCGCTGGCGAGGAAGTTGACGACATCGTTGTTGATCCAGCGGAAGCCACGGAGGAGTGTGTGGGGCCGGTCGGCGGTGCGCGGCTGTTCGGTCGATTGGCCGGTCAGGGGATCGCGATAGAGGGCCTGCAGGCTCGCGCCCAGGACACTGTCGAAGAGGCTGCCCAGAAACCCGGCCCAGACGACCACGACAAACTCCGCCGCATTCAGTCGCCAGACGACCCATCCGGCCAGGGTGACGACAACGCTGCCGACAAGCGCCGCGAAGACCCCCAGCCCGGTGATCGCGCCGGAGGTGCCGGGCTCGACCCGTTTCCAGTTCGAGAGCAGACGCGGAGCCGATGCGGAGAGGCCGCCGATCTCCGTGGACCAGGTATCGGCGTTGACGGTGGCCAGCGCGGCGAGATAGAGCAGAAGCAGGTAGCGGGACGTTTCCAGCGGCCAGAGATGCCCGAGAGGCTGGAACAGCAGGGCGATCAGGGCGGCAGCGCCGCCGTTGGCCAGCACCTGCCCGGCGTCCCGCGTTGCGCCTTTCAAGGCCGTGGCGTCCGCCCCGGCCTTACGGCGGCGTCCCAGCCGAGACAGCAGGGAGGAGGTGCAGAAGAAGACCAACAGCGGGAAGAGGAACTTTCCGCCTCCCAACCCGAAAACAATAAAGCCGACGACCGCGGTCGCGAGCGCGCCGCTGCGGGTCAGCAGCTTCAGCCCGTAGGCGAGGAACGCAAAGCCGACGGCGAACAGCGCCGCCAGCCAGAGCTCCGGTTTAATAAGGTGAGGCAGAAGTGTACTCATTAAATGGTCATTTCGTCGGGCCGCGTGAAGTGAATGGGTCGCCGCGCAGGGTAAACCGCCACAGGTAGTCCTGGGCCTGCGAGATGCCTATTCGGGGCGTTGCCAGAATCGCCGACGGATCCGTCGGTTCTTGCGGTGGGCTGATCCAGAGCCGCGAGCCGAGCGTCAGATCCACGCCGTTGAGGGTTCGATCCACTCCCAACGCCTGACAGAGCCGTCCCGGTCCGCCGCATAGCGCTTGCAGACTTCTCAGCCGTGCTCGTTCCGCCGCAGCCTCGTTACCGGAAGGCGCCTCCGTTTGGGTTAGACCACGTCGGGTGCGCATCCGTTCCATGCCCGCCAGGGGCTCCAGCGCCCGAATCAAGACCGCCTCTCCTACCCCCTCCCCGTTGGTCACGGCGTTCAGGCAGCAGTGCGCTCCATAGATGTAGTAGACGTAAGCCTGTCCCGGCGGGCCGAACATGGGCGCGTTGCGGGTCCGTTGGCCGCCGTAGGAGTGGCTGGACGGATCGTCCTGCGTGTAGGCTTCCGTCTCGGTGATACGACCTGCCACGACGCCCTCCGGCAGCACATGCACCAGCACACCGTTGAGCAGTTCGCGTGCTACGGTCACGGTATCCCGATCATAGAACGAACGCGGCAGAGGACTGCCGAACGCTTTTCGGGCTTCCGCCTCGGTCATGCCGCCGTCTCCTCAACGCGCAATGTAGTAGAAAGCCAGTCCGACGATCACATAGACCGCCAGCAGTTGCGCGCCTTCAAGCCAGTGGCTCTTGCCATCCATCGAGATCAACACGCCGATGGCGGCAGCGGAGCTAATGGCGATCAGCTCATAGTTGCTGAACAGGATGGTGACAGGATGCCCCAGGAAAGGACTGACGAAGATGATGAGCGGCGCTACGAACATCGCAATCTGCGTGCTCGACGAGATCGCGATGTTGAGCGAGATGTCCATCTTGTTCTTCGCCGCCATCATGACCGCCGTGCTGTGCTCCGCGGCGTTGCCGATGATCGGAAGCAGGATCACCCCCAGAAACAGCTTACCGATATGCCACTGCGACAGGACGGGCTCGATGTCGTGCACCAGCAGTTCGCTCTCGATGGCCACCAGGCCGGTGCAGCCCAGCAGCACCAGCAGCGCCTTGCTGCGTGACCAGACAGGCGGCTCGGCATGCTCCTCCTCTCCGCCGCGAAATAGGTTTTCATGGGTGCGGAGCGAGAAGATCAGGCTGCCGACATAGAGAACGACGAGAACACCCGCCACCCCCATGCTCAACGCCGTGATATTCGGATCGTGCGGCGTCTCGGTGATGCCCCTCACGCGTACAAAGAGCGCCGGGACGAGCAGCGCGATGACGGCGAGGGCCAGCATCGTGGCATGACTCTGGGCGACATCCTTGTTGAAGAGCTGCATCTTGTGCTTCAGGCCACCGACCAGCACGGAGAGGCCCAGTACCAGAAGCACATTTCCGATGATCGAGCCGATCAGCGAGGCTTTCACGACCGCGATCTGACCGCTCTGCACGGCGACGATACAGATAATGAGTTCGGTGGCGTTCCCGAAGGTCGCGGTCAGCAGTCCCCCGATACCGGGGCCAAGACACTTCGCCAACTCTTCGGTCGCCGTCCCCATAAACCCTGCCAGCGGCACGATCGCCAGGGCGGATATCGCAAACACCCATCCCGCCGACGCGTGCATAAAGTGAAGCGCAAGGCTGATCGGCACGAAGATCAGCATCGCCAGCATCCAACGCATAAAGTTTCTCGGTTCCTTCCCGACAACAATCGACGGCTGTAATTAAGATAGCGTCCCATTCTGCTCACAGACGGGGATTTCCTGCCGTGCTTTGCAGGAACAGAGGCCGCCGTCCACGAAACAACAGGCTGTGCCTCATCCCCTTTACGAGGAGCGAACAGAAATGTCTCTGCGGGTCGGAGTGTTGACAGTCAGCGATGGCTGCGCGCGGGGCGAGCGCGAGGATGTTTCCGGGCGCGTCCTCGCCGAGATAATGACGGCCAATCAGTATGTCATCGCGGCCCGGACGGTGGTGCCGGATGAGATCCCTCGTATTGCGGCGGTCTTGACGGAGTGGTGCGACAACGACTGTGACCTGATCCTGACGACCGGTGGAACGGGTTTCGCGCCCCGCGACATCACGCCCGAGGCCACGCGCACCGTCATCGAGCGCGAAGCGCCCGGTCTTGCCGAGCTTTTGCGGTGGACCGGCTATCAGAAGCTCGACCGGGCAGTGCTGTCGCGCGGCGTGGCAGGTATCCGCAGCCGCACTCTGATCGTCAACCTTCCCGGCAGCACCGGCGGCGTCCGCGATGGCCTCGACGTCCTGCTGCCGCTCCTTCCGCACGCCCTCGCCGTGCTTCAGGACATCCCCGTCGATCACACGCCCCAGGTCCAACCCACGCAGGAGAAGCCAGGGGAAGAAGCTTCTGATACGGAACCCCGGACCGTCGAGGAGATCCGGCAGACCTCTCCACCGCAGACCGTGGTCGTGATGGAGACCAACCTGGACGACTTCTCCCCGGAGTTCTATGAGGTGCTTATGGAGCGGCTTTTCGCGCAGGGCGCGGTGGACGTCTTTCTCACGCCGATTCAGATGAAGAAGTCTCGCCCAGCGACGCTGCTGACCGTGCTGGCCCCTCCCGACCGAACGAAGGATCTGGCGCAGACACTTTTCGCGGAGTCCTCGACCTTCGGCATCCGTTACACAACCATGAATCGCCTCACTCTGGAACGTCGCTGGGAGACGGTCACGACGGAGTACGGCCCGATTCGCCTCAAGATCGGCCTGAGAAACGGCGTCGAAACCTCCGCCTCCCCCGAGTATGAAGAGGTGAAAGCCGCCGCCCGGCTGCACAATGTCCCCGTCAAAGCGGTCTATCTCGCGGCCCAGCGGGCTCGTTTGTGATAAATAGTGCCGTAAGGTCGCCTTTGGGCAGGAATTGAGGCGGCGGACGGGGAAGGATTCGGGTACGGTGAGAGACCCTTGCCCCGACGAACAATCGAACGAGTAGCCGATACTCTTCTGGAGGAACCTGCGTGAGCCAGCCCCGTGTACAACCGAATTCGAACGCCTCCCTGGTGGTGGGCGTTGACCTGGGCGGTACGAATGTACGTGCCGCCGTCCTGGATCGCCATGAGCAGTCGCTTGGCCGCCATGAGAACACCTCCGATGCCAAAGGCGGCTTGGAGCGCACCGTGGCCCGAATAGCAGAGGCCGTGCGCGGCGCGGCACAGGCCGCCGGTATCTCGGTGGAAAAGGTCGGGGCGGTCGGTATCGCCGTGCCGGGCCATATCGATGTGCCGGCAGGAAAGATCGTCTGGGCTCCGAACTTCGGGCATTTCGAAGACGGGCTCTACATTCCGTTCAAGAACATCTATCTGCGCGAAATGTTGGAGCACGAACTGAACCTTCCCGTCGTCATGGACAACGACGCCAATGTCGCCGCGCTCGGGGAGTTCCGATTCGGCGCGGGGCGCGGAACGAAGCATCTCGTCATGTTCACGCTCGGCACCGGGATCGGCGGCGGCATCATCATCGAGGGCGAGGTGCTGCGGGGCGCGACGGGCGGGGCGGCGGAGGTCGGGCATATCATCATCGCCGATGGCCTGGGCAGCAGCGCCAACGGAGCGCACGGCCGCCTCGAATCGCTGGCAGGCCGAGATCCGATCATCGAGCGCTGTACGCTGAAAATGGAGTCTGGTCGGGACACCCTGCTCTGGCGGCATGTGGAGAACACCGACGCCCTGCAGCAGCTCATCACCCCGAAACTGATCGACGACGCCGCAGAAGAAGGCGATCCGCTCGCCATCGAGGTCATGCAGGAGATCGGCCACTTCGTCGGCCTCGGCATCACCAACATGGTCAATGTCTTCAATCCGGAAGTCGTCGTCCTTGGCGGCAAGATCTCCCGCTCCAAAATCCTGTTCTCCACGGCCGTCCGGACCGCAAAAGCCACGGCCATCGGCTCGATCCTGGCCTCGGCGAAGATCGTCCATGCCGAACTCGGAGACGACGCCGGAATCATGGGCGCGGTAGAGCTCGCGTGGCGCGAAGTAGACCGCGCGAAATAGATCGAAAGTAGGAACCCCGTTGCCAAAGATCGAGCAGAGCGTCGTCATCGACGCGCCGATGGAACACGTCTATAAGATCGCTCGCGATGTCGAGACGTTTCCTCAGTTCATGCACGACCTGCGTTCCCTGACGCTCGTCGAGCGCAGTCCCGACGGTTCCCGGACGGTGACGGAGTGGGTCGGCCTCATCCGTGAGTTCAAAATGACCATCAAATGGACGCAGGAAGACCAGTGGGACGAAGTCG
>JBBQPO010000208.1:0-11048 GCA_038217285.1 Chthonomonadales bacterium
CGTCCCCCCAACTGGCCCTTCGCCCTTCTCGGCCTCCTGCGCGATGGTCAGGCAGAGCCTCTGGGTCATGTAGGGATGCCCGCCCGTCCAGTAGAGTACGCGCTCCAACAGGGCGGTGCTGCCTCCGGAACCGGTCTGGTCGGGAAGATGGCTGGCCAGGGGAGCGGCTTCACGAGGGGTGAAATCGGTCAGGCGGATACGCGATCCGATGTTGAAGGGGCTGAGGCGCACGTCGCTGATAAGGTCGGCGGGAGAGGCGACGCCGAGCAGACAGAAGGTGAGGCGTTCGTAGAGCGGGTCTTCGGCGCGGCGATTGTAGCAGGCGCGGATGCCGCCGAAGAACTCGTCGGTGGAAAACGGCAGTCCCTTCACCGCGTCGATCTCATCGATGAAGACGACCAGTCGGCCCGGCTCTCCGGCCTTCTCACAGGCCGCAATCGCAGGCAGCACGACCTCGTGCAAGGCTTCCATCCAGCGCTGCAAGGGGCCAAGCTCTTTGTGGTCGCGCCAGAAGGCGGAGATCGGTGTCAGCAAGTTCAGGGTAACGGCCATGCGCCGCAGCATCCCGAAGTACCACTGCTCGAGGCTGATATGCTGCCCGACCGCCGTCAGGTCCAGCACACAGACGGCGGTGGAGGCGCTTCGGAGTTCCTGTGCCGTCCGCACCATAAGCGAGGATTTGCCCATCTGTCGCGTGTTGAGGACATAGCAGAATTCACCGCGCAGCAGGCTCGACACGAGTTCGCTGTCGGCCTCGCGCACCACGTAGGAGGAGGCGTGGAGAGGCAGTGTCCCCCCGGTGAAATAAAACGGCTCGTCAGACATGCTGGTCTCGTTTCTGCGGAGGCGGTATTCGACGTGTCAGGGCAGACGGTGGGAAAGGTAGGTAGAGTAGATACGGCAGCGAAAGCCAATGGAGGCACCCCATTCGCCGGCGAGCACACCGGCGCTGCGCAGTCGGTAGAAGCTCTCGGGCGTTGGGCACGGTCGCCCATTCAGCATCGCGCGGACGATCTGTGTCAGCGCCTCGTCCTGCACCAGGGAGGTGAGAAGGCGGCGCAGGTGATCCCCGAACGCGCCTTCGTCTCGATCAGCCTGCATCTCCAGCGCGTCCAGCGTCATTCCGCCCACGGCCAGGGCGTCGAGCGCTCGCCGGGTCAGATAGGGCTGTCCGCCAATGAGTGCATAGAGGCGTTCCAGCGCTGCGCGGTCTCGCAGCGGACTGCCGCAGCGCCGGTTCAACTCGGAGACCTCCTCGATCTTGAAGTCGTGGAGCACCAGATGAGTACCGACGTTGAACGGAGACTGATTGAGGTCGGAGACGAAGAGGTGCGCTTCGGTTGCATAGGCGATGGCGAGGGTGACGCGGCTCCAGGGGCCTCCCGGTTCCAGCGATCGTTCATTGTACCACGCCCGGAACAGGCCGAAGATCTCGCTGCCGAAATCACAGGTGAAGAGGCGATCCACCTCGTCCAGCGCCCAGACGAGCGGCCCGTCGAAGCTGCCGAGTACCTGTTCGCACAGAAATAGCTCCATGTTCAGGTTCGCGCCCATATCGGGATCCCACGCCTCTTTGCCGGGCGGCGGCAGTCCGGCCTGTCGCGCGATGGTGATCGCGAGGGCGTATAGGAAGGTATCGGGCGACTCCATCTGCGCCCGGTTGAGCTTTTGCAGATCGGTACGCACGACTTTTGCCCCGCGCTGCCGCGCTGCCGCCAGGCTGCGGGCGAGGAGCGAGGTCTTGCCCATCTGCCGCGCGCCCTTGACGAGGACGATGCTCTGCTGGTCGGCAAGCGCCCGCTGAAAAATCCGGTCGGTGGGCCGCTCGATGTAGTACGGGGAGTCGACGGGCATGCCGCCGCCGATGGCTTCGATGCGATGCGGCGGCGCGGGAAGGGCCGGAGGCTCCAGCAGAGACTTCAGGACTGCCGCAACGAGGGCCGGGTTGTCCTGCTCGCTGCTCCACTGCAAGTGCTGGAGGGGATTGAGGATGTCGGCCATCGCGGTTGTCGGCGGGAGAGGCGCAGTGTAGCGGACGCGAATGGGCAGCAGCATGGGCAGGCCGAACTGCGCCTGCGCGGCGTTGTGCGCCGTTTCGATCTCGTAGTCGAGCATCTCGCTCTGGACGGCGGTTTCCGAGAGCAGAGGGACGACCGCATAAGAGTGCCGGATCTGGCGTTCGATCTCTTTAGCCCACGGCATTCCCGCGCTCACATTGCGGTCGATGAAAACGGTATAGCCTGCGTGCGCCAGTTCTCGCTCCAGCAGGCGCATCACGGTCTCGTCGGGCTGTAGGTCGCGTTTGTAGAGAATCGCCACCTGTTTTCCATGGGAAGTTGCAGGGAAAGGAGGTGCAGGAGCTGGAACCTCCAGCAGAGAGGCTCCAGACGTCTGGGGGCGGTTTTCCGGGGGGCGCACGAGAGTGGCAAGCCCTTGCCGCGCCTCGTAATGCAGGCGCGCCATGAGACGCTGGGTCTCCCCTTCAGGCTGTGTTTCGGTGCCTTCGCGCAGTCGGCGGAGCGATTCGTACGCGTCCTCTGCGGCAGCGTACCGTCCCTGCCGTGCCAGCAGTTCCAGCAGGGCTCGATACCAACTCTCATCCCCTGTCGTCACCTGAAGGGCGTGCCGCAGCCAGCTTTCGGCGGGGGAGTAGTTCTGGGTCTCGAGGGCCTCCTGCACCAGGGCGCGCAGGATTCTGTCAAAGGAGCGCTGACGCCGGGCACGGGCATCGATGGCCCATTTGTCGTTCCAGCCCTCCAGCAGTGGGCCGCGATAGAGCGCTACGGCCTGTGCCCACGCGGCGCGATCTTCCTGCCGTGCCAACCTATCGAATTCCAGAAAATCGACCTCTGCGCCCTCCAGATTGAAAGCGACGATCCCTTTGCCCCTGGTCTCTATCCTGCCCGCATCCGGCCCCAGGCTCTTGCGCAGGGTGTAGATCGCCTGTCGCGTGTTCTTAAAGTCGCCGCCGTCCGGATCGCTGTCGTCGATTTCATACGGCCAAAAGAGCCGCGCCAGGGTGCGATAGGAGACGGGAGCGCCCTGCTCAAGCGCCAGATAGGCCAGCACTCGGACGCCTTCGCGGCGGTTCATGACGGAAAGCGACTTGTCCCCCTGCCGTACTTGAAGGGAGCCGAAAAAGGTTAGAGCCAGCACCAGCGAGTCCCTTCTCGGCATAGCGTTTTTATATTATCGAGACTGTGTTCCGTCTCTTCCATCGCTCGGACCAAGCCAGATTGTGCTTCAATTATACCTGAATGTAAACGCACTTGATATGTACGCCTGTTGCAGCCGCTCACCAGCCTTCTAAATTCCACACTGCCCCTCCTGAATGACGCAAACAGCCGGTTCTTTGACGCTGGAACCGCGAAAAATGACGCCAGTGCTTGACAAAACGCTGCCTTCCTGAAAATACAGGCTGACGCTCTTTTCTGCTCCGAATCCGACCGCCGAATCTTTGACGCTGGACCGCTGAACTCTGACGCAAATTCGTGCATCGCTGACGCACAGTGACCTATACTTTCCCTGGATCAACCCAATTACATTAAGAGATCCAGGCATTCCGTTCCGGACACAATTTACCCTCTGCAAAGGAGGGATCGAACGTGTCGGGGAATGAAGCCAGGAAAGGTGTTCGCCTGTGAAAATCAACAACCGTTACCTGCACTCCGTGTATCGCTCCAAAGCCGCTGTGGTAGGGAGCGGTCGTACCCTCCTGGGCGTGGCTCTGGCTTTCACGCTCAGTGCCCAAGTTCGATCCCAGAGACTCTACGTCGCAGATTACAACACTAACACGATCGTCAAGTTCAACAGCAGCGGAGTCGGAACGCAGTTCAATGTCAGCGGGAGTCTGAGTGGACCGCAATTCTTGGCTTTTGATACTCTGGGGAATCTTTACGTCACAAACAGGACCTCGAACACAATCGAAAGATTCCCAAGTTCCGGGGCGGGAACGCAGTTCAATGTCAGCGGAACTCTGAATCAACCAGAAGGTATGGCTTTCGATTCTGCCGGTAATCTCTACGTCGCAAGCTCCGCCGATAACAACATCCTAAAGTTCACCACCGGTGGGGTGGGATCGGTGTTCAATACCACCGGGACAGCAGTGAGTAATCCTCGCGGTCTAGCATTCGACTCTGCCGGCAATCTCTTGGTCGCAAGCGCCAGCAATAACACTATCGTAAAGTACACCACGGGCGGTGTGGGATCGGTATTCAATACCAGCGGGCCGGCTTTGAGTGAACCCAACGGTCTGGCTTTCGATTCCTCCGGCAATCTCTACGTCTCAAACTACGGCAATAGCACCATCGAAAAGTACACCGCCGCCGGGGTGGGTTCGGCGTTCACTACCAGCGGGACAGCAGTGAGTAGCCCGGAAGGTCTGGCTTTCGATGCTTCCGGCAATCTCTACGTCGCCAACTCCGGCACTGGCACCATCGGAAAGTACACCGCCGCCGGGGTGGGAACGACGTACAATACCAACGGGAATGTGAATGGCGCCACTGGCATTGCTTTCGCACCGGCGACGCCCGAACCGGGCAGCGTCGCACTGCTCACCGCCGTGAGCCTCACTGGCCTCTCCGCAGTGATCCGCAGGCGCCGCAAACGCGCCTGATCCCTATCGCTTCTCCCTGTTGCTGTCGGCTTCCGAGGGCAACAGGGCGGAAGCGCCCTCCGCCGGGAGGCCGTTTGCTGTCACCCACCTCCGGCAGTAACGCTCTACGCATGTCTGGATGTCAAAAAGATAGATGTTTATGTCTCTCCTCAATACCATGACTTCCCTCTGGAATAGACCTTCGGTCCGTCCGCACCATTCGAGCGCGGTTCTTTCTGCCCCTCATCCAGTCGGGAAGATCGCCGCGACCATCGCCACGGCGCTGAATCCAGCCCGTGTCCCGGTTCGAAAGCGAACGAAGCAAGGGACCTCCCCCGGAAACAGGCCACGTCCCGCCTCCGGCCAGTCGCCCACGCCTGCCCGTCGAAAGCGCAAGATCCGCCACGATGTTGTGAGAATGACCTTCTGTGGTTTCTGTGAAGCGCCCCTCCAGATCGGTAGCCCCTGTACCCGGTGTCGCTCTCTGAGCCACGGGTTGTTTCCTGGGAAGAAACTGTGGCTGAGGATAAAGAGTTTTGGAACGGCACTCGCCCATAGGCGTGCATCCGCCCGACGTGGGGAGAGAATGGATTGTCCCCGTTGTTACGGCAGCCTCAAAGCGGGAGCCAGACAATGTAGGCGTTGTCGGTGGAAAGCGGTTTCGGAGACGCCGATACACCTACCTCGACGCAGATTCCTCTCGATCTTGTGTCGCAAGGCGCAGACGGACGAGCAGGCGTTCTGCCCGAACTGCACCGCTTCCCTCGCCAGGAGGGCAACCCGGTGCAAACACTGTCATTGGACGCTCCGCCCTTCCCTGCTTCGTCGCCTGACGCTTCCCCGCCTACGTCCGGCAACAAAGGTGCCTCTCTGCGTCCATTGTGCCTGGCCGGTCCGGTCGCGGACAAGTCTCTCGTTTCGCTGCCTCTGTGGGCAGCGTACGCGCTCTCGGGCAATCGACTGCACTGCCTGCGGCTCTCCCCTCGGCGCAGGAAAGATCGCCTGCTCCTATTGCGGAGAGGAGAGACCCCGCCGGGAGGCGCGTCGGGAGTATGCCCTGGCCGCCTGCCGTCAGGTGGGCCAGGACCTCAAGCGGGTCTGGGCGGCTCTGCTGCCTCGCCGATCTTCCCGCCCCGGTTGCATGCATTGCGGGGCGCAGGACAAGATGCGAGCGGGCGTATGTTGGGAGTGCGAGGAGCCAACTCCCCGTCGACTGAGCCTGTTCGAACCCCTGAAGCGGTGGCAGCAGGCGCGCCGCATCGCTCGGACAAGCCTGGAGGCCTGCACGCGGGAATGCCCGGACTGCAATACGTCTCTACTCCGGCGCGCGCGGCTCTGTCTGGTTTGCGGCTGGCGGCGGGGCGGAGCCAAACGACCGAAGGGGCGATTCCAGTGGAATCCGCTGCGCGTACGTATGTCTTCCTGCCCCAATTGTAGCGCCGCTTTCCCGACATTCCGGCGTCGCTGTGACCAGTGCCACTGGGTCCACTCTCCCGTGGAATACTGGCGACACACCTCCAAGCTTCTCCCGACAGCCCTGACGCTTACGGTGGCCGGTCTGATGTGGCTTCTGGTGTGGCTCATGGTAACATTTTTATAAATGACTCTGTGATCGGCAATCCCATCAAGTTCTAAGCGGTCTGCGGGCCTCCCTCTCAAAGGAGCAAGGAAACATGAATCTGTTTACTCCCATGCTATGGCATCTGCTGTTCTCTCTCTCGATTACCGTGATGACGTGGGGGCAGGCCGTGAACTGTCTGACCCACGGACGCCGAGCACGCCGCGAGTTTTTGGAGCGGGAGGCGTTGCATCAGTACCGCCTGCGTGTGGAACGCGGAGAATCGGTGCATGAGCCGATCAATGTGCTGGTTCCGCGCAAAGCGCGCTGGAGAGTCGCGTTCTCCATGGGCGCGACTTTCTGCTGGTTAGGGCTGGGCTGCTGGAGTCTGGTGGGCCTGGTGACGGCCTTCCATACCAGTGTGGCTGCCTTTCACGCAGGACAGTTCCACGCGGATCATGACTATATTCGTGCCTCCACAGCGTACCGAACGGCACTGGCTGCGGATCCGGTCGCGAATAGCCTGCATACACATCTGGAGACAACGCTTACGCTGGAGGAGTCCAACGACGGAGAGTATGGGTACGCCAAACGCATGGTACGCAATCATCCAGGGGACTGGAAACCGCACGACACACTGGCAAGCGTGTTGGTGGCACGTGATGATCTCGCGGGAGCGGCGGTGGAGTATCGGCAGGCCATCCAACTGGATCCGAATAATCCGGCCTCGCACAATAACCTGGGCAACGTCCTCCGGAAGTTGGGCCGACTGGACGATGCCGAGCAGGAGGTGCGGCGCACTCTGGAGTTAGACTCCAGTTCCGGAGCCGCCCATGCCAATCTGGCAGACATCTGCTATATGAATCACAAGCTCACCCTGGCCATTTCGGAGTATCGGATTGCCATCACTCTGGATCCCAAGCGCGGAACGCCGTACTTTAACCTGGCGCTGGCATTGCGGTCCACCGGACGCTCGGCAGAAAGTCTCGCCGTCATCGACCAACTCCTCAAGGAATCCAAACACGATCCGGAGATGTCGGACGTGGCTGTCCGAGCTGCTACCATTCGAACCCAGTGGACACACCGTATGTGACCGGTTCATCGTTCATGCTGCCTTCGCGCCGTATGACGTCGTGTCCGTCTCCCTGCTCACCGCCTTGGCGCTCGGCACGACTCCGCTTTCTCACCCGCTGCGCAATTTGCCTCCATCCTTCCGCAGACCAAGCACAGTTCTTTCCATACCACCTTCAACATTCTGGAGGGACTGTCGGTGGCCGCCGACGCGGGCATCATCTCGAAGAGTGTTTTCCGTGACAGTGAAGTGCGGGCGTTAGGCAACTCCCAAGAATTACCGCTCCACATTCGGACCCCTTCTGACCCCAGTTGCGGCAGAATTGTGGAGCAATAATAGTTTGGCGGCTCCTTAGAGTTCATGCTGGCCCACCGGATGTACCGTTCAGATCGAACCGGCGAGGTCATCCACTTCGAAATCAGTGAAGTCGGGCTCGAATCGTCTTTACGAACCACACAGTGGCTCAACTGGTCAGCGACGAAATTGGGCCATTTCAATGGCTGAATAGAGCGTTTGTCTCGGCCAGCAGGAGTTCCATCTCCAGGCGCGGCGCCCAGGCTTCGCTGGTGTCGGCTCTTTCCTGCGTGGAGCGCAGATAGGCTTCCGCTCGCTGCCGACCTTCCGTCAGGTAGTTCTGAGCCTGTGGATCGTGATGCAGGCGATGGTGCGCCATAGCGAGGAACAGCAGAGAGTGGATCGTATCCTCTCCGCTTTCGTTGGGTAAAGCCTTTTCGAGCCTCGCAATCGCCTCGACAAAGCGATCGGCATGGTAGAGCAGGCAGCCGGTCGCGTGCAGGAGGTCGGCGTCGCCGGGATGGGCGACATACGCCTTCTCGCCTTCTACGACCAAGGCATGGAGCGTTTCGGTGGGGCTCTGGCCTAGGGAGGCGATCTCCAGCAGTTCGGCGAGGTAGCCAGGGTTCGCACTCTGGGAAATCTCACTTCTCATGCGGGCGCAGAGGGCAGCGTAACCGATACGGTCGCCTGCTTTAAGGAGAAGCAGCGCTTCGGGACGCGCGGCGGTCATCCGGGTTTCCAAATGGGGATCGGCGCTGAGGCGGGCGTAGTCGGCAGCGGCGGCTTGCCAGTGTCCCTGCTCCCGATGGATGTGAGCCGACACCGTGACAGTCTCTCCGGCGCTGCCTCCGTGCTTGACCATCTGCGCGAAGTCCTCGTGGGCGCGTTCGTCTTGACCGAGGTTGAGAGCCGCGACCCCATGCAGGTACCAGGCGTTTGAGTCGTCCGGGGTCTTGCGGAGGAGGGCATCGGTGGCCAGAAGCGTCTGCTCCCACTGCTTATGGGCGGCGCTATCGCAGGCGAGTGCGAACCACGAGTCGGCGTCGTCCTGCCCGACCAGCATTGCTGTTCGCATTCGGTCTTTCTTCTGCCTGGCTACAATCGTCTCTTTCTCCAACGCCAGCGCCACGGTGTAGTTCCGTTGCTCCCGTATATCGTGGGTCCAGTCCGGCTGTTGCTGAGACGGGGCTGCGAAGTCGGAGGAGTGGTGCGAACGCAGGGTATCCCAGGCTTTGCGCACCTCGGCGAGGCCGACCTCCATCCGATTTCCGTCGGCGTCGATATGCTGTCCGCACAGCAAGGCGTTCAGTCGGTCGAAATCGGCTTCGGGGCGGCTGTCCGGCGACAGGTCCAGACGCAGAATCCCGTAGCGTGTCCCGACGATCAGGCAGCGACTGTCCTGTGTGAAGCGGAACCACTCCAGTTCGGATCGAATGGCGGGTATCAAAGGATCTCCCGAGGCGAGATCCCAAACGCGCAAGTTTCCTTTGCTGTCGATTACGGCCACTCGATTCCCGTCCGGGCTGAGTTCCTCCGAGCCGTAACTGCCGTCCCTGTTCTCCAACCGTATCCCTATCTGCATGGGAGGCGAGAGTGGATAACCTGTTTGCGCATTCCAAAGCCGTACCAATCCATCGGTGGTCGAGGTCAGAACGCGGCGCCCATCGCGGCTGAAGTGAGCGCCCGTGAAGGCCTGGTCCTGCGGCAAGGAGACGACCTGGTGACCGGTGGCAGTGTCGTAGATTCCCTGGCCCTGCGACATGCCTCCTGGCAGTGAGAGGGGCACGAAGCGAGTGTGATCGCCGCTAAAGCCCGCCGCGCCCGCTGCCATATCCACATCGAGAGTAAGTACACCGGCAGAACTCTTTGACCCCCGTGTGGGTAGGACGTCCAGCGCTCGCCTGCCTTGGGCGGTGATTGCGGCAGCGGAAGCGACATCGGAGTAGAACTGGATCGATTCAAAGTCCCGGGCGAGCCACAGCTTCAGGTCGCTTCCGGCACGCGCCTGGTTCGGGCGGTGCAGGTTTATCTGCGCCCGAAGCCGACCTGAGTGCAGATCCCACAGGAAAGTCTCTTTGTCGTTTGTCCGTGTGATCAGGAGATGCCGTTCGGGCAGAAACCAGGTCCGCGAGAGGTCCACCGCATGTACCATGAGCGCCCCGAGCGGTCTGGCAGTCGCCGGATCCCATTCCTGGAGATCGCGCAGTCCTAATTTGATCAGGAGATTGCCGTCGTGAGACGACACGCACGACATCACTTTGCCCGTATAGGCCGGTGGGCCGACCGCCGCGCCGGTCGCTGTGACGAACGACTGAATGGCTCTCTCCGACGTCAGGACCCAGTAGTGGCGTCCATCCGGGCAGAGTTCCGTCTGGATGGCGTTCGCGGGCAGCGGGTGAGACGGGGTGAGCGGCTTGCCTGTGCGAGTATTATAAACGCGAAAGGCATCGTGCGAGACGATTCCGAGCGTTCGTTCGTCCTCGCTTGGCCTCACTGCGCTTGCCGGGACGCGCAGCAGAGGGACGCCCCGAACCGAGTCTACCAGAACTACCTCCTGGCGTAGATTGGAAAAGAGAAGGGTCCGGCTCGCCTCCAGAAGAGGCGTCGTGGAGAGCCCGGCGTCGTCCTGGTAAACCGACACGGGCAACGCTTTCGGTCGGAAACTCCAGAGCCGTGTGGTATGGTCTACGCCCGCCGTGAGCAGGCGCTGCCCTGAAGAATCGAAGCTGGCCGCCACCACCTCGCCCGCGTGGTGTACGGTCGGAGACGACAATGCGCCGGACGTGGCATCCCGGATCGATACGGAGCCATCGATACAGGCGAACAGCAGACGACTGCCGTCCGGACTGAACTGTGCGTCACGGGTCTCCGCAGACAGTGCGATGGAGGGAGAGAGCGCCTCTCCCGTCCGCGTAGAATAGACACACGCCCGCACCCCTTCCTGCCTGCCTTGTATCTGACGCGATCTGTTGATGATGAGCGCCTGCTTGCCGTCGAGACTGAGGCGGGCGGCGGCGGGCATCTCGGGGGAAAAGATCCGGATCGGCTGCCCGGTCCGCACGTCGAACAGCCCGGCTCGATTGTAGTGGGTTAGCGCATCGGTGCCGTCGGTCAGCAGGGACTTCCCATCGGGAGTGAACTCGATGCTGTGCGCGTTCCAGCAGCGGTCGATGGTAGAGCAGATCGTTCCGGTACCGGCGTCCAGAACCAGGGAACGCCATCTCCAGATGGCCAACGCTAAATGTCTGCCGTCGGGGCTGAACGCCGCGTCTTCGACGGTGATCCCTGCGATCCGGAACGTAAACTGCGTTTTGCCGGAGAGGAGATCCCAGATCGCAACCTGATCCCCTGCATAGACCGCGAGATGATGGCTATCGGGACTCCAGAGGGGAACGCAGTTGCCCACCGTGACGCTCTTCAGAGCAAGCTGCCCAGCAGGGACCAGCAGACGTCCTGTTCGGGCGTCGGCCACCTGCGCCGTTCCGTCCAGCCAGGTCGTCGCCAGATAGCGGCCATTCGGGCTGAAG
>JBBQPO010000209.1:0-10991 GCA_038217285.1 Chthonomonadales bacterium
CTGCACCGTGGGCGGCAACGTGGCCGAGAATGCAGGCGGTCCGCACACCCTGAAATACGGCGTCACCACGAACCACATCACCGGACTGAAGATGGTGCTGCCCGATGGGGAGATTATCGACCTCGGCGGCAAGGCCGAGGACTCGCCGGGATACGATCTGGTCGGTCTTGTAGTCGGCTCCGAGGGAACCATGGGGATCGTCACCGAAGTGACGGTGCGTTTAACCCCCCTGCCCCAATCCGTCCGAACCCTGCTCGCCATCTTCGAGACGGTCGATCAAGCGACGCAGACCGTCTCCGACATCATTGCCGAAGGGCTCCTTCCTGCCGCTCTGGAGCTGGTCGATACCTTTATCATCAAAGCCTGTGAGGAAGCGTTTCACCTTGGTTTCCCGCTCGATGCCGAGGCCGTGCTGATTATCGAAGTGGATGGCTTGGACGTCGGGCTTGACGCGGAGGCCAACCGCGCCACCGCCATCGCCGAGCGCAACGGCGCTCGCGAGGTGAGGCAGGCATCCACGGAGCTGGAGCGCGCGCTGCTCTGGAAGGCCCGTAAGCAGGCGTTTGGAGCGCTCGGTCGGCTCGGACTCGCGATGGTGACCCATGACGGCGTCATACCACGCACGAAGCTGCCGGAGGTGCTGCGCGAAGTCCGCGCCATTGCGGCGCGGCATGGTCTGGAGGTCGGCAACGTCTTCCATGCCGGCGACGGTAACCTGCACCCCAACCTGATGTTCGACGAACGCGATCCCGCCCAGGTCAAAAACGTCATGGATGCGGGCCACGAGATCCTGAAACTCTGCGTGGATGTCGGCGGCTCCATTACGGGCGAACATGGAATTGGCGTCGAGAAGATCGACGCGATGCCCTGGCTCTTTTCCGAACTGGACATCGCCCTCATGGAGCGCATCAAGCTGGTGTTCAATGCGAACGAACTCTGCAATCCCGGCAAGATTTTCCCTTCCGCCAAACGCTGCTGGGAAACCGATCACGGCCCAAACATCGCCCAACGCGCCGGGCGCGGAGCCGCCGTCTAACTCCTGTTCTGTACGGACACAAGGCATTTCGGGCCGCAACGTTCGCGCTGCGGCCCGAAATGCCGGAGGAGCGTCAGGATTTGACTGCGGTGCCGTTGTCAGCGACCGAGCTGACGCCTGTCGCGACCACCGGAGCGGCCTCGACCAGGCCGGGAGCGGGAGCGACGGGCGTGGAAGCCTTGAGTGCGTCCAGCAACGCCGCCTGAAAGACCGGATTTTCTGACAGACGCTGCGCGACCTGCTCCGCCATCTCAGGAGAGACGCCAGCGGGACCGGCGCCCGTCACTTTGGCGATAGCGGGCTGCAGAAGTCCCCCGAGTTGCGACAACAGTCCACTGACCGCATCGGCGCCGGTGCCGCTCGCGCCGTTCCGATGGCCGCTGCCATTGCTTCCATTGCCAGCGCCGGTATCCGTCAGGAATCCTTCCACCATCGACCGCACCCCGAACCCCTTGGCCATGTTGTCGAGCATGGTGGTAGCGGTCTCCGGCGTTCCGTAGAGCGTCATGTGGCCGTTGGCGAGGAAGTTGGCGAGCGCGCGGGCGAACTCCATCTGCACATCGCGCCCGGCCATGATGGTGAGTTTCTGCACCTCCAACTGGATACCGGCTTCTGCAAACTCCTGCCGGTTCTCCAGTTGCTGCCGCTCGACCTGCACCTTCGCCTGCTCGACGTTCACCTGTTCGCGGGCCACTTCCACCGCGACCATCTGCTGGGCCTTCTCTCCCCGCGCCACCATCTCCTTGGCCTGTGCCTCAGCCTCCGCGATCTGTCGCTTGGCCTCTCCCTGCTTGGTCGCCGCCTCCTTGTCTGCATCCGCCTGTTTTATCCGCGAGTAGGCGTCTACGTCGGCCAGAGACTGTTGCCGCAGCTTGTTCTGTTCGATCTCCTGCCGTGCCGCGATCAGCTTCTTGCTGGCTTCGCGGTCGGCTTCCGCAAGCTGGGTCACAGTCTGCACCGACTGACTTGCCGTTTCGCGGTCTGCCTGCGCCAGAAAGGAGGCTTCCTCGGCCTTGGCACGCGCGGCTTCCTGGTCCGCAACCGCGATCTGCTTCTGTCGCTCGGCCACCGAAACACTCTTATCCCGCTCGACCGTGGCCATCTGAATGGCCTGCTCCTTCACGACCTGGGCCGTCTGCACAGCCTGTTCCTGCTGCGCGCGGGCCACCTCGACTGCCTGTTGGCGGGCGATCTCCTGCGCCTGGACCTGTTTGTCCTTTTCGATCTTCGCCAGTTCGACCTGTCGCTGCTGGGTGATGACCGCCTCCTGCGCCTCTCGCTCTTTGTCAGCACGTATTTTGGCGATCTCCGTCGCCTGTTGGGCCTCGGTTTCGGCCTGCTGCTGCTCCAGCGCCAGGATCTCCTGCCGGGTCGAGACGTCCTTGATCCGTCGGGAGCGCTCCGCCTCTCGCTCCAGGTGGTTGCGCTCGACCGCCGCCTGCGCCGTGATCTCGGTGATCTTGCGTTTACCCTGCGCATCGAAGACGTTGTTGTCGGAGAGTTCGGCCGGATCGGTCTGGTCCAGCTCGGAAATCGTCACCGATTCCAGCAGCAGACCGTTGGACTCCAGGTCCGACTTGACATGCTCCTTGACTCGCTCCGCAAACTCGTCCCGTTTGGTGTGTATCTCGAACAGGTCCATCTGCGAGGCGATGGCGCGTAAGGCAGAGACCAGTTTTTCACTGACCAGCGCTTCCACCGCTTCGGCATTGACCGAGCTGTCCCCGAGCGAACGGGCCGCATTCAGGATATGCTCTTTATCGGCCTGAACGCGGATATAGAACTGCGCCAGCACATTGGCCCGCAGGTTGTCGCGAGTGATGAGCGCGTTCTGTCCCCGCGGGTTGACCCCAAGTTTCATCGTCTTGAGATTGATCTCCAGAACGCGATGGAAGAAGGGCAGCACCAGTGCGCCGCCATCGAGAACGACATGACTGCCGCCCATGCCTGTTCGGACATACGCCTGATCGGCGCTCGTCCTGCGATAGAAGCCCATGAACGCGATAACGCCCCCGGCCAGCGCCATGACGACTCCGGCGATGGTGATCGCGATTCCGGAACCGATCGGCAGATGAATCCCTACCAGACCGCCGAGCGTCCCGACGAACACCAGAACGAGGCCAAAAACCAGAATGATGAATCCCATGATAGTCTCTCCTTCAAATCATCTCTTCCACAAGCAAGCGTCCCTGCGTGTCCATGTCCAAGACCATCGCCTGTCGGCCTTTTTCTATGGTGAGTTGGCCGGGAGCGACGCGACACGTCTCGTCGTGCAGGGTTCCGAACGTGTCGTAAATATGAATGCGCCCCGAAGTCTGACTGGCGGTAAAGACGACGGTGCCCGTCAGCCCGATCAGTTCGTTGCGCGAGACGATGAGCGTCTCATCCTGCGGCATGAATCTCCCGATCAGGCTGGCAGCGACCCGTGCGCCGACGACGCCCCCAACCAGGGCGATGCCGACCAACAGTCCGATCTTCTGCGGAGATGGCTGTTCGGAGTGGATCATCAGTTGATGCGCCCACAGGCCGCAGACTCCCCAGATAAGCAGGAATGCTTCGAGGATCATCGCCAGGGGCGCGCGGTTCGCCCCTGTCAGGTTCAGCACCAGATGGTTGGATACAGTGACATGCGGACGGGCGTCCGTCGCCTTCTGGCCGTTGGCTGCCGCGCGCCCGGAACCAGCACCGTGGCCGGTGGTAGTGGTCTGGTGTGCTCCGTGACCGCTGGGGGCGGTGTGCGGCGCGGCGTGGGCGGCGTGGGCGGCGGGAGCATGCCCATGCAGCGCAGGGCCGTGGTGTCCGCTATGCCCACTGTGATGCCCTAGACGCAGCGAGGAGAGCAGCAGTAACACGGCGGCGGCTCCCATCGGGAGAATAAAAATCAGATAGTGCCACTGCAGTAGCATCGTTGCATTCATCATCTTGAAATCTCCTCCTTCGAGTTCAGAAGACGTACTCTGCGCGTCGGTGCTACCATCGCCTCGTCGCGCCTGAAAACAAAACTGTCCGCTTTAATTCCGGATGTGGCCTTCACGCCCATCGGAACTCCGGGGCCACCAGTCTGAGCAGTATCCTGCCTGCCTGATCCACCGACCGCAATCGATGTTGCGACCGATTGACCCGCAAAGGACAATAGTGTATAATAAGCGCGTATGGGCCATTCGGCCTTGAATTCGTTTTTTCACGATGGTACCCGTTTGTAAAGAAAAATCAGGAGATATGTGTAATGAGCAACGACGAACTCTTGCCGGGTTCCGAGACGCCTCCCGTCGCAGAAGAGGCCGTCCGGTCCGCGCAGGAACCGTCCGAAGCGGTTGCGCCGCCTGTGGCTCCGACTCGACGCCGTCGGTCGAAGTCACCAGGGACTGACGCAGCAACCGTTTCCGACCCGTCCGTTACCGAAGTCCCGCCGCGAGCCACCCGCTCCCGACGTAAACCTACCCCTCAGACGCCGGACGATCCGCCGCCTGCTCCCGCCGCCGAACTGCCCGCTGCGACTGCGGGCGACTCTGCGCCTGAAAAACCTGCTCCCCGTCGTCGTCGCGTTGCCGCCAAAGCGGAAACGCCCGTCGTGGACGCCCCCTCGAACCTCCCTGCCGAAGCCGAAACGCCGGTCGAAGAGAAGCCACGAACACGCTCTCGCCGCCGAACCCGTGCTGACGAAGAGACGCCTGCGCCCGAACTGGAGCCAAAGGCCGCCGCAGCGGAAGCCGTGCAGACGGCTCCGGACGCCGTCGAAGCCGTTTCTACGGACAAACCCGCTCGGGGACCGCGCTCGCGCCCACGGCGCAAATCCGAATCTCCCGCTGAGAACGTGCCGCCCGAGCCTGCGACGGTTGCCGAACCCGCCCCTTCTGCGGAGACTCCGACCGCCGATGCCGTAGAGACCGAGACTCTTGCGCCCGAACGCCCGCGCCGACGCCGATCTTCTCGCTCCCGTCGCCGGGGAGCCAGTGGGGAAGACGAGACAGGTACAGTCGAGGCCGAGATGGAGGTGAATGTCGAAGCGCCGCCGGTGAAGCCAGCGAGCGACGCGCTTGATACCGTCCCGGACGCGCTTCCTGCCCGAACCCGACGGCGCGGCGGTCGCGGTCGCCGCACCGGTGCGGACGAGGCAGACACAGTCGTTTCACAGGTGGCGGCGGAGCCCGAGCCGGTCGCGGTACCGGAGCCGGTTGAAGTCCCGATCGATCGCACGGTCGGAACGCATCTGATTTCGCGGAACGGACTGCCGGAGATTCATATCGATGGAGTGGTCAAAGCGCCGTTGCTCTTCTTCGGTAATATGGATAGCCCCAAAAACAGCCAGCGCGTCCTGTCCGAGGTGCGCCGCGCTGCTGCCGCCGGGATTCACCTGCACTCCACCCTGGTCGACCTGCCCTGCCCGCTCTCCGATTCGAGCCATGCGCTTCAGGAGATCGATGAGCGCCTCCGCGCTGTGCTCGAAGCCGACCCGGATGGCTACGTCATGCCCCGTATCGTTTTCGTACCGGCGCGCGGTTGGAAGCGCGAATATCCGACCGACATCGCGACCTATGCCGATGGAACCACCGGCGATCCCTCGCTTACCAGCGCGCGATTCTGGCAGGAGGCCGAACGCTCCCTCTCCACCCTGATCTCCCATCTCAGCGAATACTCCTGGGGGCGGCGGGTCTTCGGCTATCATCTGGAACGCGGCGAATGGTTCCAGTCCGCCGACCAGGGCTTCGACCGGAGCGTTGCCAACCGCGATGCCTTCCGCGACTGGCTCCGCGCCCGCTACAACGACAACCTGGTCGGCCTGCGAGGCGCATGGTACGATGGCGAAGTGCAGTTCCATACGGCCGAAATCCCGCCGCTGCCAACGCGATCCAATCCCCAACGCGCCTTTTTCGAGACGCGGCGGGAACGCCGCGTGATCGATTTCTATGAGTTCACGTCGGAGAGCACGGCGCAACGCCTGATCGCCCTTTCGAAAGCCATCAAGAAGGCGGCCGGACATCAGGCGCTCGTCTCCGTCTGTTACGGATATACCCTGGAGTTCGGGCACGGTTTCAGCGGCCATCTCGCGTTGGGCCTGCTCGAAACGGCCCCGACCGTCGATCTTATCTGCGGGCCGCCCTCCTACCGTGACCGCACTGCGACCGGAGCCGCTTCTTTGCCCGCTCCGGTCGATTCACCCCCGCTTCATGGCAAGCTCTGGCTCACCGAAGACGATACCAAGACCTATCTCGCGCCCGTTCAGCAGGACCCCGACGACTTCAACCCGCGCCTCGAGGATCGGTTCGCGACGGAACAGGCGATGGCACGGATGCACGGCAAGACGCTGGCCCATGGCACGGGACTCGGTTTCATGGACCTATGGGGCGAAGGCTGGCTCGACGACGAATCCCTCTGGGAGCAGATCGGCAAGTTCGCCAGTCAGTATACGACCTTCCAGACACGCCGAGAATACCCGCGCGTCCCCGAGGTGGTCGTGCTTGTGGACGAGCGCAGTCTGCTGCACGTTCAGCGCGGTGAGCCGTTCTTCCGCCGCCTCACGAACGGCCTGCGGGATACGCTGCAACGTGCGGGAATCTCGTATGGCCTCTACCTTCAAAGCGATCTGACGGCCGAGAACTTCCCCACGGATGCGAAGCTCTATCTCTTCCTGACACCGTATCGGCTGCCCGTCGAACAGCGCGACGCCATCAAAGAGAAGCTGCAGAACGGCGGCAAAACCCTGGCATGGCTCTATGCGCCCGGATCGTGTGAGGAGCGGCCCAGTATCGGCGGTATTCTTGAAGATGGGACCAACGGTACGGTCGGAATGACCCTGCGCCCGCAAGAATGGAACTCGGAAATCGGATCGCGACTCCTGGAGCCGCGCCATCCCCTGCTGGAACGTCTCACCGGCCGCGAGCTCGGCACAAGGGAGCGTCTGAATCCTTCTTACTACGTCGCCGATGAAGGCGCCAAAGTGCTGGCCGAGTATCAGGGATCGGGACTGCCCTCAATCGCCGTCAAAGAGAACGCGGGCTGGAAGTCGGTCTTCATCGGGGAACCGGTTTTGCCGCTCGAACTGTTGCGTGGGATCTGCCACTACGCGGGAGTCCACCTCTGGACGCCGCAGGGCGACGACGTCGTTTCGGTCGGAGGCGGATGGGTCACCGTTCATGCCGCGCGGGACGGTCAGCGCACGCTGCGACTGCCGGATACACTCAGCCTCTACGACGTGACCGATGGTAAGCTTATCGCCGATGAGACCAGGGAGTACCGCTTCTTCCTGAAAAGTGGCGCCACCCATACCTTTTGTGTCGGTGGTGCGGATCGATTTCAGGCCCTGGACTTACCGAACTACACGATGCCAGGCAATGGACGCGCACGAATCGTCCTGAACGTCGGCCCGGCGCCGCGCACTCCGGAGCCGACACGGGCCGAAAGACCGGAACGCGCCGAGCGTCCCGAGCCGCGACCGGCTCGAGAGCCCCGGCCGTTCAATCTGCCTCCTCCGCCTCCCCTGCCCTTCTCGCCTTCCGAGGAGGAGCGCCGTCAGGCCGTCGAAACACTGCGCGCGATTATCGCCGCAGACCCGGTCGAGATCGAGGCCGTAACGTTGAGCGCAGAGGTAGAGCTTGCGTCGATTGATCTTAACGATACAACCATACAACTGCCCGCGAATGGAAATGCTTCTTCGCTTCTGGAGTTGGAGACCGATGCCGCCGGCAACGGGCGAAGGCGGCGGCGGCGTGGAGGACGAGGACGGGGTCGGACTCGCTTGCCGGATGGAACGGAGGCCCCGCTGGACGACGATGAGACTGGTCCTGATGGACCGTCTGATGCCGAACGGAACGACGTTTCCCCGGCGGATCACTCTGCTGTCTCTTCTGCTACAAAGACGGTCGAAGAAAAAGCGGAGCCTGTAATCTCGCTGGCAGAGCCGTTCCAGTTCCACGACGAATCGGAGCCGGATTAGCGCCGGTCGGGTACTTGTCGCGCCAGGTCAATTCGGGTCTTCGGCGAGGCTGTGCTGTCCGGTTGGGAGACAACCGTGTCGAAACCTGCCCCCACGATGAAAGAGATGCGGGCCTTCAAGATCGGTGCCAGAGCGCGCAAGTTCGCCCTCGAAGACTGCGCGATTGAAGGCTATGAAGTGCTGCTGACCGCGATTGCCGAAGCCAAAGTCTCCGACGCCGAACTCTATCCCCTTCTCCAGGCGGAACTGGAGAAGTATGAACGGCGTCTGGATGCCATCAATGCTGTCGAAAACGCGTCGGAACCGTAGTAGTCGTTGAACCCGATTCAGAGAAAGGACCCTTCCCATGCGATTCTATCGTCAGGTAGCCCTGGGCCTCGCGCTTGCAACCCTCACGCTCTCCGCTCGGATCGGCCCGGCGCTCGCCGATCCGCCGACCGTGCTGAAGAGCAGCCTTAAGCCGGAGGTGGCCACCCTTCTAAAACAGGCCACGGACGTCTAC
Organism: Chthonomonadales bacterium; assembly: GCA_038217285.1. Classification (GTDB taxonomy): domain Bacteria; phylum Armatimonadota; class Chthonomonadetes; order Chthonomonadales; family Chthonomonadaceae; genus JANXLO01. The sequence continues at coordinate 8,473 of JBBQPO010000209.1, forward strand.
AAAAAGATGAAGTCTTATCGGCACACGGCGCTCTTTGTAATCGAGGGCAAAAACCCGACGACCGGCGAAACCGTCAAACGAGAAACCCGGTTTACCCTGGCGCTGGAGCGCCCGAACAAGTTCGCCTACAAGAACGACTCGCACCCGGTGAGCGCCGCCGTCTCCGATGGGAAGACGTTTATAAATTTCCGAGGCAGTGACATCGCCCAGTACACCAAGCAGACCGCCCCGGCGGATTTCAAGGGCATCAACATCGTCGATGACGTCACTTTCGATCCGCTGGCCACTTACGTGATTGCGCTGATGCTGCAAGGAGACGTGCTGGCCGATAAGGACGTGCGGCTCGCCCTGGAACGAGCGACGCTCAAACCGGGGACCGTTACGGAAAACGGCAAGAAATGGCAGATTGTGTCGATGCCCTTCGGGCAGCAAGACCCGACGGAGATCTATTTCAATGCGGAAGATCATCTGATCGGGAAAGCCGTCCAGCGAATCGCGCAGTTCGATGTCAAAATCGTGGAAACGTATGTGGACGTCTCCATCAACAAGCCGATCAATGCCGCCGTCTTTCAGTACACGCCGCCGGAAACCGCGAAACGGATCGAGAAGTTCGTTCCCGTTCAGAAGCCCAACGATGCGCGAAACATGCCACGCCACCACGCCAGTCCAGTCCTGACCAATCTACCCGGAAATCGACGCTAAGCGGGCATCTGCTGAACGTTTGTAGTTTTTCGAGATCAGCGTAAGGGCGATTTCGACTAAAGTTGACCGTGTCAAACGCCGTGCAAAAGTGAGCCATTTACCTTGTAAAGAATTGGCCCTTTGTGGAACTTTCACGTCCGGTCGAAGCTATAATCCGGCAGCGAACTTCGTTGAGCAGGATAGGACGACGAATACGGCAACCCATGATATTAGAAATCCCGCCAAGCAGTAACCTGCTTTCACCGGAAACTGAGGTCCTACCTGCCCTCGATCTCAAGGCCGCAAGTGGTCCCATCTGTCATAACAAGACTTCACTGCGCCACCAGTCCTCAAAATCCGTTAGGAGGCACGACTGGTTGGCCGGACATGTCATCATCGGCGTAGCCTTCGAGTAGGGTAGCCATTGTCCGTAACGCTACTCCTGCGAGCGCTTTCGTCGCCGCGATGCTGCCAGCTCGCCCAGAGGCACTAATCTCCATATCGTAACATATCTTACCTGCTCCGGTTTCGTCTGCTATGGCCCAAGGTAACATAACCTGTGCGGAGTTGTACGCCGTTTTAGCTACCCATTGTATCACCTCAATAAGTCGCGGGACGTGATCAGTCCGCTTCCCAGGATGCTCCCAGGTTGAGTTGCGCGGCACGCTCGTGGATGAGGGCAGCCAGGGGAGGAACCTCCCCGCCCTTACTCAAGCGGTCTTTGAGATAGTGGTAGAAGTTGACCCCCAACTTCGCCGCAGTCCCCGAGAGCGTCATGAAGGTATCCCAGCAGTTCTTGCCCAAATCACTGCGCGGGCCGAAACTCACATCCCGTTTGCGAACCCGCTTGCGGGCAGCCAACTCTGCCGCATTGTTGTGCAACGGAATTTCCGGATGCAAGAGAACCATCAGCAGTTCGTCTTTGTGTGCACGGGTCTTCTGGATACGGTTGTCGAGGGCATCATAGCCGCTCACGCTTGCAAACAGCGTGTCGAATTTGCTCTCCAGGCGCCTCGCTTCCACAGCGCTCGGAGCCTTCTGGTAGGCGAGCAACTCTTTGTAGAAGTCCCAGTAATCCTTCTGGAAGTCCGCAAGCAGGTTGGCGTGGGGGGACAATCGCGGCATTAACTTGGCATAGTGGCGTCCGTCATGGATCCAACACAGCGCTCGCTCCAAGGTCAGCCAGACAAACTGACCCGCCCCGTCGCAGACCAAAAGTTGCAGAGCCGCAAACTCCTGCTGTGCCTGGTAAGCCGCAATCGCCATTCCTTCTTGGATCGTGGTGATCTGCCTGGGCTTGAAGTGGGGCAGAAACTCCGTCAGAAGAAGGAGGAGAACCTCTCCAGACATCGGCGTCTCTTGAGGCAGTTGCAGCAGGCGTTTGCGGTCGGGCTTAGAAAGAGCCTGGATCTGCATGTAAGCCAGAGCCGCGCTATTGCACAGATACGTCAGCGCCTTGCCGCCGCACAGAGCCGAGAGAACGGCCTGACGATCCTTGCGAGGAGCGGTATGGTAGAAACTGAAGAGCGGGTTGCCCAGAACATGACAGTGCTCGTTCCTGCCGTTGACGCGCGTAGAAGTGTCGTCGATGTTGGCCCAGGGAGCGCAAGAGAGCCCCGAGAGAAGCACTTCTTGACTCTCTTGGTGGAACGCTTCCTGTCCCTCGACCAGGAGGCGGTTGACCTGTCCGGTAGAGATATTCACTCCGGCACAGGTGAGCAAGGAGTGGATAGCGGCCTGGCTCATGTTTCCGGCGTACCCCAGCCATAGAGACAGGGATTTGAGGTTAGGTCCGAAGTGAGTGTCGTAGCCTTCGGGCAAGGGAGCGAGATAGGTCT
>JBBQPO010000210.1:0-10970 GCA_038217285.1 Chthonomonadales bacterium
CGGTGCAGGAACCCGCTATCCGTTCTTCCCACACCACCAGATCGCCAACATTCGCAACATCGAACTGTCTGGGGCGCTGGTAGGCGGCCCGGCCAGCGTCGGGATTTTCGAGCAACAAAAGATCAGTATGGCGGGCGTGGAGTTCAGCACCCAGACGCCCGGTCCAGCGCTAAAAAAAGACATTCCGGACGAAGTCGGTGTCTACCATGATGCCGTGCAGGACTTCGTCACCAACGAGCCTGCCAACGACTACACCGCGAAGTTTCTGCTCCTGACCGCGTTCTACATCGTTCCCACCTGAAATCGTCGCCCTTAAACGAGCGCGCAGAGTATTATGCTGCCAAGATTTAACCTTCGCTTAACATACGCTGTGCTATAATTTCTGTGTCAGACACATCCCACGGACAGGAGAGAGACATGCACACTGCGAAGCAAAGAACGATTCTGGTTGGAGCGGGACTGTTGATCGCCGGACTGAGCGCGACAGCGGTCGCGCCCTTCCTGCGCTCCTCCCACGCACTTCATCCCAAGAGCGGCCTGCCTATCGTCATTCCCGGCAAAGACGGCGATGCGACTCTGCTCTTCAACGGCTGGAAGATCAGCCCGGCCGGACGGCCGCTGATGACCAACGACTTTCTGCTCGGCGGCGCCTTCAGCCCGGACGGTAAGACGCTTGCCATCGCGAACTGCGGCTACAATCCCCATGCCATCCACCTGATCGATGTCGCGACGGAAAAAGAGATCGCCAATCTGGGCCTCCTCCGCACCTGGAACGGACTGGCCTGGGCGAAGGACGGCAAAACGCTCTACGTCTCCGGAGGTATACCGCTCGCGCACAACGACGTGCTGGTCTTCGAAAAGGGCGCGGACGGAGCCTGGTCAAAAACGAAGACCCTGGCGCTCACCGGAAACGACCCTAAAATGACCGCTGTTGCTGGCCTTGCGCTCTCGGCAGACGGCGCCAGCCTGTTCGTTCTGAACAATTCGGACGGCAAACTCTACACGCTCGACACCGCGTCCGGCAAAACCCTTTCCACGTTGGCCGTCGGAGACCATCCGATCGCCTGCACCCTGAACAGTGCGGGGACTCTGCTCGGTATCGCGGATCTCGGCGGCGCGGAAGTCGTGGCCGTACGTGTGGAAGACCCTGCCAAGCCCGAGATCGTCTCCCATCTCAACACCGGCGCCCATCCGAACGACATGGCGCTCTCCACGGACGACCGCCTGTTTGTCTCGTGCGGAAATGCGGACCAGGTCGATGTGTTCGATGCGACCAATGGTCAGCCCATCGAGACGATCCGTACCACACTGAGTCCGACAGCCCCCTCCGGCAGCACTCCCGATGCCGTCGCCGTCTCGCCCGACAACAAGACCCTCTATGTCGCCAATGCGGATAACAACGACGTCTGTGTCGTGGACATCTCCGACCATGGCAAGGCGAAGGTCAAAGGCTTTATCCCGACCGGCTGGTATCCCACCGCCGTCAAAGTGTCGCCGGACGGCCGCAAACTCATCATCGGGAGCGGCAAGGGCACCGGAACCGGCCCGAACGAGGTCAAGCTGCCGATCAACCCCGACCATCCTGCCGGGTTCGTGCATCACGGTCACCAGTTGCGGGGGCTACTCTCCTTCGTGGATGTGCCGGACGACGCCAAACTCGCGGAGTACACCCGACAGGTCATGGCCAACACTCCGCATACAAACAGCCTGCTGGCCGAGGGCGCTGCCCCCGCCGCCACCGCGATTCCGGTCCATGTCGGGGACCGTTCTCCGATCAAGCACATTCTCTACATCATCAAGGAGAACCGCACCTACGATCAGGTGTTCGGCGACGTCGCAAAAGGCAACGGCGAGCCGAAACTCTGTCTGTTCGGCTCCGACGTAACCCCGAACCAGCATGCTTTGGCAGATCAGTTCGTCTTGCTGGACAACCTCTACTGCAGCGGCGAAGTGTCGCAGGACGGGCATCCCTGGTCTACGTCGGCCATCGCCACGGACTTCACGCAGCGCTCCTGGGTGCTGGGCTACTCCGGCAAGGGCAACACCGTGGACAGCACCTCCGTCGACGATCCCAAGGCCGGATTTATCTGGGACGCCTGCAAGCGCAAAGGGATCTCCTACCGAACGTATGGCGAATATGAAGACCATCCGTCTCTGGCAGGGCATAGCAACCAGGAGTTCATTGGTAAGGTTGGCCCCAACATCGTGCCGGAAGGCCGCGACATGGAAAAAGCCGATATCTATATCAATGAGGTCAAGGAGATGGCGGCCCACGGAACGGTTCCGTCCTTCGCCGTCATGAGTCTCGGGGAGGATCACACCGCTGGCACCAGACCCGGCGCTTATGCCCCGAAATCGATGGTTGGCTCGAACGATCAGGCCATCGGCAAAATCGTCTCTTTCCTCTCGAACAGCAAGCTCTGGAAGGAGTTCGCGGTCTTCATCATCGAGGACGACGCGCAGAACGGCCCCGATCATATCGATTCGCATCGCACCATGGGCCTCGTCATCAGCCCCTACGTCAAACGCGGCACGGTAGACAGCACCCTCTACACGACCGCTTCGATGCTGCGGACGATGGAACTGATCCTCGGCCTGCCGCCCCTGACGCAGTACGATGAGGCGGCCACGCCGATGTTCAACAGCTTCACCGCAAAGGCCGACCTGACTCCCTACTCCCTGGTCGCGCCCCGCATCGACCTCAATGTCAAGAACACCGCCCTTGCCTACGGAGCCAAAGAGTCGCGCGCCATGGACTTCACCAGCTACGACAAAGCCGACGAAGACACCCTCAACCGCATCCTCTGGCACTCCATCAAGGGCGCGAACACTCCGATGCCCGCCCCGGTACGCAGCGCCCACCTCCGCGCCAACGGCTCCGCCCTCCGCACCGCCAAACCCGCCCGCGACACCGACGACTGACCCGCGAAGTCACTCCGACAACAACAGGCCGCCGCATCCACGAAAGATGCGGCGGCCTGTCGACAGGAACGATTCGGCGACTAAAATATGTTGCCGACCGAAATAAATGGACGCCCGTGCGCTACGAGATGACTCGCGAAGTAAGCAAACATCGCTTCGTCGGCGCGGCGGGCGTCTTCGCCCCCGAACCCATGTCCGGCGTTCTCCATCGTCAGCAGTTGCGCCTCCGCTCCTGAGGCTTTCATCTTATCGACGAACCATAGTGCCTGCTCGTGAGCGACGTAATTGTCCTTCGTACCATGAATACAGAGGGTCGGGGCCGCGTTCGGCGTTACCCAGTAGAGCGGGCTCGCCTGCAGATGCCTTCCACGCGCCTGTTCCAGGTTTCCGCCGAGGTAGAGCGGCAGCACTTCCGCCGCATCCACGCTTTTGCCATAAGACTTTGTGAAGTCCGTAGGCCCAAAATAGCTGACGACCGCCTGAACACCGCTCGACTGCTCCGGATTGCCTTCCGAGCCTTCCAGCCACTTGACGCCTTCCGTCACGCCGAGCATCTCCGCCAGATTCGCCCCGGCCGAGCCGCCCATCGTCCCGATCAGTGAGGGATCGATCTGGTATTTCTTCGCATTGGCGCGAAGCCAGCGGACAGAGGCCTTCACATCATGGACCGCTGCCGGGAACTGGAATTTGGGGGAGAGCCGATACTCCACGGTAACCGCGACATAGCCATGCTGCGCCAGTTGACGGATCATGCCGTTGTAGCCGTTGCGGTCACCCGCGCGGAAGCCGCCGCCATGAATGCAGACCACGGCGGGAAACATGCCCTTTCCCTTCGCCGGACGCGCCATATTAAGTTTAAGGTGTTGCCCGTCTGGATTGGCATACTCGATGTCGTTCTCGACCTGGATCTCTTCTGGCTTCAGGAGGGGCTGCGCTGCCCGCGGCTCGGCAGTCGGTTTCGCCTCCTGCGCGCGAACCGTCGAGATCGCGCCTAACAACAGCGCAGGCAGCAACAGCGCAAGGCCCTTGACGCATCTTGAATGCATTCGGTATTTTCCCTTTCGGCGGCATGAGTGTGAAAGTCTTCGCCGCAAAGACGGCCTGTATCCTGCGGGATCACCGGCCTGACAACTGGTTTGTCGCTGTACAGGCGGGTTTGGTTTCACACCGTCAGTCTCCGGCCAAAAGAACAGCCTCGGTTCCTGGAGACGGTGCGCCAGTACGCCGCCGCCAACGCAGTGTGATCCTTCCGCACGGCAGATGTGCTCGGATCCTAGACCTGACAGTGACTCCTACGCGCAGCTAACCTCCGGTCCCTTCTCGACGTGGCTTATCTTGTCCCTTCAGGTTGCCGCCCCTAAAGGAGCGGCCTCTAGGGAAGGGGAAGGCCCATAAATGGGCCTGGGAGGACTGAAAAGCAGAACCAAGCTCCTCAATAAGGGATGGCTGACACCCTGTTTCCTTGCGCAATCGCCCCTGCTCACGTCCGACCCAGCCCCCTTCAGGGGGCTTACCGCATCAGACCGCTCCTTGAGGGGCGGGGAGTAAAGCGCGAGGAGGAGGTAAAGGCAAATCTAAAGTACAAGATAAGCCACGTTGGGAAGGGGGATTGGGGGTTAGGTAACCCTGTCGAGCGACCAAATAGCAGCGAACCTGGGAAACCTGCGGATCGTCTGATAGGAAAAGCAGGGGACGGAGGAAACGGTAGGGGCAAGAGGAATCAGCGAACCGGCACCAACGGCAAAGCGGCTGTTACCGAGGACTTTTGACAGGCCCTGAGCATCGCCTCAGGGCCTGTCGTCGTATTCGTCGAGGAGTTAACCGCAGACGCAGGCGCTGCAGCAGTCGCCTGCGGCGCAGCATTCGCAGCACTGAGCACCGTCGCAACAGCACTCGATGCCCTGGCAGCAGCAGATGCAGTCCCAACAGTCGACGGAGCCGCACTGGCAGCAGTTGTCCGCGCACCCCGGACGACGCCGGCTGCGCCGACGTATATTCCCGGAACTTTGCATGCCCGGCTGCATCGCAGGGGAGACGAGGGTTCCGTCACCGCTGCCCCCACCGCTCCCCGCGAAGGCGAAGAGCGGGCGAACGAGGCGGACGGGAGCCGAGAGCACCGCACCGACTATCGCGCTGATCGCCATAAGGTTCAGCGAAAACTCCAGACACTCGCGGGTCGAGGTGGCCGCTAGCGCGAAACGCGGCACCAGCAGAGCGATGGTCAGCACGGAGGCGAAGACGAACGGGGTCGCGAGGGTCTTGCCGAAGGAGGCCGGGGAGGAGTCGCGTTCCCGATGCGTCAGGGTCTTCGCCAGCGAGACGGCGGCAGTCCAGCGGGATCGCCAGCCTGCCGGGCGGTTTGTCGGGACGCAGGCCCCACGGGTTTCACACGCATCGTCACCGATTTTCCGGTCGATGTTCCGCTGGAGACGCGCGGCCAGTCGAGTCGCGAGTTCCGGCGCGATGGGCAGCCGTCGCAGGGCAGCCTCGACCTCGGCGGTGATCTGCCGCAGGCGCTCTTCCGTTGCGAGAAGATAGCAGTCGGGCAGCATGGCCTCTTCTATGGCGAACGCGGTGCGCAGGGCATTGAACTCCTTGCGCTTCGCATCCTTCTCGTAATCCTCCAGGGCATCCAGCAGATAGACGAGCTGTCCGAAGGCGAAACCGAGCTCGTACATGGTCTCTGCCGCCGGACTGCCGACCGTGGCTGCGCCATGCTGAAATACCATCCCCGTGACGGTGGCGGTCGGCTCGGTGACGTAGTCCAGCCACTCCATCGCCGTGCGTTCTGCAGGGTTGGCCGTCGCTTCCGCTTCGCGACTTTCCTGGAGGCGCCCGGTCTTCCAGATCGCCTCGACGGGAAAGCCCCACCCTTTCAGCCGCTCCGACGCCTCCCGGAAACCGTGCGAGTAGACGCGTAGCGCTATTTTCCAGCCTTTGCCGCCGCCGTCCGCGATCTGGTCGGTCACCTTGAACTCGCTCATAACCAGAGTAGCCGTCGCCGCAACCTGCAGCGACAGCGGCATCTGCGCCTCGGCCTCGGGCAGCGCAAAACAGTTGTAGGACTGATAGGCCCTGTCCCATGTCGCCACAGGCGCACTCTCCGGTGACAGCGCGGTCAGCAGCTCGCCGAAAAACACGGCGTCGTTGTTGAGCAGGAGGCGCGAGCGCTGGCCGTAGAGGCTCCCCATCGTCTTACAGGTTCCACAGTAGTGCAGGCGATAACGATGTTTCTCTTCGGGCGGCTGTCCGCAAGACTTCGCACGCATCAGTCCGTACATAACCTCTCCTCCTTGTCTGGGTACGCTGGGTGGGCGTAATAGTGTGAAACCCGCTTTCGGCGGGTTTCACAGGCGAGATCGTTGGGTCAGAGTTCAGTCGAGCATCCGCTCGGCCGGGGTATAGTCGTAGCCGAACTGTTCAGCGACATCCTTGAACGTCACTTTGCCATGCGCGACGTTGAGCCCGAGCAGCAGCGGTTGGCTGTCCCGCATGGCCTGCTTCCAGCCCTTTCCTGCCAACAGACGGGCATAGCTCAGGGTTTCGTTGGTCAGAGCATAGGTCGAGGTTCCGGCGACAGCGCCCGGCATGTTCGCCACGCAGTAGTGAACAACGCCTTCCACGATATAGGTCGGCTGACTGTGTGTGGTCGGGCGCGTCGTCTCGAAGCAGCCTCCCTGATCGACGGCCACATCGACCACGACCGAGCCACGCTTCATGGTCTTCAGCATCTCTTTGGTCACCAGGACCGGCGCTTTCGCGCCGCGCCGCAGCACGCCGCCGATCACCAGATCCGCGCTCGGCAGCAGATTGCGGATATTCAGGCGGTTGGAGTAGATCGTCGTGACATTGGCAGGCATGATGTCGTCCAGGTAACGCAGCCGCTCCATGTTCACATCCAGCAGATAGACGCTCGCCCCGAAACCCGCCGCGATCTTGGCCGCGTTCGCCCCGACGACGCCGCCGCCGAGAATGACGACCGTCGCGGGCGGCACACCCGGCACACCGGCCAACAGAATGCCGCGCCCCTCCATCGGCCGCTCCAGATACTTCGCGCCCTCCTGCACCGCCATGCGGCCCGCCACTTCGCTCATCGGGGTCAGCAGCGGCAGCGTCCGGTCGGGCAGTTGAATGGTCTCGTAGGCGACACAGACAGCCTTGCTTTTGACCATCGCCTTCGTCAGCTCTTCGTTTGCCGCAAAGTGAAAATACGTAAAAATGATCTGGCCTTCGCGGAGCAGAGCGTACTCCGGTTCCATCGGCTCTTTCACCTTCATGATCATGTCGGCCTGCGCAAACACCTCACGATCAGAACTGACGATGATGGCGCCCGCTTCCCGGTACTCGCTGTCCTCGATCTGGGTTCCTAAACCCGCGCCCGTTTCGACCAGGACAGTATGTCCGTCCTCGACCAGAGTCTCTGCTCCAGATGGGACCAGCGCGACACGGTACTCGTTGTTCTTAATCTCCTTCGGCACTCCGACAATCATGACGTAGTATCTCCTTCAATTTCACTGCCCGGTGGGTTGCCGGAAAATGGCTAGTTCGCTCGTGGCGACTCCTTTCCAGTATACCGCAAAACAAAATCCGTTAAAATTCGATGTTTTCACCGGGGCTCGTAGTGTTTGGCGCCTTCTTCGGGCAGTGGCACGATCCACACGTTACGGAACCGCACCGTGTTGTTGTGGAACTGAAGGTAGATCGGACCTTCTTTGACATCGTTTTTGCCGCCGATGCCCGTCCCCCCATTGATCTCCTGGTTGTTCTGCACACAGATTCCGTTCTGAAAGACCGTCACGTGGGGCTTCTGCGTCACTTTACCGTCCTCACCGAAGCGAGCGGCATGAAAGGAAATATCGTATGTCTGCCAGGTGAGCGGCGGCTTACAGGCGTTGACCAGCGGAGCCGACTGGCTGTAGACCGCACCGCAGTCGCCGGATCCCGGCTCTTTGAAACCGTAGGAGTCCAGCACCTGAATCTCATAGGTCGCCAGCAGACCGACGCCGCTGTTTCCACGTTCCTGCCCATGCGCTTCCGGCATAAAGGGCACTTTGAACTCGACGTGGAGTTGAAAATCCTTGAAGTTCCGTTTGGTGACGATACTGCTGACGGAGGTCACCATCGCGCCATCTTCTACCTGCCAGGTCGGGGGCTGATTCGAACCCTGGCGCACCCAGTTCGCGACGAGCTCTTCCGGCCGACCGGAAAAAAGAACCAGCGCATTCGCGGGAGGAGCCAGTGTAGAAGCGCCCTCCGTCATCGCGCGCTGCTGACGCGCCTTAATATCGACGCCGTGTTGTCTTATGGCCTTCAATGTGCTCTGGGCCGCGTTGATGTCGGCGGTGGTTTTGTCCGCTCCGGCTTGCGCGAAAACGGGAACCGCGATGCCCAGGCAGAACAGGGCTGCTAACGCCGATTTATGCAGACTAGACAAGATGGAGTCTCCTCTCCCAATGGGATGAACTGACGACGGACAGAGGTCTTACTTCTCAAACGCAGAGAAATAGGCCGCGCAGATGGAGTAGAGTTCACTTCACCTGCATCAAATCCCTGCCTGCGAGAGCTAAGGCGCGATCGGTAGGGTAAACTGTTCACGAAGCATAGGAAGCATGGGAAGAGAGGCAAGAATGGACGACATACCCCTGCGTGTTTTCGCATTGACGGCAGAAGCTCCCCCGCTGCGTATCCTGCGGGATGCGCTCACCAGGGCAGGTTACCCCATCCAGTTGACTCTGGATATCGTCGGAGAGGCCAGCGAGGAAGATCTGACGCTGACCGACTGGGAGGCGGCTTTCGTGCGCTGGACGCACCCAGAGCTGCACGAGATCTGCCTGATCGAGCGCAGCGCGACCGCAGATGAAGACGAGGCCGTGGAGGCCATCGCGACGGGCCTCGAAAAGATCGTCAACACTACCGATCCGGCGGGCGGTCTGATCGTCGGGGATCATATTCGACGCAGCGAAGCGATCTACGATCTGGAGATACTCCCGGCCCTGCTGGCAGACGACGACCATCCCGGTTGGGCGGCCCTCGATGTCCTACTGCGAACCCTGGCCGCGCACACAAACGGAATAATCTACGTTCCGACCGAAGGTTTTTGCGACGCGGACGGCGAAATCCTCCTTGCGGAGGAAGACACCCCCAATCCCCTTATGGAGCCTGAACAAGCATGAGCATTCTGATAGATGAGACTACCCGCGTTTTAGTGCAGGGTATAACAGGGCGCGACGGTGGCTTTCACACCCAGCAGATGATCGAGTACGGAACGAAGGTCGTCGGCGGCACCACGCCCGGCAAAGGCGGCCAGACCGCGCACGGCGTTCCGGTTTTCAATACGGTACGGGAAGCGGCGAAGGAGACTGGCGCGAACGCCTCGGTGATCTTCGTTCCCGCGAAGTTCAATGCGTCCGATGCGATCCTCGAAGCAGCCGACGCAGGCATCGAGCTTGTCATCTGCATCACGGAAGGCATACCGACCGAAGATATGATTCGTGTCAACGCGATTCTGAAGGCGCGGGGCGGCGTTCGCCTGATTGGCCCGAACTGCCCCGGCCTCATTACCCCCGGCAAATGCAAGATCGGTATCATTCCCGGCATGATCTTCACCCCTGGCCCGGTCGGACTGGTCTCCCGTAGCGGCACCCTGACCTATGAGATCGCCGACGAATTGACCCGCGCCGGTTTCGGCCAGTCGTCCGGTGTCGGGATCGGCGGAGATCCGATGATCGGGACCAAGTTCATCGACGTGCTGCCGATGTTCGAAGCCGACCCTCAGACGGAGGTAATCGTTCTTGTCGGTGAGATCGGCGGCAGCGATGAGGAGATCGCGGCAGAGTACATCAAGACGATGACCAAGCCAGTCATCGGCTTCATCGGCGGGCGCACGGCTCCTCCCGGCAAACGCATGGGCCACGCCGGCGCCATCATCTCCGGTAATACCGGCACGCCCCAGGCCAAGGTCGCCGCCCTCGAAGCCGCCGGCGTCCCCGTCGCTGAAACCACTCGCGACATCCCCGCCCTGGTGCGGGCCGCTCACGGCAAAGCGTAAGATCGCCTCTATTCCTCTTGCGCTCGCTTCGCTCGCGTACCTAACCCCCGGCCCCTTCCCGACACGGGAAGGGGTGCCCTAACACGTACCAATCCCGTTGTGTCTGAACGTTTTGTTTACTCAGCTCGTCTGCTTCGTTAGAAATCCCATCGCCTGCAGGGAGAAACCACAAATATGTCAGGAAAGCAGTTCTTTGCAACGAAGACAGATATGGAGCCGGGGCTGCGTACGTTCGAAACCAAGTGTAAGGTGAAATATGTCAGGCAGAATTCGCATACTTCTCCAGATCTGGAGACCTACTACTCCGCCTTCGACATCCCGACCCTCGGTCATACTCCTTCCCGCTGGGTGGCCGGCAACCCTGCCTATCTCATCTTACCCATAGAAATCGAGGTCATCGTGCAACATACAGTTCAGGACGACAGAGAAAATTGGTATAGGCCCAAATGGGAACAGAATCCTGGGATCTTATTTCGTCCGGGAGGATGGTATGAAGACAACGTGTTAATGGGTGGTGACACAGGAATAACCTTTGCTTCCGAGGTCATTTACGCTTATTGGCGCGTTTTTAACCGTTCCTTGACCAAAGGCTTTACGGTCATCCCAGACTATATTATAAATGGTGGGTAGGTCCCGAGGCACTCGCCTGCCTTGACGCTGGCACCCGGTTGGTCACGCGCGATTTGGATGCACCCGATACCGCCGAAGATCTTAGGCACCTGTAGACAGGACGGCGCGCCATCGTCGAAGTGTGAGAGACCATCGCCCCGTGGAGTGCCTTAGAGTCGTTCTCCACACCTCACCACCTCCCCAACCCCTCCTTCGCAAGCTTATCTTGTCCCTCAGTTACAAGAATCCCCCTCTTCGCGCTTTACTTCCCGCCCGTAAACGAGCGGTCTGAGGCGGCAAGCCCCATAAATGGGGCTGTGTCCGGCGTTACCAGGTGGTTCCGTCAGCTTGTGGAGATCGATCCTCGCCTCTGTTGGACAGATCGATCCCG
>JBBQPO010000211.1:0-10911 GCA_038217285.1 Chthonomonadales bacterium
CTACACGAAGAAGCGCAGCGACACGCGCCGCTTCCGCAACTGGAAGTATATCTATCTGCTGGTCGGACTGGGCGCGCTGGTCTTCGGGGTCGATGTGCTCACCTTCGGCGATCCGATCTCGCTCATCACCCGCACCTTCACCTTCTGCATCGAACAGCCGGTGGCCTACATCTGGAACGGCCTGCTCGGCGCTTTCGACGCGCTCGGCACGCATTTCCACTACGCGCTCGGCTCCGAAGTCGCGCGGATGGAGATGCCCAGCCGCCAGTACTTCAACGGCTGGTTCGTGCTGTTCATGTTCATGGGCGTCATCGGGCTGTCCGGCTACCAGGAGCGCTTCTGGTGCCGCAACCTCTGCCCCTACGGCGGACTGCTCGCGCTGGTCTCCCGCGTCTCCTGGCTGCGCCACTACATTAAGATGGACGGCTGCATCCACTGCAAGAAGTGCGAAGTCCAGTCGCGCATGGGCTGCTACGACAACCTCGACAAGAAGGCGACGCAGGAGGAGATGCACAGCATCAGCGAGTGCATCCAGTGCTTCCGCTGCGAAACCATCTGCCCCACCGACGTCATTCAGATCCAGGCGAAAGTCCCGGCCAGTATTAAAGAGGCGCTCGGCTTGGCCGTAAAGGGAACTGCCCCGCGTCCTGAGCCGCAGACGCAGATCGACCTCGGTCGCCGCCGCGTGGTCGCCGCTGTCGGCGCGGGCCTGCTCTGGGGTACGGTGACGAAGGCGAACGCGGGTGAGTACCAGGGCAAGATGCGTCGGTATCACCATAACAATAAGGCGATGCGCCCGCCCGGCTCCCTGCCCGAGAGCGACTTCCTCGGCGCCTGCACCCGCTGCGCGGAGTGTATGAAGGTCTGCCCGACCAACGCGCTCCAGCCCGCCTCCTTCGACACCGGCCTGCAAGGCTTGTGGACGCCCATTCTGGTGCCCTCCATCGGCCCCTGCGCCGAGAAATGTACCTCCTGCGGCGATGTCTGCCCGACAGGCGCGATCCGCCCCTTCACATGGCAGGACAAACGCTACAAACTGAAGATGGGCCTCGCCAACGTCAACCGCTCGACCTGCGTCGCGTGGAACGGTGGGCGCGACTGCATCGTCTGCGCTGAAGTCTGCCCCTATTCCGCCGTTATCTTCATGGATACGATGGACGATACGCTACATAAGAATCCTGATCTTCCGCTCGACCATAAGGATGAGGCAGGCAAAGAGGACAACCGGGGCCGCATGAAGCGCGTTCCGACCGTCGATGAGAAACTCTGTACCGGCTGCGGCATCTGCGAATACCACTGCCCTGTTCTGCCCGATCACTCCATCGTTGTCTATACCTTTCAGGAGGATCGCGGCGAGGGCGGCGACCCGAAAGAGCCGGGAAGTTACGTTGAGCCTCACGAGCGGCCGCTGGACGGCTTCTTCCGAGGCGACTGGGATACCCGGAAAGGGATAGGCGCAGACGCGCACTACGAACCGATCAAAATACAGTTCCAGAAACATATCGATGTGGAAGGGCCGCAGGGCGCCGCTTCTGCTGCCACCTACAATCCGAACCCTAAACCGTAAACGCGGGTAACCTAACCCCCCGTTCCCCTTCCCGACACGGGAAGGGGGTGCCCTAACAAGCAACGATCTCGTAGCGTTCAGGAAGGTTTTGCAGAATAAGGGCGAGTTTCAGGCCAGTGTCCGCGATACACTGGACCTATTTTTGAGGAGAATGCGTTTTGGAATATCGGAAAATGGGACGCACGGGCTTGCAGGTCTCGGAGATCTGTCTGGGTACGATGCAGTTCGGCTGGACCGCCGACGAGCCGATATCGTACGCTGTGCTAGACACCTTTCGGGAGGCGGGCGGCACCTTTATCGACACCGCCGATATCTATACCAGTTGGGTGGGGGATCTCTCCTATGGCGGCAAGACCGAGGAGTTTATCGGCCGCTGGATCGAGGCACGCGGCGGTCGGCAGGAGATCGTGCTGGCGACGAAGGTGCGCGGCAAGATGTGGGAGGGGCCGAACGGCGAGGGGCTCTCTCGCGCCCGTATCTTCCGGGCCTGCGAGGACTCACTGCGCCGTCTGAAGACCGACTACATCGATCTCTACCAGTGTCACTGGGCCGATCTGACCACTCCCATCGAGGAGACGCTGACGGCGCTGAACGATCTGGTGCGGGCCGGCAAGGTGCGCTATATCGGCGCGTCGAACTACCCGGCGTGGCGATTGATGGAGGCCCTTGCGGTTTCCGACAAGCGTGGTCTCGCCCGGTTCGACTGCTACCAGCCGGAATATTCGCTGATGGAGCGCAGTCTCTTCGAGTATGAGGCGTCGCCGCTCTGCAAGCATTATCAGCTTGGCGTGATCCCCTACTCGCCGCTGGCGGGAGGCTTCCTGACCGGCAAGTACCGCAAGGACGGGCCGTGCCCCGAGAGCGTTCGCGCGGGCGGTGTGCTTGACAAGTACGGCAATGATCGCGGCTACGCGGTCATCGACGCGCTGGTGGAGATCGGGAAAGCGCACGGCAAGACGGTCGCGCAGACCGCCCTGGCCTGGCAGTTATCGAATCCGGTCATCACCGCTCCCATTATCGGAGCTAACACGCCGGAGCAGCTCAAAGACCTGCTGGGCGCGACGGGCTATCGGCTCTCCACTGAAGAAATGAAGCGTCTGAACGATCTGACGAAGTATCCGAAAAACGGTCGCCCGATCTGGGACTAAAGTCTGCAGGAGACGCTAACGATGATCGCGGCCTGGACGCCCCCGGAATGGGTCTATAACTGTTTTCCGAGGCCCGAACTGGAGACCGAAGTCGTCACGCTCGACTATGTGATGGAGGCGATGCAGGCGGAGATAGCCGCCTGTACCGAATGGGATAGTACGCCGCTGGGGCGCGTCCTCCATGTGGCGCACATGCTGGTGAGCCATCAGGGAGCCGACGGCCTCTGGGCGGCGACGTTCCATCTACGTACAGGCAAGGACGTCGGAGTCGAGCGCAGCAGCGCACCGTTGTCCCTGTTTCGTCGTCTGAACGCGATTCTCGATTCGACCGAGTTCGATTTTGCCCTGCGTCGCGGAGAAGCAGGAGTCTTGTCGCAAAAAGAGTAATATCCAATCACCATAGCCCGGCAGTTCGACCCCTGCCCTGCTCTCTATTTTCATCGCCACTCCTATGCTCGGCGCCATCGGCGCGAAAGGAATGTTCAGCATGCACACAGAAGAACTTGACGCCCTGAAACGGCAGAACCAGGAGAAGCCGCTCTCCCGGCGTGATTTCGTCCGCGTTCTCTCGGTCGCTTCGGCCGGGACCGGCCTGGTGACCGCTGGCCTGACCGGCCTCTCTCTGACCTCCAGCCAGCGTGCCGAGGCTGCGGAACTGATCGTCGAGACGCTCGGTAAGCTGCCAACGGTCAAGCTCGGCCGTCTGCCGATGAAAGTCACGCCTCTCTGTATCTCGCAGGACTGGAGCCGGGATCTGCTCGCGCCCGCCCTCGATCTGGGCATCAACTTCATCCACAAGGCCGGCTACTGGAACAACGTTCCGGACGAGATCAAGAAGCTGCCGCGTGAGTCTTACTACACGGACATCACCGTAGACAACACCAGCCCCGGCCACGATCCGGACAACTACGATGAGGCTTACAATCAGGTCAAGAACTCCCTGGCGAAGAACGACCTGAAGTACTACGACATCTATCGCGCCCACTACGGATGGCACTCTCCCGAGAAGGTCAAGCCGGAGAACAATACCTCCTACAAGGCATTTCTCAAACTTAAAAAAGAGGGCCTGGTCAAGTACTTCGGCGTCTCCCAGCATCCCTACGACGGTACGCCCGCCGAGGTTATCGAGAAATATGCTCTGATGACCCAGGCATGCATCGATTCCGGCATCATCGACGCCATGCAGGTCTGGTACAGCTACGGCTATCCGAAAGAGGTCATGGACATCTTCGCGAAGGCCAGCAAAGCGGGCATCGGCATGACGGCGATGAAGATCAACGCGCACGGACGCGGCAAGATGGGCGCGGATAAAGAGCGCCAGGTGGCCCTGAAGGCCGAAGGTATGATCGGACGCGCGTTGATACGGGATGTCATGACCGAGAAGCGCCCGGACGGCAAGCCGATCTTCCACACCTGCGTCTCGGCCCTGCGCAATCAGCAGACCTTCGAAGAGAACGTGGGCGGCGTCAGCAAAAAGGTCGCGATGCGCGACGGCTTCGATCAGTTCCAGTATGAGGTCTGAGTTCAGACCTGTGCGCTTGCCGGTGGAGATTTTCTCTGCCGGCAATTTTTATTTTTCTGCTTTCAGCCGGACAGAAGGAGTCCGGCCTTGAAGTGGAGAAACGGCGGGTTATCTCCCCGACAGAGTCGGGAAGAGAGAACCGCTTCCTCGCAGAAGCTCACAGAAATTTAATTGGAGGGTAACACGATGACCACACCAACGGTTGCCATAAGCGTAGATTGTGTCTGCGCGGCCCAGGGAAAGTGCTTCGTCTCGGAGATCGTTGCCGCCGCGGAGCAGTACCGCGTTCCGCTCACCTGGCTCCTCGGAGTCAATGAGCACGATCCCCTCGCCAACATCAAGCTCTACCACAACGAATACCTGCACCGTATCCCCGCCTGGCATGAACTGGGCCTTCACCTCACCTTCGATACCGGCGTCAACAGCACCATCGCTCGCGGCGACCTGATCCGCATCGGCAAAGATATTCTCAAGCAGTTCTCCATCAAGCCGACCGCCTTCCGCGCCGCGCATGGCGATCTGGAGGCCGATGACCTGCGCGCCCTCGAAGACATCGGCATTCTCGTCGATTCGACCCCCGGCTCCAGCGCGGGCCGCCCGGTCGGCTCCCCGACCGCCCCCTACCATCCCTCCTACACGCATTTGCATCAGCCCGGCGACGCCCGCCTGTGGGTCGTTCCCGTCGCGAACGTCGGCGGCGCACGCGGCTATCTGGACGAAGGGCTGGATCGCATCAAACCGGTGATAGACGCCCATCTTCAGGAATCGCCTTACCTCAGTCTCGCCCTGCACGACTGCAAAGACAACGCCGACAACCTGCGTCATGTCGTGGACTATCTGAAAAAGCGCGGCGCGCGCTTCGTCACCATGACCCAACTCGCTACCGAACTCTGACGAACCTACTCCCCCGGCCCCTTCCCAATACAGGAAGGGGCCGGGGGTTAGGTGGCCCGGTAAAGCGACTGGACGGCAGAGAGCGGGAAGAACCTGCAAATCGATTCATTTGAAAGGCATCGGGTTCGCGGATGACGCGTTTACGTGGTGAAGGGTTGGGGGCCGGGATGGCGTTGGGAACGGCGGTGGTCGTGCAGATGCGCGACGGCCTGCCGACGCTGCCGGATCCGCCGGAGCGGATGGCGCGGGCGGTTGGTTCTCGCCGCGTCTCCGAACGCCCGGAAGTTATTCTGGTAGCGGACGACTATCGCACGGCCCTGGCTCTGTCCGGGGCGCTGCCGTGGGCGAAAGTGGCGGGGATCGCGGCGGCGAGCGGCGGCGCGGGCGCAAGTGTTCCGCCCTTCCCTGCTGTCGTCAATGCAACGGGGCTGATGGATGTGGTGCAGAACGACCTTCTGCTGCTCGTCGATGCGGAGCGCGGGGTCGTGTTCGTGGATCCCAACCCGGTCGCCCTGGCGCAGTACTCGGCGCAGTACGCGCATATCGCCCCGAAACATCGCCTCTATCTGGATGAGGAGCATCAGCCTGCCCTGACGATCGACGGCCTACGGGTACAGATCGTCGCGCGGCTACGCAAGTGGGAGGAGATCGCGACGGCGCTGCAGCAGGGCGTGGACGCGCTGCACTTGCCGCTGGGCAATACGCTGCTGCCCGCGACCGCCGAGGACGCCGACCTGCGTCACGAACTGTTTCGGTTGATCGACGCGTCGGCCGGCAAGCCGCTTTTTATTTCGGATCGCTTTACCCTGCCGCTGCCGACGGTGCTCATGGCGGCAGCCAAAGCCGATCTAACCATAGCGATCCCGCCGCAGGAGACGCTGGACGGCCTGGGCTTCGTCGAGTTGACGGCGGAGATGCGCGATGCGGAGACGGAGTGCTACGAGGAGGATCAGGTCTGCGCGCTGCCCCGTCTCGCCGCCGATCTGGGCGGGATGACGGAGTGGGGCGAGGATGCAGAGGCAGCACAGGCGCTGGTGGAGCGGCTGGCGGGCCAGGGCGCGACGCGACTGATAATCGGCCTCGACCAGGAGGCGCTGACCGAAGGAACGCTGCTGGTTCTGGAGCCGCTGCTGGCGGCGTCGCAGATCAATCTGATTCCCGCCTTCGTCTCGGCCTCGCCTTTTAGCTTCAACGCCTTCGGCCAGAACGATCTGCCGGACACGCTGGAGACAGCCATCCGTCTCTTGATCGGGGCGGGCGCGGCGGGAATTCTGGTTCCGGCGGATCAGGTCGAAGCGGCGAAGCGCACCGTTCGCGAACAGAACGCGGCGGAGTGCCGGGATCTGTTGCGACAGGTCTTGCAGGAGGCGGGCGGATGACAGCTCCACTCTTCAGGCTGAAGTATCCGATCTGGCAGGCGCCGACAGGCAGCATCGCGGGGCCGGAACTGGCAGGGGCCGTTGCCGAAGCAGGCGGTATGGGCGCGATGGCCCTCACCTGGTCCTCCCCGGAACAGGCTGCCGCCCAGATCCGGCAGGTTCGAGCCCAGACAGCAGGTCTGTTTCAGGTCAACTTCGCGCTGGCGTTTCCGCCGCAGGCGCTCCCTGCCGCGCTGGAGGCAGGCGCGCCGGTCGTGACATTCTCCTGGGGCGACCCGACGCGCTATCTGGCGCAGGTGCGCGCGGCGGGTGCGAAGGTCGGCGTACAGGTCACGAACGTAGAGGGGGCGCGGCGGTTCGCGCAGCTAGGCGTCGATTTCCTGATCTGTCAGGGTATCGAGGCTGGCGGCCATGTTCAGTCCAATCAGCCCCTCTTCGCGCTGCTGCCCCAGGTAGTCGCTGCCGCCGAGGGCCTTCCTGTCATCGCTGCGGGCGGCATCGCGGACGGCGCCGGAATCGCCCGCGCGTTGCAGTTCGGGGCCGCAGGAGCCATGCTCGGGACGCGCTTTGTCGCCACCCTGGAGAGCCGCGCACATCTCGACTACAAGGCCCGTCTCGTCGCGGCGCAGGCCGAAGCGACCGCCCTCACCATCTGCTTCGACGGCGACTGGCCCTACGCCGCGCACCGTGTGCTGCGCAACGCCACACTGGAACAGTGGGAGGCCGCCGGATCACCGCCCGTCGGTGCACGCCCCGGCGAAGGCGAGATCGTCGGGCACAACGCCGATGGCGACCCCATTTTACGCTATACCGATACCGCGCCCCGGCAGGGCTTCACCGGCGACACGGCCGCCATGTGCCTCTACGCCGGAACCGGCTGCCCCGCTATCCACGACATCCCCTCCGCCGCCGATCTCGTTCCCCGACTCTGGCAAGAGACCGAACAGTTCCAACAGGGCTAAAACAGAAGACAACGCGTTTATAGGAGAGCACAAAGGTCCGATACCCACGCTGCAAGCCATCCGGCATTCTCCTAGAAATTTCGACGGAAAGTGTCGAACGTACGAGCATCACGTTTACGAGGAATGAAACGCTTCATGAATAAACTTTTCGTCACCATAGGTTTGTCCGGACTGCTTCTGGCTGTCGCAAGTACGGGTTTCGCGCAGTCGTTTACGCTGTACAACGGGGCGTCGAACGTGACGCCCGACGACACAGCCTGGGGCTGGAGCTATCTTTCACAGGGAGGCAGCGCAGTTAAAACGGCGGGCGGCGGCGTTACGACGCTCGACTCGACGGCAAGCGACAGCATTTCGGCAGGCTTCTCTACGGTCACGTCGGCGCGCAGTACGCCGTTTGTGCTGGACAATGCCCGTGGCTATACGGTCGGATTCGATCTCCAGGTCAATGCGGAGAACCACTCCAACCCAAACGCTGACAAAAACGCGGACGGTCTGGCGGACCGATCAGGCGTCAGCGTGATCGTCCTGGGCAGCAATAAGCAAGGTCTGGAACTGGCGTTCTGGCAGAACGAGATCTGGCCGCAGCAGGACAATCCTCTTTTTATTCACAATACCGTGACCGAGCGAGCGCAGGGCGCAAACCTTACCAGTCTGCTGACTCACTACGATCTTCAGGTCCAGGGCAGCAGCTATACCCTGTCCAACGCCGGCGGCGTACTGTTGACCGGAAACCTGCGCGACTATGCGGGCAACGGGGCGGTGTTCGCGCCCTACACGACCTCGAACTTCCTCTTCCTCGGCGACGATACGACCTCGGCACGGGGCAGCGTCGGCATCGCCCGCGTAAATGTCACACTGGCGACCCCGGAGCCCGGAGTCTGGGCGCTGCTCGGCAGCGGTCTCATTGGCGGTGGCCTGTTCTGGAAACGCCGCTCTCACCGTTCTACTAACAAAAAGGTGCTGTAGAAGGAAAGTGGAACACGTCATCACCCTCCATCGCCATCCGTGATCGGTTCAATGGGCGTTTGTGGCAGGGCCGTTTTCCCCGTGCAGTGTGTAGGTTCCGGCGTGGTCCAGAGAGACCGTGCGGCCGGGTAGTTTCACCAGGGCATGGATACCGGCGGGCAGGACGAGGGTACAGGCGATGGCGTCTGTACCCTTCTGCACATGCAGGCGAATGCTGCCCCGTGGGGTAGGAACCGTGCCTTCCACCCAGTTCAGATCCCCGATTTCCGGTTGAATGACCACGCTTTTGAATCCGCCGTCTGTCGGTTTTACCCCGAGGATGACCTCTGTGAGGTAGGAGGTGGGGCCGCTCGACCAGCCGTGACAGAGGCTAACGTAGGGCATTCTAGGCAGAGCCCAATTCATGTCTTGTGGGAAGGAGGGATCGAAGACTTCCCACCAGGTCGTCGCGCCTCGCTGGAGCATTCCGCCCCAGTAACGGCGCAGCAGGTCAATTCCGGCCTGGTACTGCCCTAACTTCCCGTAGGCGCTCAGGACGTAGTTGCCATAGTAAGGCGACATCGCTTCGGAGCCTGCCAGATCGCCGGCGGCAGACGTATTCCACGCAGGAGCGCCCGCCTGGAGCACCGCGTTGTATATCTGCTTCTGCTGCTCCGGGGTCGCCACGTCCGCGTAGACCGCCATCGCATTCTCCTGAAGACGGCTGCCATAGGTCTGCGTCTGCGGATCGATGAGCAGGCTGCGAGCGGCCTGCGTGAGCGTGTCGGCCCAGGCGCGGTACTTGTCGGCATTCGCGGTGTCGTCCAGCGCTTTGAGCAGAAAGACGGCCTGCCGGACGCCGTAGATGGCGAAGAGATCGGTCGCGGCGAGCGTCTGCGGTGTGTCTTTTATATAGCCGGGAGCCCAGTCGCAGAAGTCCCAGGCGTGATAGGGATTGGAGAAGAGGTTCCTGGCGTCGAACTCGGTCTGCTGATAGGCGAGCAGCGAGAGGATACTGTCGTGTTGGCTGCGCAGGAACGCCAGATCGCCGTCGTGCCGGTAGAAGTCTGCGAGCGTGCCGAACCAGGCGGCGGTATAACCGGGAATATCGTTCACATCCGTGGGCGGCATCTGCGTATCCGGCCGGCCCCGCTGCGCGTTGGCGCGGCCTCCGGCGAGGCTCTTTTCCATGAGGAAGCGGTCTGCAAAGACGTTGTTGATCGTCTCTCCCGTGACGTGCATGTCGCCGATCCAGAGACCGCGATCCCGCTTCGGCGCGTCCCATATATCTTCCTGCATGCACAGATGCGCGGTGTAGGCGCCGGTGTACCATATTCGGGTCAGCAGCGGATCGGAGCAGTCGAACGCTCCTCTGTATTTCACCGGGTAGTACTTGAAGTCGCAGACGACTCTGGTGAGAACAACGGGCTGGTCTCCCGGAAAGGTCAGAAGCGTATACCGGAAGGCGGTATAAGGTGTGGTTTGGCCCTCTCCGCCGTGCAGTGTGAGGGGCCAGGGGCCGCTGTTGTCGATAGCAAGCAGTCGGGCGTCCTTCACGATACGCAGGCAGGCCTCTCGCGACTCGCCCGTATGGATTTCGACGTTGGCGCCTGCGGTGCCCGCGATTTCGAGGCGTCCGGACAGCTCTTTGCCGAAATCCAGCAGGATCTGTCGGGGAGCGACGGCGGAGCCAGCGCCGGATGAACCAATTCGGGCGGCTGCCCGTCGGCTATGCAGCAGACTGTTCAGGTTCTGCACGAACCCGGAGGCGGACATTGATTCCACCGCGACCGGTCGCATAACATTGTGCGCCATATACCAGTTGGAGGCGCTCATGTGCGGCCAGTCTGTGACGCCCCGCCCCCAGACGCCCGTACCGATCTCGCCTTCGTCCGTCGCGTTCTGCCAGGCGGAATCGTCCAGTGAGGTCTCCGTCCAACCAGTTGGCGGAGAGGCCGACAGCAGAGCCTTCCAGCGGCTGTCGCTGACGACGCTCTGCACTCCATCGACGTCCAACTCCACCAGAATCCCGGCTGCGCCTCCGCCCTTGTTGATTCCCTGCACAGCGAGGACGTTTCTGCCTGCGTGCAGGTACGGCGCGACGTCGCGCTGGTGCGCGTGCGCCCATCCCTGTTCGACCGGTAGGCTCTCCTCGACCTGACGGCCGTTCACGAACAGCGTGAACGCATCGTCGGCGGTGATCCAGACCTGCGCCTTCCGGGGCTTGGCAGGCAGAGTAGATGATCCGACGAATAGATTTTTGCCCATTTCCGGGCAGGCTATCGCGGCGGGGGGAGCAGACAGACTACTCCCTCCGAAAGGTGTTACCAACGGTCTGTTTGTCACTTCCTTAAACGAGGGGCAGCTACGTCAGTGGATCGCTCACACTCCAGAACAACGGCGGCGACGATCTCCCGTTCAACATGAACGGCACGTTCACGTTCCCCACGAAGGTCGCGAGTGGCGAAGCCTATCTGGTCGGGATCAAGTCGGG
>JBBQPO010000212.1:0-10843 GCA_038217285.1 Chthonomonadales bacterium
TGGGCTTTGTCGTAGACTTCTTTCATGTGATCGGTGGTGACGTGGGTGTAGATCTGGGTCGTGACGAGGTGGGCGTGGCCGAGAAGCTCCTGGACAGCGCGGAGGTCGGCCCCGTTATTGAGCAGATGCGTGGCGAAGGAGTGGCGCAGAGTGTGCGGGGTGGTTTTGAGGCGCTCGGAGGCGTCTCGGAAATATTTGTCGAAGGTGCGGCGGATACCGCGGTCGGAGAGGCGTTTGCCGAACTTGTTGAGGAAGACGGCCGGGTCGGGCTTGGCGCTGGTGTTGTTGGCGGCGAGCACGGGGCGGCCATGTCGCAGGTAGTCGCGCAGGGCATCGATGGAGGCGCGGCCCAGCATCGCGATCCGCTCCTTGTCGCCTTTGCCGTGGCGAACTCGCAGCTCCTCTTCGTCCAGTTGGAGATCGGGAACGTCCAGGGCCTGCGCCTCCCCTGCCCGCAGGCCGGAGGCGTAGAGCAGTTCCATGAGGGCTTTGTCGCGCAGCCCGTCGGGCGTGGCAGTGTCGGGGGCATTGAGCAGCAGCTCGACCTCCGGCAGACGCAGGAACTCCGGCAGCCGCTCCTCCTGCTTGATCGTCAGGATGCCGACGGTGGGGTCGTTCTCGATATAGCCCTGTTTCTTGGCCCAGCGGCAGAAGGCGCGGAACGACGCGAGTTTGCGCGCCAGGGAGGAGCGTTTGTAGTCGCCCTGCTGCATCTCCGTGAGCAGCGCACGGACATGCGCGCGGTCTACGCGAAACAGTCCGCCCGAGCCGAGATCCGGCTGCGATTCGATGTAGCCAAGGAACTGCGTGACGTCGGCGCGGTAGGCGCGCACGGTGTGCACGGAGGCGTTGCGGGCCAGCTTTAGATACTGCAGGAAGCCGTCCAGCACCTCGTTGAAAACATGGCTCAGACCAGGTTCCGTCAGTGGCTTGTTCGGCTGGGAAGCCTCTTCCCCCCGTTCGTGCGCCTTCGGAACGTTGTTACGCTCGATCATACGCCCCTCATTTCGCCGGTCAGGAGCCCGGTTCAGGCGGTCTGTTTGCGCGATTCGAGATAGGCCTGCTCGGCCGCAGCCAGATCGGCGGAGGTCGCGCGGGTGCCGGGGGGAATGGCAGGCGCCGTCGGGATCTTCAGGTCGTTGGCGTGTACCAGCAGCGTGTAGCGCAGCTTGAAATCCCGCTCTTTGTCGGTGAGACGGCTTTTGGCCTCTTCGGAGAGTCCGTCGAGCCATTTGGCCTTCATCGTCTCCTGCACATCGAGATGACGCGCCGCCACTGCTTCCGCCAGGCTCTCCTGCTCGATCTCGACTGCGATCTCCTGTGTGGAGTAGACCTTCTGCACGGTGCCGGTCAGCCCACGGAAATGATTGTAAAACAGCCCGGACTTGACATCGTCCGCGTTCGACTCGCGGTCTACGATCTGGACCCGCTCGCCCTCATTAAATGTTGTCGCCATTCTTCACCCTCTCCTTAACGTCAACTGCTGACAGATATTATACCTCATTGGACGAGCTTCATGGCGAGCACTTCGGTCACCAGCGCGATGTTGGCGTTGGCGTCGAGGCGGCGGCGCGCGAGGAGCAGCGCGTTGAGGCAGTCCATCCAGCGCTCCGGTTCGCCTGCCTGGGCCAACTGGGTCAGGCGGCGCAGGCGGTCGGTATTGATGACCGCCTCCGGGCTGCCTCCGACCCGCAGGGTGAGCAGATCGCGGTAGAAGACGACGAGGAGGTCGAAGATGGAGGCAAGCTGCCGCCGCCCCGTCTTCTCCTTACCGGCAGGCGCGGCCTCGTCCTCCTCGCCGCCTGCCGTCTCCACGCCGGCGGCAGGCTCCTCTCCGAGCAGCGCTTTAATCTGGCCGGAGAGTTTGCGCATCTGCTCCGCGAGGCGCAGGGCGCGGACACGGGGGGCCTGCGGCAGACCCTCCGCGAAGTCCAGCACCTTCGCGATCTCCTCCACGGCGTGCGGGCTGCGCGCCAACTGCACGGCCTGCCCGATCCGCCCCTCGGCATAGGCCGCCAGCATCGCACCGCGCTCCGGCTCGACACCGTGGCGCTCCTGGAGGTAGGTCGCCAGCTCCTGCCGCGTGGCCGCATTGACCCGAATCATCTGGCTGCGTGAGGCGATGGTGGGCAGAACGCGCGCGGCATGGGGGGCGAGCAGCACGAACAGCGCGTAGGGCGGCGGCTCTTCGAGCACCTTCAGCAGGCTGTTCGCGGCGGACTCGTTCAGTGTGTCGGCGCGTTCGAGGATATAGACCCGCTTCGCCCCGATGGACGGCGCGTACTGGAGGGTATGCGACAGGATGCCGCGCGTCGGGCGGTTGTCGCGATCCCAAAACTGCCAGATCTGCATCTGATCTCCGGCAGGCTGGACGGTGACGATCTCAGGCTGCGTTCCGGCCTCCATGCGCCGACACGACTCGCACTCCCCACACCCATCGAACGGCGCTGACCGCGGATTCGTGCAGGCGACCGCCTGCGCGAACGCCCGCGCCAGCGTCCCTTTGCCCACCCCCGGCGACCCCAGAAACAGATAGGCCCCCGGCAGCGTTCCGCCCTCCAGCGCCTTTCGGAGCGCGCTGAGAGCGGCTTCCTGTCCGAATAGTGAGTCCAGAAGCGGCATAGAGCTATCTTCCTGTCACGCCGAAGAGGATCGGCGCGGCGTAGGGGTGATCGGTGCGAAACTCCAGGCCGACGATCTCCACCGTCGGGCGCGGGTTCTTCCAGCGGAGCAGACGCAGGTTCAGCGGTGCGGCGGCGCTTCCCCAGTGGACCGGATCGGTCGAGAGCGTGGCGGCCGAGGTGTCGTCGTCGAGCGCCCGGATCTCCTTGCCATAGCGGAGGGGGATCTCGAGGGTTCGACCGTCGGCGTAGTGCAGTACATACGTGCCGACCAGAGCATGGTCTTCGGCGGCATAGGCCGTTGCATGCAGAAAAAAGAGCCACTGCGCGCGGGCATGGACAGGCAGCAGCACCGTATCGGGATAAGCGATCCGGGGGGCCTCCGGATGTGTTTCGTCCGGGCGCTCTCGATTCAGCAGGCCGCGCAGCATGATCCCTCCCGGACGGACGCCTGCCGTGCGGATACCGACATCCGCGATCTGCGGCGCGGCGCGCTCCTCAAGAGGCCAGTCCCGCGCATCGGAACTGCGCTCGTTATGGGTTGGCACATAGGCCGTAAGGGGCAGCGCGCCGGTCCAGGTCTCGCTCAGACGAATGTTGGCGGCGTCACGCAGGCTCAGGTACCAGCCGGACTGCAGACGGGCGCTGCTCTGCGCTTCGCGATAGGCGTGATTGAAGACCGTCATCGCATCGTAGGGCAGGGCGTCCGAGATTCGCCGTAAATCCAGCGTGTAGGAAGCCTGGGGAGCCTCCGGTTTCGGCGGCTCGTAGCCCCGATAGAAAGGCTTGCCGAACAGATCGTAAGGATGCCGTTCCGTGCCACTCCACGCATACTCGGCCGCGAGCACGTAGGCGAGGAACTGGCGATAGTCGTACCACGATCCGAGCTGGTCTTCACTGCTGTCGAATCCGGCCCAGGTCGTCTGCAGTGTGCCGAGGGAGTTGTGAGCGATCGCCTGCTGCGCCCAGCCACGAATATTCTCCGGCTGGAACCAGGGACAGGCCAGCGTCTCCTGCCCGCGCTGCCGAAAGAGCGCGAGGCCGTTGCGCTGCTCATCGCCGGGCGTATAGCGCCAGTCCGCGATGACGGCGTCCCGTGGTATGGCGTTGCGGCGTTTCACGGCCTCCGCGACGCTAGGCGCGTTGGCGGCGGTCATCACCGGAACGCCCGGTAGGGCAGGGCCTTCCGAATCGTGCAGCAGCATGTCGCTCCAGAGAATGGTGCGGACTCCGCGCCCCCGCAGCCAGTCGGTGAGGCGGTTGGTATCCTCGATAAACAGGGCGGACGCGCCCTTCTGAATGTTGGCGGGCCGGGCCGGATACTTGCCGAAATCGTGGTCCTGACTGGGCACCTTCACCTCATCGTGCCCGATATGGAACAGGCGCGGATGGAAGATGTCGAGCGCCTCGCCGAACACGTCGAAAATAAACTTGTAGGTGTCGGGATTGCTCGCATCGTACGCGTGGGGCGAACTTACATCCTCCACAAGATCCTGATGCTGATGATTTGCGAAGATCCATTCGCTATGGCCCAGAGAGTTGATGAGCGGGATCGGCTCGATAAAATGGTCGCGCGCCGAAGCCACATCGGCGCGCAGGTCTTCCACGCTCATCCCGTACGGAACCGCGACCTCCGGATGGGATTTCCAGCGCGTATACTCACACTCGAGCACCATGCGATTGATCTTATAGCGGGAGAGAACGCGCTCGATCAGCCGCTGATGAAATGGCAGCGCCTCTCTGCCCACGAAAATGTGGATGCCGCGAAAGGGCAGACTCGGCCAGTCCGAGATACTCACCCCGGCGAAGGCGAACCGACCGCTCGCGCGGCGCTGCCGCAGTTGGCGCAGGGTCTGCAGGCCATAGAAGGCTCCTGCCGCATCCCGCCCGACGACCCGCACCTCCTCCGGCGTGACCGACAGTTCATAGCCCTCGGAAGGCAGGGTCGCGAGGGCTTCCACCCGGACCGAGACGCTGCGGCCTGCGGCTGGGCCTCTCTGAACGACGGCTCCGACACCCGTCTCCCGACCGGTATCCGCAGCAAAACGCACCATCTCCTGCCGCACCGGGGTGTACTCCGCACCTTGCGGCAGTTGGTCGCTGAGAACGAGGCGACCCGCCAGCGCGAAGTCCTCCGCCTCTCCGGCAGAAAACCGCACGACCTTCGGCTCCGGGATCAGGACAGGCCGATTCAGGGCGTCCAGCAGCGGCGGCAGCGGTCGGCCCGCATCCGGAATACGGACGGTCCGGGCCGGACGCTCCTTTGCCGGGGAGGCCGAAGCAACAGCCGCTGCTGCAGGCGGCGCGGAGAGGGTGAGGGTGAAACTTCGGACGGCTTCCTGACCCGGCGTCATCTCCGCGCCGAGCAGGCCCAGCCAGAACAGCTTCTCGTCGCGCAGATAGTCGTCCTCACGGCCGTCGAACAACACGCCCTCGGAAGGCTCTCCCGCGCCGACCTGCAGACTCAATGGTCCGAACGCCGTCGCCTGCAGCGCAAGCGACCGCCATAGCGGAGCGAGACTGTTGGTGGGATATTTCGAGGCGCGGGGCAGGGGACCGATGCGACCGGTCGTCTCCGGCGTCCCGGCGGCATGTTCCGCCCGATAGGTCGCTCCAACCAAGGGATAGCCCCAGAGCCGCGCCGCGTTCCACTCCAGAGCCGCGGGCTCCGGCCCGTCCCACCGGTAGCGCAGCGTAAAGGTCACGCTGTTGTCAGGCCGCACCTCGATACGCTGGGTGGCCGTGAACTTTTGCGCGTCCGCCGCATAGGTAAAGAGCGTTGTGTAGGCGCGCCCCCCGTCCGGCAGCGTCTCCATCGTCGGATGGGCGGCGGAGGAGCTGGAGCCATAGTAGCCCTTCGCATAGTCCCGCGAAAAGACCTGCACCAACCCGCCGCGCACCAGCGGAACATGGTCGAAATCGAGATAAAGGCCATTTCGCAGATACCGCGCAGTCCAACGACCGATCCGGACGGGAACAGAAGCGTCTGGGGCCGTGGGAGCCGCCTGCGTCCAAGCGCTCACCTGTCCTAAGAGGCCAAACACCAGCAGAAGCAAGCAAGAAAACAGTCGTCTCATGGTGCTCTCTTGTTCGTTCCATAGCGGCCTGATTCCTGCTGGACTCCATCACGCATCGTGAGATGCAAAAACTTAGATGCGCCTGCGACAAACCGTGATTTTTTGGCGGGGCGATGCGAATAACAGTGTAGATCGACAACGCACGGGGCGACGACCGCCGCTCCGACACAGAGCGTTAGCCGCAAAGGACAACGATGACCAAGCCAGAACTACAGGAGAGGTTCCAAACCCTGATCGAGGAACACAAGAAGATCCTCTACAAGGTCTGCAACGCGTACTGCAGGAACCGCGATGATCGGGACGATCTGGCTCAGGAGATCGCGCTCCAACTCTGGAGATCGTTTGGCACGTTCGACGCGCGCGTTCGGTTTTCCACCTGGATGTATCGGATTGCCCTGAACGTCGCGATCTCCTTCTACCGCCGCGAAAGTACGCGGACACGGTCGCTGCTTCCGGCTGACATCTGTCTTCTGGAGGAGAGCGCGGCGACGGCCAGCCAGCCGGAAGAGATCCTGCTGCTCTACCAGTTTATCGAAGGGTTGGACCCACTGAACAAAGGGCTTATCCTCCTCTATCTGGACGGATACAGTTACCGGGAGATTGCAGACATGCTGGGCATCCGCGAAACCAATGTCGCTACAAAGATCAGTCGGTTGAAGCAGACGATGAAACAGAAGTTTGGCGAACCCACACAAGCTTGAACGAGGAGAAAAAGAAAATGGACCTGGATGAACTCAAAACAAAGTGGACGGAATATGATCGGAAGCTGGATGCGAGCCTGGAGCTTAATCGGCAGCTTCTGGGCGAGGCGCGCCTGAATAGGGCGAAGACGGCACTTCAACGGCTGACTCTCGGACTGGGTCTGGAGGCGGTTCTGACGTTTGTAGCCATCGCCGCCCTGGGCGACTTTCTCTACACAAATAGATCCCTGCCGCGATTTGCATTCCCTGCCGCCGCACTGGATCTCTGCGCTATCGTGATCTTCATCGCGCTGATACGGCAGATAACGCTCGCCATGCAGATCGATTACGGCAAGCCTATCGCCGTGATACAGAAGCAGATTGTAGAGTTGCAGAGGCTGCGCATTCGCTCCCTTCAGGGGATATTTCTGGGAGCGACGCTGGCCTGGATACCTCTTCTGATCGTCGCGTTCAAGGGACTCTTCGGACTTGACACCTACCGCCTATTCGGCGCTGCCTGGCTGTCCGCCAACGTGCTGCTCGGGCTGGCGATCATCCCACTGGCGATCTGGATGTCGAAACGATTTGGGGACCGACTGGGCCGCTTTCCTCTGATGCAGCGGCTCAGGAATGACCTCATGGGGCCTAACCTGAACGCCGCAGTCGGTTTTCTCGCGATACTTTCAGAATTCGAGGACGTGAATTGAAAAACTCATCAGGGAATACGTCCTTTGAGACAGGGGGGAAGCGGCAGAGGAGGACAGAAGAGAAGGGTATAATGACATTGATATTTGTAAGTTATATGAGCACGGATGCGATGCTTGTACGTGGCGTGCTGCGCTCATAGCGATATTTTCTAGTCAGGAGAATATATGTTGAGAAAGAGCGCGTCAGCAGTCGCGATGATCTCCATCGCTCTATTCGTTCCCCTCTCCCAGGAGGCCCGGGCCGCCGGTGATGTGGTCACCACGCTGGTCATGCCTTCCGGAATAGACCCGTCGAAGCTGACATTTACGCAATCCGGGACTATGTACACCAATACGGATGGAAGTATTCCCGGCGATCAGCGCGGTTCGGCGATCACCGGAAATATGCTTTTGGCGACCGCTGTACAAGGCGGCGGCGGCCTGGAACTTCATGGGGCTATCCTCAACGGAGATAATCCGAATCCCGTCCCCGTGGTGGAGATCGATCTATTCACCACGTACACCGGTATTATTACAGTGAACTCCTCCATCGGACAGCTCACCAGCTTTACTCCCTGGGGCGTTACGCGCTTAACCAACGTTCCTACAGGCTTCGCACAGGGAGTGCGTCTCTTCAAGCAGCAAGGCTCTGCAGATATGAATAAAGGCGCATTTCAGGGCTTTCTTTCCTCAGCGCTCAACGATGCTTTGGACCCAACAGGCTTCCGCGCCGCCGGTTTCGGCACGAAAGGATTCACCACCCTGCAAACTTCCGGTACGCCCGAGCCGGGCGCACTGGCCCTGCTGGTCGGCATGGGGCTGTCCGTCTCCGCCCTCGCGCGGAAGAGACGCCGCAAGTAAACCGATGCCTCTGTTGCGCAGCACGGTTACGTTTCTCTTCACGGACATCGAGGGTTCCACGCGGCTCTGGGAACAGCACACGCAGGCCATGCACACGGTTCTGGCGCGGCACGACCATCTGCTGCGGCAGGTCATCGAAAACCATCAGGGGGTCGTCTTCAAGACGATAGGCGATGCGTTCTGCGCCGCCTTTGAAAGCGCGCCTCTGGCCGTGGCGGCGGCGCTGCAAGCGCAGATCGCGCTGGTCGAAGAGCCCTGGCCGGACGAGACGCCGATCCGTGTCCGCATGGCCTTGAACACGGGCGTCGTCGAGAGTAGGAATAGTGACTATTTTGGTCCTCTGCTCAATCGCGTCGCCCGCCTGCTTGCCATCGGCCATGGCGGACAGACCCTGCTCTCGCAAACTGTCTTCGATCTGGTACAGGAAGCCTTACCGCAAGGCGCTTCCCTGAGAGAGCATGGTCTGCACCGGCTCAAGGATCTGGGACAGCCGGAAAGTGTGTTCCAGCTTCTCCATCCTGTTCTGCCCTCTGTCTTTCCTCCGCTGCGCTCCCTGAATAACCCCGCCCTGGCGCACAACCTGCCGCAACAGGTGACAAGTTTCATCGGGCGCGAAAAAGAGATCGCTGAGGTCAAGGCGCTGCTGGATAAAACCCGTCTGCTGACGCTCACGGGCAGCGGTGGCGGCGGCAAGACCCGGCTGGGGCTGCAGGTGGCGGCAGAACTTCTGGACGGCGTCGGAGACGGCGCGTGGCTGGTAGAGCTTGCTCCGCTGGCCGACAAGAATCTGGTGGTGCAGACCGTGGCGCATGTGCTTGGCGTCCGGGAGGAGACGGGCAGGCCGCTCCTACAGACGCTCGTGGACTATCTCAAGTCGCGGACACTGCTGCTGCTGCTGGACAACTGTGAACATGTGCTGGATGTGTGCGCCCGTCTGGCCGACACCCTGCTCAAGAACTGCCCTCAGGTACAGATCCTGGCCACCAGTCGCGAAGCGATGGGAATCGTGGGTGAACAGACGTACCGTGTGCCGTCCCTCTCCCTTCCGACCCATCCCGAACGCGCCACCGTGGAGAGTTTGGGATGGTACGAAGCCGTGCGCCTGTTTACCGAACGGGCAACAGCGGTACAGCCGGAGTTTACCATCACCAATGCCCCGGCACTGGCGCAGTTGTGTGTGCGTCTGGACGGCATTCCCCTCGCCATTGAACTCGCCGCCGCGCGAGTCCGCTCGCTCTCTATGGAGGAGATCAACGGTAAACTCGACAACCGCTTCCGCCTGCTCACCGGAGGCAGCCGAACGGCTCTGCCCCGCCAGCAGACCCTCCGCGCGCTCATCGACTGGTCGTATGACTTGCTGCAGGATTCGGAGAAGATGCTGCTGTGCCGCCTGGCTGTTTTCGCGGGCGGCTGGACGCTGGAGGCTGCCGAGCAGGTCTGCGCCGGATCGGTAATCGACGCTTCGGCGGCGATTGGGGCCGGTGAAGGCAGCGGAGCGTGCATCGAGGCGTGGGAGACGCTGGACCTGCTGACCTCCCTGGCCGATAAAAGCCTCGTGGTGGCGGAACCGCAGGAGGGAGACACCCGGTATCGGCTGCTGGAAACCGTGCGGCAGTATGCGCGAGATCGACTGATGGAGCGGGGGGAGTTCGAGACCCTGCGTAGCCGACATCAGGCGTTCTTCATGGCCTTTGCCGAAGATGCCGATCCCCAACTGCTGGGGCCCGAACAGGCGTCCTGGCTGGAGCGACTGGAGCGAGAACACGACAACCTGCGCGCTGCTCTAGAGTGGGAGGACTCGGAATCGGCGCTGCGCATCGCGGGCGCGCTGTGGCGTTTCTGGCAGGTTCGGGGCTACTATCGGGAAGGCCGGGAACGGCTGTCCGCCGTTCTGCAGGGCACTGTCTCTTCGTCGGCTGCCACCCTCCGGGCGAAAGCGCTCAACGGAGCCGGGGTGCTCGCCCGATACGAGGGCGACTATGCTGCTGCGCGTACACTGGTCGAAGAGAGCGTGGCCCTCTATCGAGAGGCTGGGGACAAGCTCGGCATCGCTAACTCTCTCTCCATTCTGGGACTTATCACCTACGCGCAGGGCGACTACACGGCGGCGCGTACCCTGCACACGGAAAGCCTGGCGCTGCGGCGGGAGTTGGGCAACAAACGCGGCATCGCCACCTCCCTGAACAATCTGGGACTGGTCGCGTATGAGCAGGGCGACTATGCCGAGACGCAGGCGATGTATGCGGAAAGCGTGGGACTCTATCGAGACCTGGGCGACAAGGGGAGCATGGCCAGCGCCCTCAACAATGTGGGAAATGTCGCGTATAATCAAGGGGATTTCGCGGCAGCCCGCAATCTCTATGAAGAGAGCCTGACACTGCGCCGCGAACTGGGCGACAGACAGGGCATCGCCACATCGCTCATCAACTTAGGCAGTGTCGCCCATAAGCAAGGGGATTTCGCGGCGGCGCACCGGATGTATGCCGCCAGCCTGACGCTCTTTCGGGAGCTGGGCAACAGAACCGGGATCGCCTACGCGCTGGGGGCCTTTGCCGCCCTGGCTGCCGTACAGCAGCAGTCCCCCCGCGCCGCCCGACTATGGGGCGCGGCGCAGACGCTGCGAGAGCTCCTGGATGCTCCTCTCTCACCCTCAGAACGCACCGAATACGACCAGGAGGTGGCGCAGACCCTCGCCGTCCTGGGGGAGGCCGCTTTCACCCTGGCCCTGTCGGAAGGCCGTGCCTTCACGCTGGAGCAGGCCATTGCCGCCGCCCTGGAATTGACGTTTAGACTACAAGCCGACGTTGCCGAACGCCCCGGCATTGCTGAGCGGGTTCATTGTCAGTCGGTTTTTGTCGCCCCTCGGCTCTAAGCCGCCTTAGAAGGCGTGGAAACAGCCGCAGAGGGCGCTGCTTCCA
>JBBQPO010000213.1:0-10787 GCA_038217285.1 Chthonomonadales bacterium
GGCGTTGGCTTGCTCGGCCAAAACGCCCTGCTGTTGAACCACGAGGGTGGCGAGTTCGTCATAAGTTGGAGTAGCAGACTTGCTCATAGGCATCATTACGAACCAACGGCCATAAAATACTCATCAGTCTGAACTGTATCCATTGTTTGACAGCCCCGGAAACCCTGTGCTACACTACGCGCAGGCGCACAAAATGTTGCCGGGGACCGGTGCGAGGAGCGATCTCCCGCATGGAGAGGACGACGATGGCGTCATTTGAACTGATATTCGAGGCCGATGAGGATGTGTTGGAGGTGACTTTCGAGGCGTTCGACGAAAGCTTTTCCCGTACGATTGCCCTCAACGACAATATTATGCTCTACACCGACCTTATGTTCCAGAGCGTCTGGGGCCTGACGTTCTACAGCTACTCCCAACTGCTGCAGGTAAGCGAGACCCATCTCGACGGACTCAGCCCCCTGGAGGAGGCCGACCGCCACCGCCTGCTGGCTCTGCTCGCCTCGCCTCCCGCCTCGCGCTTCCTCAACGTCTTCCACCCTGGCGAACTCCGCGCCCTCGTCCTCTCTCCCTCCCTCAAGGAGCTGATGCAGTTCTGAGGAACCTTCCTGCCTTGCCACAGACATGCCTGTGCGACCTCGCCGAGCGCGGGGTCGCACAGAGTCTCTCCCTCTCCCATGTCGTTTTCAGAGCGCGCGGAGTTTGTTGACTTCGTTCTGGATATTGACGAGTTTGGCGTACTCGCCGTCCAGTTCCATCAGCTCATCGTGGGTGCCGCATTCGACCATCTTGCCCTCTTTCATCACCACCAGACGACTTGCGTTGCGCAGGGTGCTGAGGCGGTGGGCGATGGCGAAGGTCGTCCTGTTTTTGATGAGGTTGGAGATGGCCTCCTGAATCTGCTTCTCCGTCTCGGTGTCCACGCTGGCCGTCGCCTCATCGAGGATGAGGATCTTCGGGTCGTGCAGAATGGCGCGCGCGATCGAGATACGCTGACGTTCGCCGCCCGAGAGCCGCTGTCCGCGCTCCCCGACCTGGGTGTCGTAGCCGTCCGGGAACTTCAGCAGGAAGTTGTGGCAGTTCGCCGCCTTCGCCGCCCGGAGGATCTCCTCGGTGGAGGCCTCGGGCTTGGCGTAAGCGATATTGTCCCGAATGGTGCCGGGGAAGAGAAACGGCTCCTGCAGGACGATGCCGAACTGGCGGCGGAAGTCGCTGGTCTTGATATCGCGGATGTCGATACCGTCCACCATAATGTCGCCTTCGGTGACGTCGTAGAAGCGGGAGAGCAGGTTGATGATGGTGGACTTGCCCGCGCCGCTATGCCCGACCAGGCCGATCATCTCGCCCGGCTCCACTTTCAGGGTGAAGTCGTCTAAAACGCGCTTGGCCTTGTCGTAAGTAAAGGAGACATTCTCGAACGCGACCGCGCCTTTTATCTCCGGCAGGGCAACTGGGTCTTTCTTCTCCGCCACATCCGGCTCGGTGTCCAGCACTTCAAAGACCCGCTCCGCTGCGGTCATGGAGCGCGTCGACCAGTCGAGCACACGGCTGAAGTTCTGGAACGGCGCATAGAACTGGCCGAGATAGGCGAGGAAGGCGGTCATGGCGCCAACCGTCATCACGTGCCCTGCGACGGGAACACCATTTAAGATCTGATGTCCTCCGAATACCCAGATCGTCCAGGTTCCCAATGCCATAAGCAGGCCGATGACCGGGAAATAGACGGCCCACATCGCGTTGGCGGCATAGCTCGCCTCGAACACCTGCTCGTTGCGCTGGCGGAACTTGCCGTTCTCCCGGTCCTCCTGCGCGAACGCCTTGATGACCCGCATCCCGTTCAGCGCACTGTTCAGCGAAGAGTACATGCGGCTGATACGCGTCCAGACATGCCGCCATTTCTTGTGCGCACGTGGGAAGAACCAGCTCGTCAGGCCGTAGATGAATGGCACAGGAATCAGGAGCAAGAGCGCCAACTGCCAGTTCATGTTGAACAACACGGCACCGATGAAGATCAGCGTAAAGATGTTGTTGACGAACCACGGAATACCGTCGCTCAGGAAGTCCCAGAGTTGGTCGGAGTCGTTGGTAATACGGGCCATAACGGAGCCGGTGCTGCGCTTGTCGTAGTAGGCCATCGAGAGAAAGTTGAATTTGTCGTACAGTCGGATGCGGACATCCATCAGCACACGTGCGCCGAGGAAGGAGTTCAAGCGCCGTTGGACATACTGACAGCTTGCCGCCATCAGTCGGAAAACGATCACCACCCCGACCCAACCCAGCAGCGTGCGAAACGCGGCGTCGGGAGCGGTCTTCCCGCTGTTGATCAGGGTATCGATGATATGGCCGCCGAAGATGGGCGGCCCCAACTCGATCAGACTCGCCAGCAGAATAATCACAACGCTGCCGATCGCCTGCGATTTATAAGGCGCAAGGAACTGGAATAGCCGCAGCATGACCGCGCGTTTGTTGACGCAGGCAGGGCAGACCTCCGTGTCGTCCGGCAAGCGCCGCTGACACTTCGGGCAGATCTTCTTTTCGTCCAGCTTCTCTTTTTTGGCCAGCTCTCCTTTGGAGAGCGCGTTGATCTGTCGCGCGAGAGAGTTGGCCTCCCCGACGACCGCCTGAGAGAAGCGCACCAGAGGAATGGTTTCGGTATCGGTGCGAACCTCCAGTAGGCCGTTGCCTACAAGAACCTCCGCCTTCGCTTCCTTAATACGGTTCAATGGGACGGCGTGCAGGACTTTCGCCGTGGTGCCGCCGTTCGGTCCGAAGACGAACACCTTCCCGTCTTTGACAACGACCCATTCCGGCCCGAATACCCCTTCGGCATTGATGTCGGTTGCAAAGGCGATCAGCTTGGGCGCCTCGTCGTCTGCTGCGACAACTGGCTTCTCGTCGGCTGCGACAGCAGGAGTCTCGTCCACCTCCACAGTCGGTTTCCCGTCGGTCGCTGCAACCAGCGCCTCGGCTGCGACAGCAGGCTTCTCGGTGATCGGTTCACTGCCGTTTGCCGTCTCCGGCGCATCAGGCAGGGTCACGACGACCGCACGAGCCGTTTCGGGCAGGGGGTCCGCAGGAGAGAGAGGCGCCTCGGGGGAAGGAGTGAGGAGATCGGAAGTTGCGGGCTCCCGTTCGCGCAGTTCGCGCAGTGTGTTCTCAACAAAGTCGGGAAGAACTTCAAGAAGTGCCATTAGCTGCCTTTCTTCAAAAACCGTCCTGCGAGCGACGGGTAAGGAAGCGTCGGGACGACGTGTTGTACGTCATGGCGTCGGGAGCCGCACACTGATCAGAGTAGCGCCGGTCCAAACAGGTCACCTTATTTACGAATCCGGGTTGCGATACGTTGCATCGTACTAGTATACCTTTGTACAGACATCTCTTCTACTGCAGAAAGTTGCATAGAAAGCGGAAATAAGATTTCTTCTGCCGCATCGCCCACCCGTTTATGGAAGTGATGGGAAGCAAGTGCACGAAGGTCAGGCCA
The DNA here is from genome assembly GCA_038217285.1 of Chthonomonadales bacterium. Lineage (GTDB taxonomy): Bacteria > Armatimonadota > Chthonomonadetes > Chthonomonadales > Chthonomonadaceae > JANXLO01. Next base: position 3,482 of record JBBQPO010000213.1, read on the forward strand.
GGAAATCATCGACTTCCGCGCGCGTCGGCAGGGCGGGGATCGCGCCTTTGCGGGTCGTTGTCAACGCGCCGACGGCATTGGCTTGAACAACGATCTGGGTGAGCAGATCGGACGGCATGGTGACCAGCGCCTTCCTCGTCGTAAGGCCGTGTTCTAAAAGCCCACAAAGCAGCGCCGCAACGAAACCATCGCCTGCTCCGGTCGTATCCACCGCCTGGACAGGGAGGCCGGGCGTATCCAGAGACTTGTCGAGGTCCCAACAGACGTGGCTGCCTTTCTCGCCACGCGTGATGGCCAGTAAGGGAATGTGGTAAGAGCGCCGGAAATCATGGGCGAGCGTATGGCACTCCTCGGTCGAGAGGCTTGCCGCCGGAAACAGATCGTCCTCCGCCATCAAGAAGACCAGCTCTTCCTCATTCAACTTGACGACATCGGCGTACTGAACCGTGGCCCGAATGGTGGTGCGGGCTTCCGCCAGGGAGGGCCAGAGCGCGGGGCGCAGATTGGGATCGTAGGAGAGCAGCAGACCGGCGGCGAGGGCGGTATCGACGGCCTCCAGCGTCGTAAGGCGGGCGGGATGGTCGATCAGGGTGATGGAGCCGTAGTGGAAGATACGCCCCGCTTGAATGCGGGCGCGGTCTAGCTCTTGGGAGGCATAGGTCATATCCGCGCTGGGGTTGCGAAAGAAGCAGAAGTCTCGTTCGCCGTTGGCCGCGAGCGAGACGAAGGCCAGTCCGGTGCGGTGGTCAGGATCGAAGACCATGCCGCCCGTGTCCACTCCGGCGGCGGCGAAGGTCTGCTCCAGAAAGCGACCGAACGGATCGTCGCCGACCTTGCCGAGAAAGGCGCTGGAACGGCCCAGCCGGGCGACGCCGACCGCGACATTCGCAGGAGCGCCGCCGGGAGCGCGCAGAAAGCTGCTCGCCTCTCCGACCCCGACGCCGCTCTCTGCCGCCACAAAATCGATCAGGGCCTCGCCCAGACAGACGATCTCTGCCATAGCACCTCTACTTGTTGAAGAGCGTTTTCGCCGTTTCGTACAGGTCGAGCGGCACGGTGCGGAGGACGCCTACGGCCTTCTCGATATCGACCGCGACGACCTCGGTGCCGCGCACGGCGACCATCTTGCCGAAGTCCTTTTCGTAGACGCACTGCGCGGCGCGAATGCCAAGGCGGGAGGCCAGCACACGGTCGAAGGCGCTCGGCGCGCCGCCGCGCTGAATGTGGCCCGTGACCGCCGAGCGCGTCTCGAAGCCGGTGCGCTTCTCGATCTCCTCTGAGATCGTATCGCCGACGTTGCGATCACTCAAAATAACGTGCCCGAACGCGTCCAGTTTCGCCTCGGACTCATCGAGGTTCGGCAGTTCCGCGCCTTCCGACGCGACCACGATGCCATAACCCTTGCGGGCATAAGCGACCTTCAGGTGCGCGCACATGGCCTCGTAGTCGATGGGGACTTCCGGCAGCAGGATCCAGTCCGCGCCCCCGGCGATGCCGGAGTAGAGCGCAACCCAACCGGCATGGCGGCCCATCACCTCCAGAACGATGACGCGACTGTGGGAGCGGGCCGTATCACGCAGACGGTCGACGGCCTCCACATTGACGCTGACGGCGGAGTCGAAGCCGAAGGTATAGTCGGTTTCGGAGAGGTCGTTGTCCATCGTTTTCGGAACGCCGACCGTGGGAATGCCGTCCTTCCAGAGCTTGTTGGCGACGCCCAGCGTGTCCTCGCCTCCGAGCGCGACGATGCAGTCGAAGCCAAACTTCTTGATGTTCTCTTTCACCGCCGCCAACTGCGCGGGATCTTTGTAGGGGTTGGTACGGGAGGAGCGCAGCATGGTGCCGCCCCAGGAGATGATCTCTTCGACGCGGTCCACCGTGAGCGGCTTCTCCTCGACGATCCCCTGAACCAGGCCCTTCCAGCCCTCCCGTATGCCCCACACCTCGAAACCGTAGTCCAGGGCACGCATCACAAAGCCGCGAATCGTGGGGTTCAGGCCGGGGCAGTCGCCGCCGCCCGTTAAAATGCCGATCTTCATTGGTCGCTCTCTCCGTCCTCATGCTGCGTTCCGGCCCGACAGAGTCAGGCGCGGAGTGAAGGTAAAATGGCAGTCGCGCTCCACCCGGTGGGTGTTTGCGAGTCGCGCTGAAGTTTAGTCTACCCCAATCCGCGCACAAACGCGCCCGCGCCCGAATCACTTCTTCCAATCGGCTCGCGGAGCCGCAGGGACGGAGGAAACGCAGCCACCTTTCGGGAACGTCCCTTCAGCAGGCGCGGCTCTCTCCGCAGAGAGCCCCCGCGAACCCGGAGAAGGGTGCGACCAGCAAAATCATGGACAATATTTTCGCCGCCATCGACATAGGAACCAACTCGATACGCCTCGCTGTGGTGCGGGTGGAAGAGGGACAACGCTTTACGACCCTGGCCATTCACCGCGAAGTGGTACGGCTCGGAGAAGGGGAGTTCGAAACCAGCCGCATGACCCCGGCCGCCATCGAACGCGGCGCGCTGGTCTGCGCCCGGTTCGCGGATGTCGCGCGAGGCTACAACGCCCGCGAGATCGTCGCCTTCGCCACCTCGGCTGTGCGCGAAGCCGACAACCGCGACGACTTCATCGAGCGCGTCCGCGAAACCGCCGACATCGAGGTGCGCGTGATCTCCGGGGTCGAAGAGGCCCGCCTCATCTGGCTGGGCGTCTCCAGCGGGATCGAACTCGGCAGCCGTCGCGCCATTCTTATCGACATCGGCGGCGGCAGCACCGAAGTCATCATCGGCAACGCCACCGATCACTTCATGCTCGAAAGCATGAAGCTGGGCGCGGTACGCCTCTCCAACCATTTTTTCACCGACGACCGTCCTGTTCCCCTCGACGCATTTATCAAGGTGCAGCGTTATGTGCTGGGCGTGGCCAGTCAGGTGACTCGCCGCGTCAAAGAGCAGGGCTTTGAACTGGCCTTTGGCAGCGCCGGGACCATCACCACCCTCGGCGACCTCGTCTCCCGCCATACAGGGGAGGCGACCGGCGGCAGACAGGTCTCTTTCAGCATCCTCGACCTGCGCGAAACCGTCCAGATGCTCTGCCGCCTGCCTCTGGAAGAGCGCCGTAAAGTCGCGGGTATGGACTCCGGGCGCGCCGAAATCATTCTCGGGGGCGCGGCCACGCTGCTCACCCTCATGGAGGCGTTTGGGATCGAGCGCATGAACGTCAGCGAACGCGGCCTGCGCGACGGCATTCTCCTCGACCATCTGCTGCGGGAGGGTGACGACCGCCAGCATTTCCAGGCGCTCAGCGTGCGCCGCCGCAGTATCCTCCAGCTCGGACGCGCCTGCGCCTACGAAGAGGAGCACGCGCAGCATACGGCCTTCCTCTCGCTGCGTCTCTTCGACGAGCTGCACCGCCTCAACGTGCATGTCTATAACCACCGTGAGCGCGAGCTTCTCGAATATGCTGCCCTCGTCCACGACATCGGCGCGTTTCTCTCCCACTCCAACCACCAGAAACACGCCTACTACCTTATTCGCAACTCCGACCTGCTCGGCTTCGACGACACCGAGATCGACATTATCGCCAACGTGGCGCTCTACCACCGCAAAGGGCTGCCCAAAAAACGCCATGAGAACCTGCAGGGTCTGAGTCGTGTGGAACGCAAGCTCGTCAGTGAGTTGGCGGCTCTGCTGCGCATCGCTGAAGGCATCGACCGCAGCCATCTCGGCCTCGTCAAAGATATTCGTTTCGATCTGCTCGCCAATCCCCGCCGCTTCGTGCTCACGCTGCTCTCCGAAGCCGACTGCCAGCTCGAGGTCTGGGGCGTCCAGAACAGCCGCGACCTTTTCGAGTACGCCTTCGGCGCTCCCCTCACCGTCCAGGTCGAACCCCTCCCGGCCCGCCGCCAGGTCTCTCTCGCCCAATAGTACGCTCCCTGTCTTAACGTTCGTTTACTGCAGGGAACAAGTGGGCAATATTTTCGATACTAGAAGTATGATTACGATCAATGTGGAAGAGATACAGCGCGACCTGCCGGGCTACCTTCGGCGGGTGAGCGCAGGGGAAACCCTGCTCATCACGCAGGACGATAAACCTATCGCAGAACTCAAGCCGATTACCCCGGTCGAGTCCAACCTGCGTCCCTTTGGCTTATGCAGGGGAGCGTTTGTCGTTCCCCACGACTTCGATACACCGTTGCCGGATTCGGTCTTGACGGAGTTCGAGGGCACATGAGACTGCTGCTGGACACGCATATCTTTCTGTGGTACATCAGTGGCGATACACGTTTGCCTGACGCCTGGAAGTCCGTATTGCGTGACCCGAACAATTCGGTCTATTTGAGCGTTGTCTCCGTGTGGGAGGCGAGCATCAAATATCACCTCGGTAAACTGCCGTTGCCTGCTCCGCCTGAAGTCTACTTATCCGAGCAGCGTCAACGGCATTTGATCGCCAGTTTGCCCCTGGAAGAGGCGGATATTCGCCATCTTGCCTCGCTGCCGCCTCTGCATCGCGACCCTTTTGATCGCATACTCGTCTGCCAGGCATTACAGAACGACCTCACGCTCGTTACCGTCAATCCTGCCGTTCACGGCTATCCAGTGAAGGTTCTATCTGTTCTTTAGTTACGGGGCGTCTTGGACACGGGTTGCCGGAAGGCGCGCTCGATCATGTCGTTGGGATCGGTGGAGACGGGGCTGTCGCGCCACAGCCAGCGCATCATCTCGGGCATGGCGACGCCGCCGAACCTCTGGCCGTGGTTGTTCATACCCCAGGTGTAGTTCACCTCGTAGCCCTTCTGGGTCAGGGCCTTCATCAGGCGCACGTTCTGGTAGAACCAGTCCCACTTCTGGTCGTAGACGCCGTTGCGGATGCCCCGGTTGTCGTTGCGGCCGTCGCAGAGGAAGACTCGGAGGGGCTTCTTCGGGCTCGCCAGAACTTTATCCGCATAGGCGTGGCCGCCCCGGATGTTGGTGAAGCTGCCGACATTGCTCAGCACCTTGCGGAAAGCGTTGGGGCGCTCCCAGGCGACCGTGAACGCCGCGATGGCGCCGGAACTCGATCCGCCGATGCCGTGCTGCTCCGGGTCTTTGGAGAGATTATACTCTTTGTAGAGCACGGGCATCAGCTCTTCGGTGATGACCCGCGCGTACTTATCGTCCAGCGAATTGTACTCGGTGCCGCGATTCGTGAAGCCATCGCCCCAGCCTGCCTGCGGGGAGGGCTCCGTCTGCTCCGGTGTGCGACCGGGATTGATGAAGACGCCGATCATCACCGGGATCTCGCGCCGGTAGATGAGGTTATCCATCACGTTCTGCGCCCGCATATCGCCGTGTTCGTCCTTAAACGCCTGGCCGTCCTGAAAGATCATCAGGCTGGCCGCCACGGTGGGATCGTACTGGGCCGGAACATAGACCCAGTAGGTGTGCTGCGTGCCGGGATAGGCTTTGCTCTGGATGACGAACGGGCCGCGGATCTCGCCCTTCGGCACGCCCTCCTGCGCCATGGAGTCGGGACCGATATGGTACTGGGAATCCGGATTGGGCGGACGGTTGGGCTGCTGCGCGAAGGCCAGTGCGGTCGTGCCCAACAGGGCCAGGGTGACAAGGGAGGCGGTCGTTTTCTGCATCGAAGATTTCCTCTCGAAAGGGACGGTGACGTGCCTGGAGTTGTTTCAGTTTACCCTACGTTCCACGTACTGTCGATACTGTGCTCACCGCGCCCTTACACCTCACTTTTCATCGCTTTTTCATCTGGCCCTGCTATTCTCCTTTATAGGCGGGCGACCTCCCGATGAGAGAACAGGCGTCCTGCGTATCCATCCCGCGCCGGAACTGCGGATGGGCTTCCCAGAACAGGAGATATCCATGCAACCATTTCGCAAACTTCTGCTTTCCGCTTCCCTCGTGCTGTGCGTCGTAGGGGCTGCCGGAGGCCAGCCTCAGAGCGGCGGCTCCCTGACCCAGGTGCCGGTCGTCATTTCCGGGGGGCATGAGACGGACCCGCAGGACCGTGGCCGCCCGGTGAGTCTGGTTGCAGGCGCGCTTGGGGTGCCGCCGGAGGTCTTTCGAGAGGCGTTCCGTCATGTCCGTCCTGCCCCAGCCGGAATGGAGCCGGATCCGCAGCAGGTGCGACTGAACAAGTCGGCGCTGCTGTCGGCGCTCAGCCGTTACGGCGTCTCCAACGCAAAGCTCGACACGGTGTCGGACTACTACCGATACGTTCGCAGCCGCAACGAGACGTGGCCTGCGAAGTCGGCGGTCGCCTATGCGCTGGTCAAGGACAGGACTGTGGTCAAATATGTGGTCACCAGCGCCGGGTCCGGCTACAGCTCTCCTCCGACGGTGACCGTGCCGGGTGTTCCCGGAGCAACGAGCAAAACACAGATCGCCTACAGCAGCGTCTTCGCGAAGAACGGCGCCCTCACTGCCATCGTGGTCCTCCCTCCGTCGACAAAGAAAGGGGACAGGGCGCCCACAGCCCCCTGATGCGGCGGCATGGCTACTGTGGGAGAGCCGGTTCCGCGAATCGGCTCTCCCGGAACAGATCACTGCTCCTGCCTATTCCAGCCACTGCCGTGGCCCGATGGCCGTGGGAAGCGCATCGCCACAACGTTCGGCTGCGAGGCACAGTTCCGGCGGGCGGGGCGGCTTCGGCAACCGGTCAGGGGCGCAAAGGAGGCGACTAAACTCACCGCGAACGAAGTTTTCGAAAGAGTTACCGGGCAGGCAGGAAAACACCTGTCTGCCCGTCGAATTATAGAGCCATTCCTACCAATCCTCGCTGTCCCAAGGAGAACTGCTATGCTGGCTCGCGTCTTATCGAGTGCTGTGTTGGGTATCGATGCCTATCTCGTCACAGTCGAGGTAGATGTCAGCAACGGCCTTCCCATGATGTCCATCGTGGGGCTGCCCGACGCGGCAGTTAATGAGAGCCGCGAGCGGGTACGCGCGGCCATCAAAAACAGCGGATTCCTCTTCCCCTACGACAAGAGAGTCACCATCAATCTCGCGCCAGCGGATGTCCGCAAGGCGGGCCCGAGCTTCGACCTGCCTATCGCCATCGGCCTGCTGGTCGCGACCGGTCAGTTGTCCGGCGAGAACCTGGACGGCACCCTGCTCATCGGGGAGCTTTCTCTGGATGGCAGTGTGCGGGCGGTCACCGGCGCGCTGCCCGTCGCCATCGGCATGCGGGAGCGGCACGAGACACGGCTCTATCTTCCCACCGGCAACGCCCGTGAGGCTGCGGTGGTGGAAGGGCTCGATGTCTTTCCCGTCGGAACGCTGGCGGAGGTGGCCCGCGCGCTGGCGATGCCGGAGACT
>JBBQPO010000214.1:0-10770 GCA_038217285.1 Chthonomonadales bacterium
GACTGTCTCACGCTGGGGAAAGGTGCGCGTTTGGCGGTGGAATCGATGCGCGTTTTCGCGTGGAACGGGTGCGCTTTTTCAAGCGGAATCACTGCGCTCTTTCAGGCGGAATCGATGCGCGTTTTCGAGCGGAATTTGCAACCGTCGGTGGGTTCAAGGGAGTCAGATTGCCGGAACTGGTGATTCGGTACTGCGAGACCGTGTTGTCCTTAGCGTTCGCGACATAGGCGAAATGGTTCAGTGTATTCAGGCTCTCGAAGTGTGCAGGGCCATCGCACCCTGAACCCAGCAGCCCTGCAGACAGGCCCAGAAGGGCCAGAAGGGCCCGTCGGATGGATCGAGCTGCACCTAGTGTAGGAACTAATAGCATAGAAACCTCCGGAAGTGCGTCCTAACGGCAGGCAGGCATTAGGCGCGGTTAGTGTGCGGCCAGGGAGCAGGTGCCGTTCCGCCATTGTAGAGAAAAGTGCGTCGAGCAGGGACGGTTGCCAGCCCGACGAGCGCGTCTCGTGCGAAGGTCGCGATGCCGCGAAAGCCTTCGAGGGAGAGAGGGAATATACGCATTATACAGATCTACCGCAACAGCAGCGCAACAGACAGCGCAACAGAGGGGTTATATTGGGTCTGTGTTGTAAAATAGGGCACGAGGGAGGAGAAATGGAGCCGGTTGTAACGGGAGAAAGGCGACTTGGCAGTACGACGGATTACACGATGGACAGGGCGGTATGGATAATCGGCTGATCTCTCAGGAGGTTCTGCGCTTCCAACAAAGCCTGACCGGGAGTCCATGCGGCGCCAGCGGTCCAAGCAGCTTCAAACACGGCCCCACCCAACTGCAGGCGTGCCTGTTCACAGTAAGGCCCTAGCGCGAACGATCCTGCGCTTGTGGCGGCGTTGAGCGCCTGCCCTGCCGCCGCCAGGCGAACCGAAGCCGCACTGATCGGCAGTCGGGTGCCAATCTGGCAGAGGCACTCCGCCATGCCGCGGATGTCCCCCAACTGCAAATACCCTTCCAGGCTCTGAGCCAGATAGAAGCGCGCCCTCTGCGTCTCCCCGAGCCTTGTATAGAGGAGACCCAACTGCCTGGAATAGTAAGTCATGCCGCTGAGGTTCTGCTCGGACATGCTCGATTCCAGCGCCTGAACGTAGCGCGCTGCCCCCTCGGCGTAGTTCCCGCGTGCCTCCGCAAGGTCGCCGAGGCAACTGTACATAGAGGCAAGATAGAGGGGGTCGCCCTGGGCTTCGTAGTAGGGCAAGCCCTCGTCAAAATAGCGCTGGGCGCTCTCCAGTTCACCCTGTTGCAGCGCCAGGGTGCCCAGATGCACCTGCTGGCGTGCCACAAATTCCGCGTTGCCGATCTGTCTCGCAATCTGCAGCGCCTGTTGCATATGACCGGCTGCTTCGGTCCAGTCCGACTGATAGAGCGCCAGGTGCGCTGCCAGATCCAGGCCTCGGATGCGCAGTAAGGTTGGCTCCTGCGCCCCCAGCCGGCTTAGAAACCGGTCGAGCAGCCTCCTCACCTCGGCATAGTTCCCTCGCAGATTCCAGTACTGCCGGAGCGTGAACAGCAGATCCAGACCAGTCACCATGCTTGCAGCGTCGTGCAGACATCTCTCCAACGCTTCGCGAATATTTTCCTGCTCTACGGCCAGTCGCTGCAGCCAGAGTGTCTGCTCCGCGCCCACCAGGTGTGGGGCAGCTTCCTGTGCAAAATTCAGACACCAGTCCAGATGCAGATGTCGTAACCGGATCCACTCCTCCTCCTTCAGTTGTTCTGCTGCGAACTCACGCAGCGTCTCCAGCAGGCGAAAGCGCGTCTCCCCAGCCTGGTCGTCGCTCTCTTCAGAGAGAAGAAGGGAATGATCCCGCAGGGTCCGCAGACACTCCAGCGCATTCGGTTCTTCACAAACCTGTTGCGCCGCTTCGACGGTCCAGCCGCCGCGAAAAACGGCAAGGCGGGTGAATAACCTTTGTAAATCAGGGGAGAGGAGTTGATAACTCCATTCGATAGCGGCGCGGAGAGACTGGTGCCGCGAAACCCGCCCCGATTTGCGCCCAATCAACAGATCCAACCGATTGGAAAGGCGTGCCTGGATCTTCGCAGGCGACAAAATGGAGACCCAGGCGGCGGCCAATTCGATGGCGAGCGGCAAACCCTCCAACTGCGCGCATAGGCTGCCTACCACCTCCATATTGCGGGGTGTGAGCTGAAAATCGGGCCGCGACAACTGTGCGCGATTGACGAAGAGCTCCACGCTGGCGAAATCCAGCAGACGTTCCGGTGTTCCAGCGTGCGCTGGCGTCGGCAGGGGATGCACCGGGAACTCCTGTTCGCCCTCCAGGTTCAGGCACTGCCGCGACGTGATCAGACACACCAGTGTCGGTACGCGCTCCAGTAACGACTGCACCACCTGCACCGCCCCCTGCGCGCCCGTTTCCTCCGCAGCATCCTTGTCCGTCTTAACGGCCTCGTACGCGGCCTCCGCTCCCTCTCTGAACAACAACTGCTCGAAATTATCCAGAATAATCGCCTGCGGAAGCTCCGCCAGCGCTGCCACGACTCCGCCGACCAGATCCTCCTTCAAACCCATTGGCAGCTTCAAAGCGTGGGCAACCGCCTCCAGTATACGACTCGGATCCGAGATGTCGGCCAGAGAAACAAACGTCACCGGCAGAGCTGCCTGGGCATGGAGCCGCCGTGCGACCTCGATCGCGAGCCGCGTTTTGCCCGTGCCGCCTGGTCCTGTCAGCGTAACAAGCCGGTGTGCAGGGCCAGTCGGACCCCGAACCCATTCTTCATGAGAGGGTGAGAGCAGGCGCGCCACCTGCGTGATTTCCGTGTCGCGCCCGAAGAAGCGCGTCAGAGGAAGAGGCAGCCGGGCAGAAGGCGCAACGGATGCAGATTCCGCTCCTGTCCGAATCGTTGCTTCCGTAGCAGGCGTATTCCGGGGCGTCGTTCGTGCTAGCCTGGCGGATCGCTCCGTCGCCAGGGCTCGCGGGGAGAAAATCCGGTCAGTGAAGGCCCTCGTTGCAACACGCCGAGGCGTTCCCCCAATGTTCTCACGTATCTGGCCAGCAAGCGAACAGGCTAACTGCGATGGAGGAGCGCCCAGAGCCTTCTCCGACAGTTGCTTCCACTGCTCAAAAAAGTGCAGAGCCTCCCCTGGCTGCTGCGCTTCGGCACAGACACGCATTATCAGGAGATAGTCCTCTTCCTCATAGGGGTTCGCCGCGAGGAGGCGATGTGCATAGGGAAGCGCCTGACCACTTTGTCCGCTGTCTTGAAGCGCACGGATGACCTGCCGTAGCTGGTGAACATAGTTCTGCGCCAACCGCGATCGTTCCGAAAGTATCCAGTCGGCATAGCAGCCCGGCAAGAGATCGCCTCCATAGACGCGAATGGCCTCTAGTCCGGCCTGCAGACGCTGTTCGTGCACCGACGCACTATCCGCCACTTGACAGGCGGCTTCGAACTCCGCCACATCGGTAGTAAGGGCGTCCGGATTCAGTCGCACACTCACGCGGTCTGCGACCACGACGCTATTGGCGACAGCGCCGGGAGGCTCCAACTGTTGCCGCAAAGAGGCCAGGGCCGTGCGCAGGCTGGCCCGGCCAGCCTCGACATCACTGTCGGGCCAGACGATACCGGCGACCTCCTCACGCGGCAGGCTACGTTGGCGATGCAAGGCGAGGAAGGCCAGCAACTCTCCGGTCTTCTGAGTCCGAAAGCGGTCAATTACATGTTCATGCCGACGGACTTGCAGTCCGTTGAGCAGCACGACATACCACATTGTATCCAGCATAAATCGCGACCTTCACCGTACCCTCTTTGTAAATCAGGATTGGAACACAGGGCGCAGTCAACCATGAGTCTATAGGATCGACACGAAGATATTCCTCTGCAACATCCTTCCTGTTGGAGGTAGAAATGCACCGTATAGTTCCCAGTATTTGTCCGGTTCGTTTCGCGGAGCGCAAATTGGGTAAACCAGACTGGGGATGAGGGTTCCTCTACAGAGGAGGAAGGCGCAGACGAGCGGCAGAGTGGTCAGCAGTCCGCCTGCCATGAGCATGCCGTGCATCTCGCCGCCAACGATTTTGACGACGAGTTTGAACCAACTGCTGGCCTCCAGTTTCGTGGGGAGACCGGCGCTATTTCTCCAGGGTGATGGCGGCGATCTTTACCTCTGGAACCAGGGGCAACTGAATAGCGATCAGTTTGCGGGGGGAGCGTATCTTGATCGAGTAGTGATAGAGGGCGATGGCTCCTGCTTTGGCGCCGTCGCGCTCGTTGTGCCACGGTGTCAGGAGGACGATCTCATCCTTGTTTTCGCCGGGATGATCCCAGGGGCTCACCGTCAGCGAATAGAGGTCTTCCGAGGTTCCGGTCGGCTCCTCGAAAATCAGTTTTAAATTGATCTGCGCCTCCTTACCGGAACTGGCGGCAACCAGATGCAGGAGATGGCAGAAGCCCACAGAGGACTTCCCGAGTTCGATCTTCTGCCCCAGGCAAGCGATCATGTTTTTGGCTTTGCCCTCTTTCGGCCCCCATCGGAACCCGATACGGAGTGGGGAGTCCGCCCCGGTCTTGTCGGTCGGCAGCCACATACCGGCAGGCACAACCGGCATATCCGGGAAGGGCGGCAGCAGGTCGGCGGGAAACGAGCGCCCCTTACCATCGAAGTTGCCATACGCCTTATTGTCCATATCGGCGACGCCGTCGGTATTGAAGCCTTTGCCGAGATCGGTGAACGTCAGTCGGTCCCCGAACACCTGAATCGGGCGCACCACCGTGTCGGCCACTCGTGTTCCCCCTGCAGTAGAGGCCCAGGTATCTCCGAACTTCACATCCCAGACCAGCCAGTAGATACCGTCTGTCGGTGGGGGTGTGATCCACGCGAGCATCTCCTGGGTCCGACTGCCCGGCGGCACGTCTTCCGTAATCGGGGTCGTCTCGTTCTCGAAGAAATATTCGGAGCCATCCTGGAAATACCAGTGGTAGCCCACTCGCACCTGATTGCGGCGCCATATCTGCGTACCGACATTCTGCAGGCTCATCCGAACCGGCAGGCGCTTCCCGCCGGGCAGACTCCCCGGCGTCCCCTCCTGCGTGAACCGTACCCCGAAGTCGAAATCGACCAGGGTGACAGGCGTCGGCGCGATACTCACGCCTTCCGTCGTCGCCCCCCCTTGCAGAGCGGCAACGACCTCCTGCGGACCCTGCGCCGGTGCGACCTCCCAGTAGACAAGATAACCGCTGCCGCTTTCAGATTCCGGTAAGGACGCCCCTTGCGGATCTGTCACCGGCAGGACCAGCCGCACCGTAGCCTGCTGCCCCGGCGCTACCTCTTTATCGAGCGCTGTACTGGCATCCGCGGTGGCAACACTGGCCACAGTCTGCCAATTCCCGACATCCTTGACGCGGTACAGACGTATCCCGACACGAACTCCGTCCGCCTTGCGCCAGGTCGTTCGGCCATCGTTACGGACCGTCGCGTTCACCTCGTACAGGCCGCCGTTTTCCAGCAGCGTGGGCAGATCGGTCCGAACAACCGTGGCGGCCCAGGGAGAAACATCGGTGTCCATGTGGATATGAACGGGGACTTCGCACGTCGCTCCTGCCACCGCCCCACCCCGTTTATCCGACGACACGACAGAGAACTCCAGCGTGTAGTCTCCGGCAGGCAGGGGGCTGTTCTTGCCATTGCCGGCCGTTATCGGCAGCGAGAGGCTGACATTCTGGCCAGCAAGCACCGGAGCGGTGAGGGGAACGGTCCCGCCCGTCGCCACGATACCGTTTTTACCCCGCCAACGATAGGTCACGGCCGGCAGTAGCGCTTTCGTGCCGCCCCACTCCTCCATTCCGGAGTTTTGCAGCCGCAGTTGTACTATCGTCGTCGCGCCGGACGCCAGGACAGCGGGCAGATCGTGACTGACCAACCGCAGAGATCGTTTGGTCGATGCGGCGTACAGACGGGTGAGGAACAGTGTCGTGTCCGCGAGGCTGAATCCGGCCTCTACCGAAGGCGCGATCTCCCGTCCATTCGTATAGTCGTTCCAGCCATCCAGGAGAACCCAGTCCGGAGACTTGCTGATCGCCGTCGTCCACAGCACGCGGTACGCGTCCGTCTCGCGTCGGGTCGGCAGTGTTTTGTCCGCGAAGGTGCGAGAGGCCGCATACCCGGCGCTGATCGTCGCGATCTTAAGCCATCCGTCGGCGACAGGAAGCCCTTCTTTGGCCGAACTGTCGGCGAAAAATCCGTCCAGGCTGGCCTTGCCCCGAAACCCGTCTACGCCGACGACAAGCAGGTCGCTGCCCGCAAAGTCCATGGCGAAACGACGGCGCAGTTCCGTCAGGAAGGTCGGGCCAACCTGTCGTATCGCATCGGCGTTCGAAAGGAAAACGGGGTATGCCATTCGACCGTTGTTCGCCGCACTCATCGGGACGCGGCACCGGAATTCGGCAGGAACACGTCGATAGAAGTTCCCGATCATAGTGTAGAGCGCATTAAAGGACGCGGAATCGTTCAGATCGGGCCGATCGCCCAGCGCTTCGATCAGGCTATTCGTGTCCAGAAACAGGCCGATCTGCGGATAGTCCTGCCCGGCCTGGCGCATCGACTGCAGAGCCATTACCAGAACATTCAGGCCTTTGTCCGCATAGATCTGGCGCGCATGGGTGGAGCCACGATAGACCGGCAGGAGGACGTCGATGCCTTCTCTGCGAGCCTCCGCCAACTGCTTCCGGTGCCAGTCCGCCCGGTCGAAACTGAACCACGGCCCCGCGCCGTCGAGCGGATGGTGCGCCAGCAGCGAACTGTTGTCGGAGCGTATGACCTGCGCTGCAGGAACCGACTTGCGCGGATCGCCCTGATATCCGTACTCGTAGGTCGCCAACACAAGCGGAGTCACCTGTTGCGGCTGCCGAGGCGTGGTCGTGGTGTCATGGATAGTCGGGGCGATGGAGACCAGGCGGCGCGGTGGCCGCGGCACGAACTCCAGCCGCGTCCGGGCCGCGAGCGTCGATTCCAGAGCGGCATGACCGGTACGCGCCGTCGCCAGTTCACCGAACTCGAACATCGAAAGCCCGTTCCACTCGCCCGGCGTCACTTCGCCGTTCAGTTCCGGGCGGTTGTTGACCGGAATGCGCGGTACGGTGAGCAGGGTCGCCGTGGTGGGCGCGGCGGTGTTGCTTAAGACAATTTCGGTCCAGAGCGAGGGATTGTCGACATCGCTTGCCCCCTTTACGGCGGGCGAAAGACTCTGGATCGGCGGGCTCCCGGCCGATTTGCTCTGTGCGACCACATTGAACTCCAGGTGAAGTCCGACCTCCGGTTTGACTCCGACATCGAGCCACGGAATCGCGAGTTCGACCGTGTACCCCGCCGTGAAGGAGTTGTCCCGACGCTGAACGCCCCTTTGCTGGACTTCGTACTTGAAAAGTTTGCTCAGAATGGCGTCGCCCTGCCGCTTCTGTTCGATGGGGTCGTCTTTGTACTTCTCGGTGATCGCTTTCAATAGCTCGCCCGGCTCTTGCACATTGCGATAGAGCGGTGCGGCATCGGCGCCGAGATAGAGTTGGGCGCCGTGGGCCGCGCTGACGGCCATCGAGACCGAGTGATCGGTGCGTCGAATCGGCTTAGGATCGCTGGACGCCTGGACGGAGACGATGATGGCGTCGTCCTCCAGCGGGCGCGAGAAGGCGTCGGTATTCTTACCGACCACGTTCGGCTTGTTGACCTGAACGGCGACATAAAGAAATTCGTCGTCCCAGCCGGTGTAGCCGACAATTCGGTTCGTCGCCTCATTGGACGTTGTTGCGGCGGCGGGCGGTGCCCCCGACTTCGCGCGGGTTTGCGCCGTGAGCGACGCCGCCACGTGCAGTAGCACGAACGCAGTCACGAGCGTAAGGGCAGACTTACCCATCTCACTCTCCTTTACTGTTCAACCGCTGCCAGTCGCCGCCCGGCATCGGGACGGAACTGCGCGGTACGATATTACGTTGAGTAAGAACAGGATCGTTTCTCCAAATTATTGCAGGTGCGCGAATAGTACCCTGCATATCTCCGGGAGTCAAGCGTGGCGTTGACTTGCCCCCTCGCTGTCCTCTTCACCTACGTCCTCTCTGCTCTGTTGTGACGGAATGCGAATTGGATGTAACATCGGTCGAGAGGGTTCGACATACTTCCGAGGAGCTCCCGATTTATTCATTCGTATATCCGTGACCCACGCGTTCCTCCAAAGGTGGCCGGAAAGGCTTCTGTGTCTATGCTTACAACGTCTACTCCTCCTGCTCGGTTCCTTCCTCCAGGGTGTACGCTGCTTCGTTTGCTGCTCTGTCTGGCCTGCGGCGGTTCTGGAGTGTGGCTCGGGAGCAGTGGCGCTTCCCCGCTGCCAGCCCAGGACTCCGCCAGAAAACCCGGTGAGGTCGCCGCTCTGTTTCGCGACGAGATCGCCCAGGCAGGCCAGAAGATGCACTGGCGTGGCGAACGCCTGAGCGACGATACCGTCTATGCGCTCGCCATGACGGGAGTCTCGTGGGAGATCGCCTGGAACCGCGAGCATCCCTTCCTGCTCGCCTGGGGCGAATATAACCGAGCCCCCCGTCTGAACGGTCAGTCGGGCGCCAACGATATGGAGTTCATCGCCGAAGTACGCCACGCCTATGAGCGCCGCGACTACCGGCGCGCGGTGGATACCGCAGCTTCCCATTTCACCCTGGAACAGATCGGCTGCGAAAGGACTTTGAAGGAGGCCGTCGGAAAGAGCCTGATGGCGATGGGCCAGCCCGAACAGGCTTTCCCTGTCTTCGCCGCGCCCTTCGCCCCTGGTCTGGACGCCATCGAGACAGCCCGTGCGAACCGACGCTTTCGAGAAGAGGCGCTAGAGGCGGCCCGCAAGGCGGGATTGAAGCGCGAAATGGTCGCCTTTACACTTTCACTGCTGCTCGAGCCGGGACCGGACGCACCGGGTGTCGATCCGGACCGAATACAGGCGATGGAGAGATTGGGCGTGGACATCGACCGGGTTCTGCTGGGCATTCTCCAGAGCCCGATAAAGCTGCGTGGCCTGCCTGCTTATACCTATGCGGCGGCCGACCTCCTCACCTACCGGGCTTCGCCACGCCTATTGCCGTTCCTGACACGCCTGGCGCAGAACGACGACGTCTATCTCCGCAGTCGGGCCATAACGGGCCTGGGAATTCTCGCCTATCGTCCGCGCCCCGAGGATCCCGGCGACTGGTCGCAGCGCCTGCTTTCGATGCCCCTGCGCGAGAACAGCGTCTCCGCCTCCGAACGCAAGCTGATCGACCGTGCGGTAAAGGACGCTCTGAGCAGCGACCGGTATCGCATTCGTATCGCGGGCATTGTCGCTCTGACTCTCCTTGGGGACGACAGTAGCAAGCCCCTCTTGCAACGCTTTACAAAGGACCACACCTATATCCTGACCGCCCCGAATGGAGAGCGTAATCGGATGCGTCGGCTCTTCTTCCCGGTCTGGTCAGCGGCGGCGGCGGGTCTGCAGCGGTTTGGAACGAAAGCGGACGTAGGCGGGGGCGAGATGAGCGGCAAAGAGTTGGAGCGGGAGAAGCGGGGAGGGAAAGACGAAACCAATGACCGCCGCAATCTGAGGCGCGATGCCGTCAGTCAGTTGGCGCTTTCGCCCTTCGACGTGCCGGTTCCGCTCGCCGAAGAGCCGACGACGCGGCCCTAGCGAACCGCCGACTCCCGTGGTGCGCGGGAGGATCTAGGGAGTAGCAGGCGAAGGAGAGTTGCCGGAAGAGTTTGTATCCTGGCTTGCGGTGTCGGCGGCGGTGGGATCATGCCACTCCTTAGCGAGCAGGGAGCGATGATGGGCGGCCTCGACCAGTCCCTGTACCACATCGTCACTCAAATCATCCTCTTCTTCTTCTATCTCGGCGGAGACGATACGCTCCGCGAAGATGCATCCGAAGATCGCGGTAACGCCTGTCACGCAGAGTAGAACGGCCTTCCACGAGCCATATCTCCCGACGTGAATAATGCCGAGGCCAATGAAGTAGAGGGCCGCTGCTCCGAAATAACACCGCCTGGCCCAGACGGTCCCCGGATTGATACTCTCCATAACGGCAGCCGTGGCGGCGAGTGTGGCGATAAGCAGGAGAATCGCCGGACGGGACTGATCCAGAAAGTCGAAGTTGAGCATCTGCGGCAACGGTTGGCTACCGACGCGACCGATATCGCGCAAGGCCATAAAGGCGATGCCATAACAGAGGGTGAGGATGAGCACGCTCCGCAACTGTTTGCTGAGGAGCGACAGCAGCAAGACGATGACGGCCAGCGGCAGAACAGCCTCATGCCGCCCCACCCAGACCGAGATTCGTACCTCGTTCATGACGCTGACGCTCGCTACCAAAACCGGAACGACCCAGGTGAACAGCTTTTGAATGCGCCCCTGCGTTCGTTCCCGCCAGAGGAGATAGGCCGATTCGGAAACGGTTTCGATGGTGTCTATCGTTGACATACGAACCCTATCTTTTCCAACGGAAAATAAGCATCACTCCCTACTTCTCTCCATTGCAGGAAGCAAGGTCGAAATCGGCTGCACGGACCGGGCCGGTCGGGCTACATTTACTTTCGAATTATACAGCTCACCTTACGCAGGCACTCCGATTTGCTTGAGTTCCTGCAGTTGCTTAAACGCACTGGCCAACGCACTCTGGTAAATCTTGGCTTTCATGGCGTGGTGGTTCATCTTGGTCTGAAGCCGAAGCTTCTCCAACTTCACATA
>JBBQPO010000215.1:0-10764 GCA_038217285.1 Chthonomonadales bacterium
GGCCTCTTGACGGACAGTCGAGATTAGGGCAAAATGTAGGTTGTGGGTGCATGGAAACCTCCTAAGTTGGATGTGGTAATCAAACTTACGAAGGACATGCCCCACTTTTCACATTTTCACCGTTTGATGCGGTTCTACCACTCCTTCGGTTACCAGGTCATAGATACTGCTTGGCACAGGGCATGCGATCCCGAATGTCGGAAGCGCGAGGTGAGCGACGCCCGTCCGGTGGCAAACCGGCGAACCGGGCGACTTGCGAAGAGCCTCTCCCAGCAGGCTCTAGGGTCCGGACGACTGCCGGATGACCAGGCGCGGCTCCAGCACCGCGTGCTGTTGCGGATGCTCCGGGTTTTGTATGCGCCGCTCCAGAAACTGCCAGGCCAGTTCGGCCATCTCCGGAAGCGGCTGGACGATCGTCGAGATCGGGCAGGGCAGGTATTCCGTGTCTTCGATCCCGTCGCACCCGACCAGGGCAACGTCGTCCGGCACGGAGAGTCCCAGGTCGCAGAGGGCTCTATAGGCGGCGATCGCCAGATCATCGTTGTGGCAGAAGATCGCCCCCGGGCAGCCGTGCGTCTGCATATAGTCGCGCACCGTCTGTCGGGCGTCGGCACGTGCGGAGGTGGGGGATAAGATCACCTCCGGCGGCAGACCGGCCTCCGCCAGGACGGAGAAGTAGCCGTCGTGACGACCATCACCCGGTCGCGAGACGACGTCATGCGTCAGATAGGCGATTCGCCGCCGACCCGTCGTGACCAGATGCTGCACGGCTTCGACGGAAGCAGGACCGAGATTGATGGCGACGTGATCGATGTTCCCAAGAACCAGGGTGCTGCCCGTCGTGACGATTGGTTTCCGGCCTGCAGGACTGCTGCCGACCCGGTCAAGCCAGTTCTGCACGGCCCCGTGGACGCCATGGGCGATGATGCCATCGACGCCCCAGGGCGCATCGTCCAACGCGCGGTCCTTACCGGACCAGTTGTCCTGGCCACACGTTCTCACGACAACCTGATAGGGCTGCCGCTCGATCTGCGCCTCCATGAACTGCGCCACACGTGCATAATACGCCGTCATCAGATGCTGCACCCACAACCCGATGAAGCCGGTGCGGCCCGTGGCGAGCGCTCGCGCGATCTGGTTGGGCCGATAGCCCAGCTCCCCCGCAACGGCAAAGACCCTCTCTCTGGTTTGAGGAGAGAAGGCGAGTCCTTTGCCATTCAGGATGCGCGATACCGTTCCCTTGGAAAGATCGAGCTTTGCAGCGACTTCGTTGATATTTGTGGGCACGGTAGCCTTCATCCATCTGGCTTTATGAAACCGGTTTCATAAAGCCGGTTCCATTATAACAGCCGTGGACGTGCGTGTCAAGAGCAGAATTTTGTCTGCTTTGCGGGAACACCGGCGTCTTCGCGTACCGCCGACGAGGCCGTGAGACGATAGTGCGCTGATCATAAGTTACGAAAGAAAGCCCTTCTTCCAGCGCCGCCGACAGAATCACCTCGTCGGCAGCATCCAGCAGTGCCCCGCCGCGCCAGTCGCGAAGACAACGAATGACGATCTCTGGTTGCTTGGCTTTTACTTGTTTTGCCACACTGGGCGAGATATGAGCGTCTGTTAAGAAGGCGAGCATCAGGAGGACGTCTCCCGATACTGCTCTGGAAAAGTGAACACCTGCATGTTGGGAAACAGCCGCTTCAACCGTTCCTCTCCCATGTCGTTGTCTTGAAGCGCCTGGTCTATCTCTTCGCGATAGGCGTCATAGTAGTTCAGCGCCATTTTTACATTCTCAATCGGACACTGTAGATATTCGGCGGTACGCCCGGCCTCCATCTCAAAGCCTTGAGCGACCATAATAAACTCCCATACTGCCATGCCCGCCTGCTTGACAAAGGGCTACCGACCTACGGAGGTATTGCGGAACTCGATTCCGGAGAAGTCCTCTTCGCGGAGGGCTTCGTCAAGGAGTATGACGCTGGCTCTCGTGCGGGTGATGCCGTTGCCAAGCATACGGGCAAAGCGATCAATGCGGTTGACCAGTTCATCGGGCAGACGCAGACTTACTGTTTGAGACATGGGACAATACTCACTTTCGTTTTCTGAACTGTATGTATTGTACGCGATGCAGCGTTTAAAGGCATAGTGGCGTTTTTCGAACGGGAGCAACTTCCGGTGGATCGAGACAGAGCGCAGGAATTCTTCTGGAGGCAGTGAATACTCTTCTACCTCATCATGCACGGGCTGTCAGGTCACCCCGTGCGTTTTCCTTCCGCAACGCGCATTGACAGGAGATTGTTCTGCATGACCGATCCGCAGATCGCCCGCTATATCGAGAAGTTGCAGGACGAGGACTGGAACGTCCGCAAGAATGCGGTACTCACCTTAGGAAGGACGGGGGATGCAGCCGTGGTTCCCGCGCTGGTTGGAAGCCTGCAGGACACGTTTGCGAGCGTTCGCGCAAGCGCGGCGGTCGAGTTAGGGAAGTTGGGAGAGTCCAGTGCCGTGCCCGGTCTTATTGCGGCGCTGCAGGACGAGGAGTGGATTGTCCGCAAGTACGTTGTCGCAGCGCTGGCGAAGATCGGCGAGCCTGCCGCCATGCTGGCCCTCTTGGAGAGGCTACAAGACGACCAGTGGAACATTCGTGCGCTCGTCGCCATGGAGTTGGGGAAGCGGGGAGAAATCGCCTCTATTCCCACACTCCTCCAGATGCTTCAGTCCGAAGATAATAGCATTCAGGTGGAGGTCGCTGCCGTATTGACGCACCTCGGCGTCCCGGCGGTCGCCAGCCTGATCCAGGCCCTGCATACCCCTGGCAATCACAGCATGCTCGCGATGGCGCTCGAGAATATGGGCGATTCGCATACGCTTCCGCGCAAGATCCTCTCCGAGAGCCGGCTGTCGGCTCAAGATCGCATTGTCGTCCTGAAGAAACTACGTGGTCTTCGCTACATAAAGAGCGGGGCGATCGTGCGCTATACCTTCCCGAATACCCGTACGCTTTGCCGGATCGTCCTGGCGGAAGAGGATGCCG
Source organism: Chthonomonadales bacterium (assembly GCA_038217285.1). Taxonomy (GTDB): domain Bacteria; phylum Armatimonadota; class Chthonomonadetes; order Chthonomonadales; family Chthonomonadaceae; genus JANXLO01. Next base: position 3,029 of record JBBQPO010000215.1, read on the forward strand.
AGGCCAGGGCAGGCGCGCGAACGGTGCTCAATTGGCTCAATGGCGAACGCCATCTTGTTCATGCCTCGCAGCCCGAAGTCGGAAGCGAATCGCAGAACCTTCTGCGCGCCTCCCTAAACGAAACCTCCGATCCACAGCCCGAAACGCTGCTGCGCCGCGCCGATGAACCGGAAAACAACGCAGCACCGGTGCCTCCGCATCGCTCACCCTGGAAACGGCTGTTTGGAAAACGCAAGGAGAGCCGTCTTCAGGATCGTAAATAGTCCCAACGACCTCATGTGCGTTGCCTAAACCGCAACTGTTGAGTGCCATTCGACAGTAATCGACTGCCTGTACGTGCTCCGAACGTTTAACTGTGAATGCGGATTTTTAATGATTCGTGCTGTTGGCTCAGCGATCAAATTGCCAACGACAACGACCCAATAGTTGTCCTGACGAAGTTTCGCTTCCAGCCACTCGCGATCCGTAAACAAGATATCGCCTTTCGTCTGCTTCATACCTTTCACCTCGAGGGCCCATTCGGGTTTCCCCTGAACTCCGAAGTCGAAGCCGCACGCCAGTTGGCGGCAGTCGAGAATATTCTGCAAAGGAACCTGAACCAGCGGAAGACATTCTTGTAGAAAGTATTGTTCGGCCCGTCGCCCGGTGAGCAAGCGCTCTGCTACATTATGGGCCACCTTTGTTACGACCGCCAGAGAATCGATTGCTTCTGCGACGACTTCTTCCTCTCGTTTCAGGATTCGATCTATGAGTTCCATGAGCGCATCGTCTGTCACATCTTTTAGTTCATCGAGCACTCGCTGACGACTCTGTCGTAAGCTCCGCCGATGCCATCCGCTACGCGAGTTAGGATGGATAGGGTCAAACTCATCGCGAAGATTTTTAAACGTTGCAGGCGGATCGGAAAGAGCACCTGCCGCTTCCAAAAATGCCTCTTCCCATGTGGCGCAGTGTCGAACTGCAAGATAGATCCTGTCCAATCGGCTCATTGCGTAGCCAATGACAATCGCCTCTGTATCTAAACGTAAGCGGTTATTCGACATCGTGATCCCTTCTTGGTTGATCGCTCCCACAGGCTACGAATACAGGCATAATAACGCGCTTTGGATCTCATGTCAATCATCTGTCACTGTCAAAATGAGCGAGAGGAAGTGCTAATCTTACAACGACGGCTTACAGCAAGCAGTCATTCTGTCGAGATTGGGTAACTATCCTCGACGGTCTCGAAACAGGCATCAACGGCCACTGTTCGAGATGGGCGTAAGAAACGCGTCGTTGTAAGACTAATAGAGGCATCAGATAAACCTCGTATCATTCGAGTTTTTCGTCGGAGAGAGTGTGCAAGCCGGACAGTTGTCCGCGAAGGCGGACAATCAGCGCGAAGCGCTCTAGCGAAGGAATTCATTCCATCGCGAGATGTGCGGCGTTTATCTGATATGTCTATAAGGGTGTCAATCTAGAACAGCGTATTGTCTGCCCAAAATATCTGAAACAAGTATACACCGCCTGTCGCTATCGGCTATAATGTCAGGCAAAGCAGGTTCATAAATTTGTGCGGCTATGATGTCGAGGATCTATGCAACAAAATTCACTTGTTCACCAAGCCATCCTTCGGTGGGAAGAAGAGGTTGTCGTGCGCCATGTAGACACGCCGCGCCGTGCTGATGAACTCGTGGCGGATGTCGTATTTGACGTCCTACAACAACAGGGCCTTATGGAACTACTGGACGCTCTGGAAACCGAAGAAGCGGAAACATTGCGTTCCATTCTCTTTGCCCATTCCGCCCTGCGATTCCCCAGCGAATGATACCTGTGGTGGGCAACTGCATTGGCAAATGGCTCACCGGTTCTCGACCTTCTCTTCGACCCTACCGACTTCGAGCAGGGTCGCTTCTTTGTCAGCTCCATTGATTACGCCGGATCTTTTGCATAACCTTTCCGCACTACTGCATTGTCACTTACGCAGTCTCCTACACCCCTGTCTCCCGCCGACCGCTGCCTGTTTGAATGGTACTCCACTCTCATCCTGTTAATCGCACTTGCCTTTGAAGTCACTGTCCTGTCCATTTTCCATAGATCGCAGGAGTTGGCAGGGAAGGCGGCGAATGTGAGGGGCATGGAACCAAAAGGCTATGTCTGTTATCGGGCGGCGCAACCTATCGAGATCGACGGCGACATCACGAAAGCGGTCTGGCAGGCGGCGGCGTGGACCGACGACTTCGTGGACATCGAAGGCGACCGGAAACCCCTGCCACGCTTCCGAACGCGCGCCAAAATGCTCTGGGATGATCGCTATTTCTATATCGCCGTCGAGATGGAGGAGCCGCACGTCTGGGGCACCCTGATGGAGCGCGACACCGTTATCTTTCAGGACAACGATTTCGAACTGTTCATCGACCCCGATGGCGACAATCATCTCTACTATGAGCTGGAGGTCAACGCGCTCAACACGGTCTGGGATCTGCTCATGGCGAAGCCCTACCGGGACGGCGGGCCTGCTATCAACGGCTGGGACATCGCCGGGCTTCAAACGGCGGTGCAGGTGCAGGGCACGCTGAACGATCCCACAGATACCGATACCGGCTGGACAGTGGAGATCGCGCTGCCGTGGAAGGCGCTCAAAGAGTGCGCGTCACGCCCTGCGCCGCCGCAGCATGGCGATCAGTGGCGAGTGAACTTTTCGCGGGTCGAGTGGCAGACCGAGATCGTTGAGGGCGCCTATCGCAAGGTGGCAGGAACCTGCGAGGACAACTGGGTCTGGTCGCCGCAGGGCGTCGTCGATATGCACCGCCCGGAGCACTGGGGCTATGTCCAGTTTTCGACCGACACGGTAGGGACGACTCCCTTCCTGCCGGATCCGGCGGAGTGTGCGCGTCAACAGTTGATCCGGGCCTACTATCTCCAGCGCGCCTACTACATGGAGCAGGGGCGGTATGCGACAGACTGGTCCGAACTGAGCGAGGGTGGGCAGGACGCGAGCGTCGAACCACTGCGCCTGGAGACGACCTCGGTCGGTTTTGTGGTGGGGGCGACAGTGACGTTGCCGGACGACTCCCGAGAGCGATGGTGGATAGACGAGTATTCCCGTCTCTGGTCGGAGCGAAAAAAACAGCAAGAGGAGACGTCATGAGCAACGGCAACGACAAAACAAAATCGACGACACCGACGACAGGCAAGATCAAGCGGCGAGACGTACTGAAAGGGGCGCTGGGAGCGGGAATAGCGGCGATGGCCGGGGCGGCGGACGCGCAGACAACCCCACCTGCGGACGCGGTGACGACGGCGGATCTGACGGTGGCGGAGCGGCTGACCGGCCACCACTACACCGAACCCGACCGCGAACTGATGATCAAACGCTTCGTCGAGACGCGCACGGCGCTGACAGGGCTGCGGGCGGCCGACCTCGGCACGACCGAGCCCGCCACGCAGTTCGAGCCGCGCCTGCCGGGCATGAAGCTGCCCCGCGAAAAGACGGGATCGACCCCAAGTTCCGTGCGCCCACCGAAGTTCGACGGCGACGTGCAGCACCTGGCCTTCGCCACAACGATGGAACTGGCGCAACTGCTGCGAACGCGCAAGGTCACCTCGGTCGCCCTGACACGGATGTATCTGGAGCGGCTGAAGACCTATGGGCCGCGCCTGCACTGCGTCGTGAACCTGACCGAAGAGCTCGCCATACAGCAGGCGGAACGCGCCGACCGGGAGATCGCCTCCGGACGCTATCGTGGCCCTCTCCACGGCATCCCCTGGGGCGGCAAAGATCTGCTGGCAACCAGAGGCATTCCCACGACCTTTGGCGCGAAGCCCTACGAGCACCAGATCTTCGACTACGATGCGACCGTCGTGCAGCGACTGGAAGAGGCGGGCGCGGTGCTTGTCGCCAAACTCTCGATGGGCGAGCTGGCGATGGGCGACGTCTGGTTCGGCGGCCTGACGCGCAACCCCTGGAAGCCAGAGGAGGGCGCCAGCGGCTCTTCGGCAGGGCCGGGCAGCGCGACTGCCGCAGGACTCGTCGGGTTCGCTATCGGCACGGAGACGCTGGGCAGCATCGTCAGCCCCTCGGTGCGCAATGGCGTGACCGGCCTGCGCCCGACCTATGGGCGCGTCAGCCGCTACGGCGCGATGGCGCTCTGCTGGACCATGGACAAACTCGGGCCGATGTGCCGGGGTGTCGAGGACTGCGCGGTCGTCCTGAACGCCATCTACGGGCCGGACGGCAAAGACGGTACGACGGCGGACGTCCCGTTCGGCTGGCACCCTCGCTCCGACCTCAAGAAGCTGCGCGTCGGCATCGACCAGGCCGCGTTCGACGCGGTCAAGAAGAATGCCGCGCGCAATAAGGTCTACGCCGATGTGCTGGAGACTCTGACGCGCCTGGGCGTCACCCCGGTCCCCATCAGCCTGCCAAAAGAGACCGACGCCTACGGGGCGCTGGCGGAGGTGATCATCGGAGCGGAGTCGTCGTCGGCCTTTCAGAAGCTGACGGACAGCGGGCAGACGGCCCTGCTGGCGCAGCAGGAGGCCGGAAGCTGGCCCAACACCTTCCGCATCGGCTCCCTCATCCCGGCGGCCGACTATATCGCGGCCCTCCGTGCGCGGCGGCAGTTGCAGGTCGAGATGGCGACCGTCTTCCAGAATATCGACTGCTACGTCACGGTGCCCTTCGCCGGCCCGTCGCTGGTCTATACCAACCTGACCGGCCACCCGACGATCGTGACGCGGTGCGGAATGCTGAACGGCGTCCCGCAGTCCATCGAGTTCGTCGGCGGACTCTACCGTGAATCGGCGATCCTGCGGCTGGCATTCGCCTACGAACAGGCCACGACCTGGCATCAGCAGTGGCCGGACATGACGAAAGTTTCGACGACGCAGACGAAAGGGTAAAAAACGGCATGACGGCATTGACCACGGAACAGGGCGAAACCTTCCGCAAAGAAGGCTATCTTATCTTCAAAAGTCTACTCAGCGCCGAAGAGTGCGAGGCGGTAAAGACGGATATCGATGCGCTGGAGATGGCGCGCCGCAGCGGCGGTCCCGTGCCGTGGACCGTGGAGTATCCGTCTCTGGGGCCGCTGGTGAGCGACCCGCGCGTGATGGAGATCGTCGAGTCGGTAATGGGGCCAGGGTTCGCCTTTCATCACTTCCACGCCGTGCGGCAGAACGCTGGCGCGCCGGGCGTCAGTTGGCACCAGGACTACGAGCAGACGCCGCAGAGCAATCGCTCTCATACGATGGTGCATCTGTTCTACTACTTCAACGGCCTGAACGGGGAGATCGGCGACCTGCTGGCGCTGCCGCGCACCCAGCGCACCATCGTGGACAACGGCGCCCTGTTTCACCTCGGGACGGCGGACCTACCGGGCACGGTCGTCGTCGATAATCTTCCGCCAGGCTCGGCCGTGCTGGTGCATTCCGCCCTCTGGCATGCCCGGCGCCCGAAGCCGGGCGGAGAGAGTAAGCCGCGCTATTTCGCCGACGTCTCCTACTGTCAGGCGGGGATCCGCTGGCCGGCCTACGGCAACAAGCGGTGGCGGGAGGTGCTGGAACGCGCGAAGGCCGCAGGCCTGGAGCGAGACGGAAGGTACGCGCATCTCTTCGACGAGGCGCACTTTTTCGACGACCTGAAAGCGCGCGAGATGCTGCAAGGTGTGCAGGGCAGCCTGATTCTGGAGACACGAGAGTGGAAGGAGTAGAGATTGGCAACGAAGCGTATTCTGGTGACGGGGGCCGCAGGCAAGGTCGGGCAGGCGTTTCTGCATCGGTTCCTGGGCTCGCCGGAGGCCGACGGTTTCCTCGTCCGAGCCCTGTGCCATAACCGGATGCTGCCGGAGCGGGCCGGCCTGGAGGTGGTTAAGGGCGATATGTCGCAGCGCGATGAGGTCGGCAAGGCGATGGAGGGCGTGACCCATGTGCTCCATCTCGCGACCTGTAAGGAGACGCCCGACGCCATCATGGACGTCGCGGTCAAAGGGCTGTTCTGGCTTCTGGAAGCCTGCCGTGAGAGCCCGACCTTCGCACAGTTCGTTCTGCTGGGCGGCGATGCGGGCATGGGCCATTTCTTCTACAAATTTCCCGCGCCCGTGACCGAAACCCAGAAGCACTCTGCCTATCCCGGTTGCTATGCCCTCTCGAAGGTGCTGGAAGAGGTGATGCTGGAGCAGTACTATATTCAGTATGGCCTGAACGGCTGCTGCCTGCGCGCCCCCTGGATCATGGAGAAGGACGACTTCAAATACACCCTCTCGTTCGGCGAAGATATCTTCGGCGGCCCCCGCTGGCGCGACTACGTCGGAGCCGAGAAGGCGAACGAATACGTCCGCACCCAGACGATTCCGGTGATGCTCGACCCGGAGGGCAAGCCGATTCAGCGCAACTTCGTGCCTCTGACCGACCTGATCGAGGCCATCGTCTGCGCGGTCGGGCATCCGCAGGCGCGTCAGCAGACCTTCAACATCAGCATGGACGAGCCGGTCGACTATCGCAAAGTCGCCGACTATCTGGCCCAGACGCGCGGCCTGCCCTCCGTAGAGATCGTCACCGAATTTCAATCGACCTGGCTGGACAACTCGAAAGCGAAGTTCCTGCTCGGCTGGCGACCGAAAGTAGACCTCCCCAAACTGATCGACCAGTCCTGGGACTACGCCCGCCCCATCAACGATCCCCGCGTCATCTGGTATCCCGGCTAGAACGGCCCCAAACCTGTCCTTCTTCGACACTTCGTTACACAAGGTCATGACAGGCAGAGTATAATATCCGCAAACGGAACTACGTTTGCGGATTTCACTTTTTGCAGGGAGGAAACGATGGATGCAACGATAGAAGTGGCGCGGCGAGGTCAAATTACGATTCCCAAGCGTCTACGAGATGATCTCGGCATTGAAGAAGGTCAGAAATACGCGCTTCGCACCCTGGAAGGAGGCGTACTGGTGCTGACACCGCAAAACGGCAAAGCGACGGCGGCCCTGGTTAAACTCCGTCAGGCTCTCGTCGCGAAAGGTGCCTCTCCGGACGAGTTGATGACCGAATTGCGGCGAAAGCGCGAAGGCGAGAAAATGCCATGAGGTCGATCCCGGCATAGGAGACAACATGTGCAAACGTCTGACAGAATTTCCTGATCGCCGTGAATGGAACCTACAGGGGTTTACAGTAAATCAGATTTGCTTTGACTTCCGAATGAGCCGCGTTTTCGCCCAACCAGCAGGTTCGGTCACGATTGTTATCGGAGAACCCTTTAAGTTGCGTGACGGCTTACAGATGGAAGTGATTGATCCTTCAGACGCCCTGTCGGGGTGTCCCTGTTGCCTTTGCTGCATGAGTCTGTCGCGTATTTGATAGCCTTTCGCAGCGGTCGGTTGTTCCTTCAATTTCAGAAGGGTGCTGAAATCGACGTTCCGATAGACGAGTGCCACGAAGCATGGGAGACGTTCGGCGACGGAGAAACTGCCAACATAGGGATGCTATGCAGTCCAGGCGGAGGGGTTCCGTGGGGTAGTTAGGATGGTCAGGCAAGTCATCATAGTAAATCCAAAAACTGCGTTCAGACAATGCGTGAAACGCTTTCAATAACACCTGAGTAGTAGACTGTAGACGCATTCGGAAAAGGGCCGCGCGGGCCGGAAAAGGGCAGTGCGGCCCTCATTTTGGTTCAGGAGGGTTAGGCAAGATGACGCAGGCACAGGTACAGGCGGCGGTGTCCGTCGTGGTGGTTCTGATCGCGACATGGGCGGGAATGATGA